>NZ_JBEXHU010000004.1:0-413898 GCF_040608175.1 Micromonospora sp. NPDC005206
ACGCCCGGTCACATTCCGAACCCGGAAGCTAAGCCCTCCAGCGCCGATGGTACTGCACTCGTGAGGGTGTGGGAGAGTAGGACGCCGCCGGACAAACATTGGTCAGGGCCACCCCGAAGGGGTGGCCCTGACGCATTTCCGCACCCAAATCTGCCGATCACCATTCGCTATCCGATCCGGGAGAGAGCCGCCTGGGCCCGCGGGCACTGCCAGCAGGCGACACCGTCGACCACAGCCGCGGTCGGCGGATGGGTGTCGCCGGCCGCACAGCCGGGCCAGACCGTGTCACCCTCGTCGAACTCCTTCTCCTGCAACAGGTCTGCCAACTCGACGACGGCCCGCTCGACGTCGCTCGTCACCGGGAGGCTGCCCAGGAGGGCATCGCCCGGCTGTCCCCGCCAGCGGTAACGGACCAGCAGGTTGTCGAGATCCCCCAGGTCCACGTCCAGCGGCTCCACGACGGCACCGCGCCGGGCAAAGTCGTCCGCCACCCGCCGTACCGCGCGCTGGTAGCACTCCAGCGCGCCGAGTACGCGCTCGACGTAGTCGTCGGGTTCCGACATGGCGCCCAGGCTACTCACGGGTGAGCGTGCTGGCCGTGGTCACGGCGGTGCGCAGCAGCACCCGGGTCCTGCGGTGGATCAGCGACGCTCAGGACGGCTTCGGGCCGCAGACGTAGCGGGGCTCCGCGTCGTAGCGCCAGGTGAACTTCTCCCGCTTGACCACCGCCCCGCCCTTCTTGATGACCCGGAAGGCGTCCTGGGTGAAGCCGTTGATGCCGTTGCTCGGGATGCACGTCGGGCCGGGTTCGAGGTGGATGAGCTTCGGCGTGGTGGTGTTGCGGCGTGGCCCGTACTCCGTCTTCACGCTGTCGTAGATCTTCGTGCTCCAGATCGACACGGTGATCGTGCTCGACGTGTAGGACGTGTCGATGAGCAGGCCGTACTGGGTGTTGTTGCGGAACTTGAAGTCCAGGTTCGGCCAGAAGATGGTCGACTCGATGACCGCCGGGTACCGGTCGAACCAGTACGAGTGCGGCTTGTGCTCGACGTCCTCCAGCCCCGCGTAGTAGGTGGCGTTGAACAGCGTGGTGGTGAACTGTGAGGTGCCGCCCCCGACACCGGGCACCAGCTTGCCGTCCAGGATCACCGGCGCGTCCCGGTAGCCCTGCGCGTAGCCGCGTTCGCCGGTGTGGCCGTTCAGCGAGAACGTCTTTCCCGGCAGCACGACCGTGCCGTCCACCTCCCTGGCGATCGTGGCGATGTTCTGGCTGCGCGACGAGGCCATGCCCCCGGTGAACCGGGTGGTGAAGGTGGAAACCCGCTCCTTGATGCCGAGACCGGCCAGCTTCTCCGCGGTCAGCTCGGGCGGTGTCGGCTTCAGTTCGCCGGTCACCTCGCGGCCGTCCGGCTTCGGCAGCACGGCGAGCAGATCACGGCCCAGGGTGGCGGTGTCCAGCTGCTGCCCGGGTCGCCCGTCGGTGACCTTCGGTCGGCCACCGGAAATGGTCATCGTCGCGTTCTTCGGCGGCACCTCGATGGCGTCCAGGTCGTCGCCGAGCGCCGAGCGCAGCCGCTTGACGTCCACCGTCGGGGTCAGCTTGCCGGCCTTGTCGGCGGTGAACCGCAGGCCCTTCGCGATGGCCGCGGGCGGGATCTTCAGCGAGCCGCGATCGGTGCGCAGGGTGACCGGTGCGGAGACGGCCGGCTTCGCCAGCTCGGCGACCAGCCGGTCCAAGTCCTCGGCGGTGGTCGCCGGCTGGCTCTCCACCAGCGGCACGGTGACCTGGGTGCCGGTCAGCCAGCCGGCGCGGACCGCGTCGGCGGAACGCTGCGGGTCGAACGCCAGCCCCGGCTTGGGCTGGACCACCTTCGGCGTGGTGCCCTTGTAGGTGATCGCCGGCATCGTCATCGGGCGGGCCTGGTCGCCGAGCACCTTGCGGAGCGCGACGTCCAGCCGATCCACGTCGACGGTGACGACCGGGTCGACGGTGCGGGAGCCGACCAGTCGGCTGACCGGGTGCGCGTCGGCCTCGGCTGCGGCCGCCACGGTGCCCTCGACGTCGACGTTCAGCCCCACGTTGGTGGGGTTGATCTCGGCCGTGCGCTCCCCGACGCTGACCCGCAGGGGCGCGGCGAGGGCCGCCGCCCGCCGGTCCAGCTCCGCGCGCAGCTCCCGGTGGGCGTCGGTACGGCTCCGGCCACCCAGCTCGGCGCCGAGCACACTGGTGCCACGGGGAACATCCCCGGCGTACGCCCAGGCGCCAGCGCCCGCCACGGCGGCGAGCACGCCGCCGGTGACGCCGGCGGCGAGGAGCATCCGTAGCCGGCGGGGGCTACGCCGGCCGCCCTCCGGCTCGCCGATGGGAGGTGGCGTGACCTGCCCCGGCCCGTTGTCGGGCCAGGTGACCGCGGTGACCTGCACGGTGGGCCGGTCGTCGGCGGGTGGACTTGTTTCGCCGTACAGCGTCACTGCAACCTCGATCGCCAGGTGCCGCGGGAGGTCCTCCCTCCCGGAGGCACCTACGGTAACGAATGCCCGGCCGTCCTCGTCGGCTGCACGCCCACCGGTGCCGATACCGCGTGTCGTCCCGGCGTGTCGCGCGGGGCGGGGGCGATGTCCGCGTGGGACCGCGCACGTGGCACGGTGGCGCTGTGAACACTGCGGAGCGGGTGTTGGCGTACGGCGGTGGGTGGCTGGACCGGGCGGGTGAGTTGCGCACCGATCCGGCCCGGCTGAGCGCACTGCTCACCGACGCGACCACCGTGGTGCTGCCGCTGTGGCGGGACCGCTGTCTCGTCGACGGGAACGGCCCGGTTCGGTTGACCGCGGAGCTGGCGTCTCTCGTCCGGTCCGCCGCGGGCGAGTCCGTATTCCTGGGGCTCGACGGGGACGCCGCCGTGTTCGCCGCGGACCTCTCCGCGCTCGGCGAGCAGTCCGCCGTCGAGATGGCCGGTGCGGCGCGGGCCGTCGACGTACGCGCACTGGTCGGCCGGCTGGACCCGGCCGAGGCGGCCGTCCAGGCGTACGCGCGGGGGTTGCTGCACTGGCACCGGCAGCAGCGGTACTGCGGCGCGTGCGGAGCGCCTGCTGTGGCTGGCGGCGGCGGGCACGTGCGGACGTGCACCGGCGGGGAGTGCGGGCGGCTGCTGTTCCCCCGGATCGAACCGGCGATCATCGTGCTGGTGGTGGCACCCGACGAACCGGGTGTGCCGGAGCGCTGCCTGCTGGCCCGGCACGCGGGCGCGGCGCAGGACGCGTACTCGACGCTGGCCGGCTTCGTCGAGGTGGGCGAGAGTCTGGAGGACGCGGTCCGGCGGGAGATGGCCGAGGAGGCCGGGATCACCGTGACGGACGTGGCCTATCAGGGGTCGCAGGCGTGGCCGTTCCCGGCCGGGCTGATGGTGGGCTTCCGGGCCAGCGCCGGATCGGACGAGGTCCGGGTGGACGGTGTGGAACTGCTGGAGGCCCGCTGGTTCACGCGGGCGGAGCTGCGGGAGCGGGTCTCCGCCGGTCGTCCGCTCGGCCGGGTCGACTCGATCGATCACCAGCTGCTGGGCGCCTGGCTGGCCGACGGCGACTGACCCTCGGCCACCGGTGGCCGGCCTTCCGGGGTCCGCCGCGGGTACGGCGAACGGTCAGCCAGATCATCACGGCGGCGGTCAGCGCGGCGGTGACCAGCGCGCAGCTGAGCACGCCCTCGACCGTGCGCGGCGCCACCAGCAGGGCCGCCCCGACCAGGCCGGCGGTGGCCACCCAGAGCGGCGCGGCCGGCCATCGGGCACCGGTCGCCACCCGGTCGTTGACCAGCATGAACACCACCGCGTAGAGAGCGCCGGTGGCGGCGAAGAGCGGGGCCGCGCCGGCCAGGTGCAGGTAGTCCGCGCCGCCCACCAGCCGGAAGGCCAGCCCACCGGCGAGGGTGGCGGCGGTCACCAGCACCGCACCGCAGGCCACGATCAGCGCCAACGCGAGCGCGCGAGCCCTCCGGTCGCCCCACGCCAACCTCGGCAGCACCAGCAGCGTGACCACCTGCGGCGCCCAGAGCGCGCCCTTGGTGAGCACCGACCCGACCGCGTAGCCGCCGGAGCCGGTGGCCGGTAGGAGTTGGCGGGCGAGGATCAGGTCGGCGTACGAGATGACGAGCATCGCCAGGGTGGCGCCGCACGCTGTCAGCACCTGCCGGCCGCTCAGTGTGCGGTCCTGCTCGCCGGCAGGGGTGGGCGCGACCCTCGGCTCAGGGGCGGCACCGCTGACGGCCGTGCTGCCGGGGGCGGCGAGCCGGGCCAGCAGCGGCAGGACGAGGAAGCCGGCGAGCATGCCGAGCAGCAGGGAGCCGACCGGTCCCCACCCGAGGGTGAGCCCGACGATGAGCCCGCCGTAACGCCCGGCGGCGAGCCCGGTCATCGCGCCCGAGAGCCGCAGGAACCGCTGGTCACCTTGAAGCTCGCCGAGCCAGCGACCGGCCAGCACAGTGGCGAAGGTGGTCGGGGCGAGCAGCAGGGTCAGTGCGACCGGAAGCCGGAGCGCCAGGGTGAGCACCGGTGCCGCGGCGAGGGTCACCCCGGCGGTGAACGCGGCGGTACGCAGCGCCAGTCGTGTCGTCCCGCTGGACCCCCACCTGGCGCGGTGGGCCGCCACCGCGATCTGCAGGCCGAACCCGGGCACTGCCGCGATGGCGCCGAGCGCGAGCACCGTGGCCAGCGCGCCGAGGTCGGAGGCGGTCAGCTGCCGGGCACCGAGCATGGGGACCAGGTAGGCCAGGCCGTTGGTCAGCATGGTGGCGGCGGTGACGGCCGCGCCCGCGACACCGAGCCGTACGACCCCCTTGTCGCGGGCCGGGCGCTTCGCCGCGTCGGGCCGGGTCACCTCCGCCACCAGCCGGGGCTCTTCGGTGGTCACTCGGGCTTCGGCACCAGGTCGCCGATGGTGATCTCGTTCGTGCAGAGCGTCAGGTCCGAGCCGGTCACCGTCAGCTCCACCGCGTCGTCACCGCCGGTGATTTCGAAGAAGCGCTGGTTCAGGCCCCTCTTGACCGGGAACGTGTGGCTGCCCTGCCCGAACCGCAGCACGGCCATGCCATCGGTCGAGCTCAGGTAGCCGATACGGACGATCCAGTCCCAGTGGTGCCGTGGCTTGTCCAGCGGCATCCGGACGGTCTGGCCGGGCGTCACCAGGTAACCGCAGCCCTCCTGCGGACCCGGAACGATGCTGCTGCCCTGAATGGTGGCCACCTGCACCCGCCCGAGGCCGTCCAGGATCGAGGCGTTCTCCGTCTCGGTCACGAACTCCGGACGCGAGCCGGCGGCCGCGAAGAACCGGGACTGGTAGTTGTACGGCCAGGAGAGATTCGACAGGACTTCGCTCGGGAGCGGCGTGTCGAAGAAGACGGTGCCGGGCGGGGCGCTGGCCAGCTCGATCCGGGCCGTGTCGAGGTAGGACCGGCCGTACTTCTTCGCCCACTCGTCGCCGTAGCGCGACGTGGTCCAGACCGTGCCGAACATCGCGGCCACCAGCAGCAGCGCCAGACCAGCCGTCACCACCTCGCGGTACCGCTCGGGCACCGGCCCCAGCCAGTCCGGCGGTGGGGGCGTCGACGGCCGCCGCTCGCCTCGACTGGCAGGGGACGCCGCGGTGGTTTCCGGCGCGCGCTCCGCCGGGGGCCTCGGCCCTGCCGTCGGCCGGGGCTCCGCTGCCTGCTCCGGGTCGAGTGGGGTGTCCGGCTCGGTCGTCGGTTCGCCGGCCGGGCCGGGGTCCGGGTCGTCCGGGGCCTCGGCGTGGATCACACCGGCCCGGGACGAGTGGGCCGCGACCACGGAGCGCGGTGCGGCCGGCGACGGCTCCGAGCGCGGCGCCCTGGGCGCCACCCCGCTCAGCGCCGCGGCCGGCTCCGCGTCGGCGGGCGGTGCCGGAGACCCCGCGGGCGGAGTTGACTCGTTGTCGGTCGGCTCGCCGCCGGAGGGCGTTGATCGGGCGATCCCGACGAGGGCCACGCCGACGCAGAGGGCGGCCACCACCACGGCGTCGCTGACGTAGCGGGGTACCCCGCCCGCGACGCCGGAGAAGACCGAGCCGAGCCGGGTGGCCGCCAGCAGCGCCGTGACGAGGATCAGGTAGCTGCCGAGCAGCACCCAGGCCCGGGTGGCCCGGCGGTCCCGCTTCACGGTCAGCACGATCAGCGCGGCGAAGACCGCCCAGGCGATCCAGCGACCGAGGTCGGGCGGTGCGACCACCGGCGACCCGTCTCCCGCGCCAAGCCAGCCCCAGGGGCCGCCCAACAGTCCGGGCACGAGCGTGGAACCGAAGAGTTGGGTGAAGAACGACAGCACCTCCTCCACCGACTCCGGCCGGCGTACGGACGACTCGGCGCGCCCCAGGTAGACCGCGGCGAACGCGCCGACCAGCGCGGTCAGCACCAGCCAGGACGGCCACCAGCGGCGCAGCGCCGTCAGCACCGAGCGGACCGGACCGCCGTCGGTGAAGAAGCAGACGGTGAAGAGGAAGACCAGGGGTACGGCCAGCAGCGCCTTCTCGAAGAACAGCAGACCCAGCAGCACGGAGAGGACCAGCGACAGCAGGTGGCGCTTGCGACCGGTGCGGACGTACCTGAGCTGGGCACCGAGGGCGAGCACCATGCTCAGCTCCATGGGCAGCATGTTCGCGCCCACCGCCCACCACGAGGTGGCCTCCAGAGTCAGCGGGCTGAACAGGAACATCCCGAGCGGGACGAGCAGCAGGCGGCTCGGTCGCAGCAGGTCCCGCAGCAGTCGGTAGAACGCGACGGAGAGCACCGCCTGACCGGCGGCCATCAACAGCACGTACGGCCAGTAGGTGAGCCCGAAGGCGTCGGTGACCAGCCAGGTGAGCAGCCGTCCGCCCGGCATGAAGTGGTTGTTGTAGAGGCTGAGCAGGAAATCCGGGGTGAGGGCCGATTCGGTGGACTGCGTGACCAGCACGTAGTCGTCGGCCGCGAGGTAGCCGCGGGAGGCGATCTGCGCCCGCCACAGCACGCTGACCACGATCATCGTGACGGCCAGGGGTCGGATCGGATCGACGCGTACCCGTCCGCCGGCCTCGCCGGTCTCGCCACGCGCCGCGTCCACCTCGGATCCGGTCAATGCCATGGCGGGAAGACTGCCACACCGGTGACGGGTGGCCCCATCAGGTCAACGGATGGTTCAGGGGCCGACGGCGGTCCGCGTACAGTGGCCGCCACCAGCGCGACGGGTGCTCGCGCCGGACCGGGGTGGGGTCGACGAAATGCGCGAACGGTTGGTGCCGCACGGTGTCGCCGCCGCCGTCACGGCGGTGGTCCTCGCGCCGCTGCTGCTCCCCGGATACGTGCTCCGCTACGACATGGTCTTCGTGCCCCGGCAGGCGCTTGGCTGGGAGGTGATCGCTCCGGCCTCGGCGCTGCCCCGGGCCGTCCCGCAGGACGCCGTGGTGGCGCTGGCCAACCAGCTGGTGCCGGGCTGGTTGCTGCAACGGCTGGTGCTGGTCGCGATCCTCTACCTCGCGGCCCTCGGCGCGGCCCGGCTGGTGCCGACCGAACGGGTCGCGGTGCGGGTGGTGGCCGCCCTCGGGTACGCCTGGACGCCGTACCTGGCCGAGCGGCTGCTCGTCGGCCAGTGGGGGCTGCTGGTCGCGTACGCCGCGCTGCCCTGGCTGGTCCGGGCGGCGATCGGGGTACGGACCGGCCGGCCCGGCGCGCTGCCGCGGCTGCTGCTCGCCGCGGCGGCGTCCGCGCTCACCCCGAGCGGCGGCGTGATCGCGCTGGTGGCGATCGCGGTGCTGCTGCCCGGCCGGTATCCGGGGGCGGCCCGGGCGGCCTCGACCGCGCTGGGCGCGACGGTGCTGCTCAACGCGCCGTGGCTGGTCGCCGGGTTCGCGAGCACCGGCAGCGGGAAATCCGACCCGGCGGGCGTGCTGGCCTTCGCGGCGCGGGCGGAGAACTGGGCCGGGCCGCTGGTGGCGCTCGCCGGTACCGGCGGCATCTGGAACGGGCAGACCACGCCCGCCTCCCGGGGCGCGCTGCTGGTGCCACTGGTCACCGTGCTGGTGCTGGCCGTCGCCGGGTTCGGCGTACCGCTGCTGCGCCGGCGCTGGCCCGCCCCGGTGACCGGCCGGCTCGGCCTGCTCGCCGTCGGTTCCTGGCTCGTGGCGGCGCTCGGCGCGCTGCCCGGCGGCGCGGACCTGCTCGGCTGGCTGGTCGCGACCCTGCCCGGAGCGGGGCTGGTCCGGGACGGCCAGAAGCTGCTCATCCCGTACGCGCTGGCCCTGGCGGTGGCCGCCGCGGTCGGCGCGGAACGCCTCGCCGACCGGCTGGCCGCCCGTTTCGACCCGGCCACCGGGCGGGTGCTGCTGGTCGGTGCCGCGCTGCTGCCGGTGGCGCTCCTGCCCGACCTGGCGTTCGGTGCGGCGGGTCGGCTCCGACCGGTGGCCTGGCCGGCGGACTGGACCACGGTGGCCCGGCTGGTCGAGCAGCGGCCCGGTGAGGTGATCTCGCTGCCGTTCCAGGAGTACCAGCGCTACGGGTGGAACCGGGACCAGGTGGTGATCGATCCGGCGCCCCGGTACCTCGGTGTGCCGGTGCTGATCGACGACACACTGCGGGTGGGTGGGCTGGCGGTGGCCGGCGAGGACCCGCGCGCCGAGCGGGTGCGGGAACTCCTCGACGCCGGGACGCCGGTTTCGGCGGCCGGCGCCCGCTGGGTGCTGGTCCAGCGGGCGGCGGGACCGCCGCCGCCGCCTCCGACGTCCCTGGCCGGACTGCGGATCGTCCACGATGGACCGGAGCTGACCCTGTACGAGAATCCGCGCTGGTCTCCGCCGCCTGCGCCGACCCGGCCCGGGCCGGTCGGGCTGGCCCACCTGCTCGCCGGAACGGTGGTGCTGGCCATCGGTTTTTCGGGCGCTGCGCGGGCACGCTACCGCGTGGTAGCGTCCCGGCACGCGAGTCCCGCGGAAGGAGAAGGTGGATGAGGAACCTGCCCGCGTTCGTCGCCGTCGGGGTGCTCGGGGTCGTGCTCGGCCTGCTCGGTAGCGTCGGTCTGGCGAATGTGCTCAGCCCGTCCGCCAAGGAGGCTGCCACCACCAACGTCAATGGTGAGCAGGGCGCCGAGCCTCCGCTGTACGGCACGCGCTAAGTCAGACCACGAAAGGGCGCCCGCTGGTCGCGGGCGCCCTTTCGTGGTGCTCGGGTCAGCCGGCCCGGCCCGTCGCCTGGGCCACCAGTTGGGCGAAGCGGGCCCCGGTCGCCGTCCAGGTGAAGCGGGACGCGTGGTGCAGCGCCGCCTCACCCATCGCCTTGCGCCGCACGTCGTCGGCGAGCAGTTCGCGGACCTGGGCGGTGAACTCCGCCTCGTCGTCGGCGAGCAGGCCGGTTTCGGTGTCGACCATCGCCTCGGCGACGCCGCCGGCGTAGCGGAAGGCCACCGTCGGGGTGCTGCGCGCGGCGGCCTCGACGATGGTGAGCCCCCAGCCCTCCTTCAGCGACGGGGTGAGCGCCACCCAGGCCGAGGAGAGCACGGCGTGCTTCTCCTCCTCGCTGATGAAGCCGGTGAACCGGACGCGGTCGGCGATGCCGAGCGAGTCGCACAACTCCCGCAGCGGCTGCTCCCACCAGCCCTGACCGGCCACCACCAGCTCCAGGTCGGGCAGCTCACCGACGAGTTCGGCGACGGCGCGCAGGGCGATCTCCACCCGCTTGTGCGGGACCAGGCGGCCGAGCACCAGCAGCGACGGGTGTGGCGTGCGCGGCAACGGCGGTCCGGTCACCGGCGGCGTGCCGTTGGGCACCACGTCGATCCGCTCGGCGGCGACCCCGAGCGCGGCCAACTCGGAGCGGCTGGCCTCGGAGACGGTGACGTACCGGCAGCGCCGGTAGAGCCGGACGGCCAGCCACGACTCGATCCACCAGCCGAGCCGGGCCATCCACGGGCCGAAGACGACCGGCCACTGCTCCCGGTGCACGTGGTGCACCAGCGCGATCACCGGTCGGCCGGCGTACAGGGGGGCGAAGAACGGCACGCCGTTGCAGACGTCGATCACCAGGTCGGGCCGGCCGAGACCGCGCCGGCCGAGCGGGCCCAGGCCGAACCGACCGGCGAGACAGGTCAGCGCGGCCCGAGCGTAGACGGTGTGCCGGGAACCGCGCCGCAGCACGCGTACACCCTCGGCGGTGGTGTCCGTCGGGCCGGCGTTGCCGTGCGCGGCGCAGAGCAGGGTCACCCGGTGGCCCATGGCGACCAGTTCGGCGGCGATCCGCTCGAGGTAGACCTCGGAGCCGCCGCCTTCCGGGTTGGTGGTGTCGCGCCAGTTGAGGAACAAGACGTGGCGTGTGGGGGTGCCGGAGGGGTCCACGCTGCTCCTACCGATGAGTAAGTGAGCACGATCGCGCCACCCTAGGGCGGCCCGGCCCGTGGGCGCAATGGGTCGCACCGGCAGCGAAGATCGGATAACCGCTCGTCGATCGGGGGTTTGCCGGCGGCGGAAAAGCTTGGCAGGGTGTGCAGCGCAACCGCGCGTGACGGCCGGCGTCCAGGTGACGCCGCCCGGCGGGCGCGATGGATTCCGACCTGCGCACGACGCGCCGGTACGTGACGAGGAGGTGGCCGGCGGTGTTGCGCGACGGGCTCGCGCCGGTGCGCTCCCTCTTCCGCCGATCCCCGGTGGTGCTGCTCAGCGCCGCCCTGGTGCTGCTGCTGACCGGTTGGGCCGCCGTGGCCTACGTGCGAGCAGACCGGGGTGTGCCGGAGTGCGCCGAGCGGGTCCAGCTGCGGGTGGCCGCCGCGCCGGTGATCGCCCCGGCCCTGGACCGGATCGTACGGGCCAGCGTCGGTCGGCAACCGTGCGTGTCGATCGCCGTGCAGGCCCGGGAGTCCGCAGCCGTGGCCGGGGAACTGGCCAACGCGGCGGACGTCGCCGACGCCTGGCTGCCGGAGTCCACGTTCTGGCTGCGCCGGGCCCGGGCCGGGGGCGCCTTCGAGGTGCCGGGCGAGGGCACCTCGGTGGCGAGCACCCCCGTGGTGCTCGCGGTGACCGAGCCGGCCGCGCGTCGACTGGGATGGCCGGCGAAGGCGGTGCCCTGGGCGTCGCTGATCGGACCGAAGGCCCGCCCGGCCCCGGTGGGAGTGCCGGACCCGGCCGCCGATCCGGCCGGGGTCGCGGCGCTGCTCGGCGTGCGCGCCCTGGTCGCCGGTGAGCGGCAACCGGCCGCCGCGATGGCGGCGGTGCTGCGCCGGCTCGCGGGTGAGACGTTCCCCGCCGGCGAGGGCGGGGGCGTGCTGGCACCCGGGGGCGGGCTGGCCGGTAAGGCCCAGGCGGTAGCGGCCAGCGAGAAGGCCGTGCTCGACCACAACGCGCTGGCCGGCTCCAACAAGCTGGTTGTCGCGTACCCGGAGATCGGCGTCCCGTCGCTGGACCTGCCGTACGTGGTGCTGCCCGCCGCCCGCGGCCAGGTCCGGGAGGCGGCCGCGGGCTTCCTGGCCAACCTGCTGACGGTCGAGTCCCGGGACGCGCTGCTCGGGTTCGGCTTCCGGACGGCGGCGGGCTTCCCGCCGGCCATCCCCGACGACCGCCGATTGCGGGCGGAGGAGCGCCGACCGGTGCCGTTGCCCGCCGAGGAGGCGGTCACCGAGGTGCTGAACGGCTGGAGCGGCGTGCAGCGCAGCGCCCGGATCCTCACCGTCATCGACGTCTCCGGCTCGATGGCCGCTCCGGTGCCCGGCACCGGCGAGACCCGGCTCGGGGCGACCGTCAAGGCCGCCCAGGAGGGCGCCGGTCTGCTGTTGGACAACAGCGAGCTGGGGATCTGGGTCTTCTCCACCAAGGTGGACGGGGACCGGGACTACCGGGAGATCCTGCCCGTCGCCCCGCTGCGCGCCCAGCGGGCCCGGCTGGCCGATCGGCTCGCCGCCGTCCGGGTCAAGACCGGCGGTGGCACCGGGCTGTACGACACGACGCTGGCCGCGTACCGGGACGCCCGGCAGCACTGGACGCCCGGCCGGATCAACCTGGTGCTGGTCATGACCGACGGGCGGAACGAGGACGAGGACAGCATCGGCCGGTCGAAGTTCCTCGCCGAGCTGACCCGGTTGCAGGACCCCCGCAAGCCGTTGCCGATCATCTTCATCGGGCTGGGCCGGGACGTCGACCCGGACGAGCTGACCGCGATCGTCAAGGTGGCCGGCGGGCGGGTGTTCCGTACCGAGCAGCCCAGCGGCATCCGGCAGATCTTCTTCTCCGCGCTCGCCGACCTGAGCTGCCTGCCCCCGGAGTGCCGCCGATGATCCGGCCGCGCGTCCCCCGGCCGGTGCGCTCGGCGCCCTGGACCGCGCTGTCGCTGCTGCTGCTCACCGCGATCGCCTTCGGGCAGCGGCCCGGCCAGGTCACCTTCGACACCAAGCTCGACCTGGCCGCGAACCCGATCCACTTCCTGACCCGCGCGCTGCACCTGTGGAACCCGGAGGCGACCTCCGGCGAACTGCAGAACCAGGCGTACGGCTACCTCTTCCCGATGGGGCCGTTCTTCGCGGGCGGGCAGCTGCTGGGCGTACCGTCGTGGATCACGCAGCGGGCCTGGACCGCGCTCCTGCTGGCGGTCGCGTTCTACGGGCTGCTCCGGCTCGCCCGGGCGTTGAACATCGGCACCGAACCGACCCGGTACGCGGCCGCGCTCGGCTACGCGCTGGCGCCCCGGATGCTCACCGAGATCGGCGCGCTCTCCTCGGAGACGCTCGCCGCGGCGCTCCTGCCGTGGGTGCTGCTGCCGCTCGTGCTGGTCCGCCGCATCGGCTCGCCACGCCAGGCCGCGGCGCTCTCCGCGCTGGCCGTGCTCGGCATGGGTGGCATCAACGCGGCGGTGGTCGTGCTGGCCCTGCTGCTGCCCGGGATCTGGCTGCTCACCCGACGCTGGGACCGAGCCCACCTGCGCCTGGTCGGCTGGTGGTGCCTGAGCGTCGCCGCGGTCTGCCTGTGGTGGATCGTGCCGCTGCTGCTGCTCGGCGAGTACAGCCTGCCGTTCCTGGACTACATCGAGTCGTCCACCACGACCACGGCGGTGGCGTCGCTCTTCCAGGCCGTTCGGGGCACCAACCAGTGGGTGGCGTACATCGTCCAGGGGGATCCGTGGTGGCCGGCCGGCTGGCTGCTGATCGACCACCCGGCGCTGATGGCGCTGACCGCGCTGGTCGCGTTGATCGGGCTGGCCGGGCTGGCCGGCAACCTGCTGCCCGAGCGGCGTTTCCTGGTGCTCGGCTTCCTGACCGGGCTGACCCTGCTCACCATGGGCTACGTCGGCAGCCTGGACAGCCCGCTCTCGGGGCCGGTCCGGGAGCTGCTGGACGGTCCGCTGGCCCCGTTGCGCAACGTGCACAAGTTGGACCCGATGTTGCGGCTGCCGCTGATGCTCGGGTTCGCGCACGGTGTGGACGCGGTGGTCACCCGGCTGCACAACGCCGCCGCTCGGCGCCGCCCCGGTGTCCGGCTGCGGCCGCTGGCGCTCGTACCGGTGCTGCTGCTGGTGCTGGGCGCGGCCGCGCCGGCCTGGCTGGGCCAGCTGCGGCCCGGGCCGGGCTGGTCGGACCTGCCGCCGCACTGGCGGTCCGCGGCCACCTGGCTGGCCGACCGGGACGCGCTGGCCCGGACGCTGATGGTGCCCGGGTCCGGCTTCGGCCAGTACGAGTGGGGGCGGACGGTCGACGAGCCGCTCCAGGCGCTCGCCGGAGCGCCCTGGGCGGTGCGGAACCAGATCCCGCTCGGCTCGGCCGGCAACACCCGGGTGATGGACACCGTCGAGACCGTCCTGGCCGGCGGCCGGGGGTCGGCCGGGCTGGCCGACTTCCTGGCCCGTGCCGGCTTCCGGCACGTGCTGCTGCGCAACGACATCGACCGGAGCCAGGTGGACGCCCCACCGGTCGCGGTGCTGCGCCGTGCGCTGACCGGATCGCCGGGCATCGCCCGGGTGGCGACCTTCGGGACCACCACCGCTCCCGGTCGCACGCCGGGCAGCCCGGTGGACGACGACGCCGGCCCGGTGCCGGCCATCGAGGTGTACGAGGTGCAGCGACCGGTGCCGGTCGCCTCGGCGGTGCTCACCGACGACGTGCCGACGGTCAGCGGCGGGCCGGAGTCCCTGCTGCCCCTGCTCGAACAGGGGCTGGTGGAGCGGGACCGGCCGGTGGTGCTGGCCGGGGACCGCGCCGAGGTCGGTGACGAGCGGTGGATCGTCACCGACGGGCTGCGCCGCCGGGAACGCGACATCGGCCGGGTGCGGGACAACGTCAGCCAGACGCTGACCGCCACCGAGGCCGGCCGGCAGGGCCGGGTCGCCCTCGACCTGCTGCCGTTCCTCGGCAAGCGACACCAGACCATCGCCACCTACCAGGGGGTGCGGGAGGTCAGCGCGAGCACCGCGACCAGCTTCGTGGACAACCTCGCCGCCGCCGACCCCTCGCACCTGCCGTTCGCGGCCGTGGACGGCGAGTACGCCACCGCGTGGCACTCGGCGCCGCTGGCCGGGCCGGTCGGCCAGTGGCTCCAGGTGGACCTGGACACCCCGCGTGCGGTGGAGACCGTGTCGTTGGCGTTCGTCGACGACCTCGGGGTCGGCTGGCCGGTGACCCGGTTCCGGATCACCACCGACCGGGGCTCGGTGGACCACGAGGTGGCCGACACGCTGGGCGGCCACTCGTACTACACGTTGCCCGGATCGACCAGCCGGGTACGGGTCACGATGCTGGCCGTCGCCGGGGAACGGCGCGACGGCGGGGTCGGCATCCGGGAACTCGCCATCCCCGGCACCACCGCCCGTCGGGCGCTCAGGGCGCCGAACGACCTGCCCAACGGGTTCGGTGGTCCGGTGGCCTGGTCGTTCAGCCGCGGCTCGGGCGACCGGCCCGCCTGCTTCCCGACCTCCGCTCCCGGCGCCGGTTCGGACGCGGCGGGGACGGGGAACGGGTCGGCGGGTGGCACCGGGACCCGGCCGGCCGGAGCGGTCGTACGGTGCGACCGCTTCCTGGCCCGCGCCGGCGAGGAACCGCTCGGCGTCGACCGGGTGTTCCGCAGCACCACCCCCGGCAGCTACCGGCTGGCGCTCACCGCCGTGCCACGGCCGGCCGGTCAGCTCACCCTGACCGGGGTGCCGGTGGTGGCCACCGTCTCCTCGTACCTGACCGGCGATCCGGCCGTCGCCGGCTACGCCGCCGTCGACGGCGATCCGGGGACGGCCTGGCTGGCGGACACCGGCGACCTGCGCCCCACGCTGCGGCTGCGGTGGCCCGGGCAGCGACGCCTCGCCGAGGTGCGGCTGCGGCCCGCGGAGTTGCCGGTCGGCTCGCTGCCCACCCAGGTCGAGGTACGGACCCCGGGCCGCAGCCTGGTGCTGCCGGTCGGCGCGGACGGAACGGTCCGCTTCCCGGCGGTCCGGACGGACCGGATCGAGATCGTGGTCCGGGAGACCGCCGCGCGGACCGCCGACCGGCGCGGTAACGGCTGGACCGCCACCGCCGGGATCGCCGAGGTGGAGATTCCGGCGCTGGACGACCTGCTCCGCCCGCTTTCCGGCGGCACCCGGGTCACCGAGAGGTGCGGCACCGGCCCGGCCGTGGAACTGGACGGCTACCGCTACGAGACGTCCGTGACCACCACGCTCGCCGACGTGCTGGCCGGGCGGCCGGCACCGGTGACGATCTGCGGCTCCACGGGGGCGGTGGTGGACCTCCCGGCCGGAGGGCACCAGCTCGCGACCGCACCGTCGGCCGGTTTCCTGGTGCAGGACGCCACGCTGCGCCCGGAGGCGGCGGTGCCGGCACCCCGTCACCGTGCGGTGACCACGCTCGACTGGGACCCGACCGACCGCCGGGTGCGGGTGGCCGCCGGCGGTGCGGCGCTGCTGGTGGTGCCGGAGAACGCCAACGCCGGCTGGACGGCCACGCTGGACGGTCGAAAACTGACCACGACCCGGGTGGACGGCTGGCAGCAGGCATGGGTGCTGCCGGCCGGTGACGCCGCGGAGGTCCGGCTGGTCTTCGCGCCGGACCGGACGTACCGCGGCGCTCTGGCGGCGGGCGCGTTCGCCGCGCTGGTGGTGCTCCTGCTGGCCGCATGGCCGGTCCGCCGCCGCGCCGGGGTGGACCGGACGATTCCGGCCGAGGGCCCGGCGTGGGCGATCGGCGTCCTGCTGGTGGTGCTGCTCGCCGCCCTGGGCGGGGTGCTGCCGGTGGCCATCGTGCTGGCCGCGATGCTGCTGCGGCAGCTCGCCATCCGGGCGTTGCCGGTGGTGGTGCTCGGCGGGCTGACGGTCGCCACGGTGACCGCGGTAACGGGCCGGTTGCAGGGCCACGGGCAGGAGTGGGCGTACGGCCCGTGGATACAGGCGGCGATGCTGGTCGCGGTCGCCGCGGTCACCGCGGCGGTGATCCCGGCTCCCGGCACGCCCGCCGAGCGACTCGTACCTGCGGGAGCGGGCGAGGCGGCGACGGACCCGTCTCCGCAGACGAACGACGGTGGGCCGGACGCGGCCGGCCCCACGGATCAGGACGAGGACGGGACGGTGGCGCGATGACCACAGCAGACGGGGTCGCTGGCCCGGCGGACCGCCGCCGGTTCGCCACGCTGGGCCGCTCGGTGACGCTGTTCCGGGCGTTCCTGGTCGAGCAGACCGACCCGGACCACTTCTACGGCCTGCTGGCCGGGGACTCGGTACGTCAGGTGTCCGGCTACACCGCGCTCGCCGGGCGGACCGTGCTCGACGTCGGCGGCGGTCCCGGCTACTTCGCCTCCGCCTTCCGGGACGCCGGTGCCCGTTACGTGGGCCTCGACCCGGACGTCGGCGACTTCTCCGCCGCCGGGGAGTCCGTCGCCGGCATGCTGCGGGGCAGCGGCACCGCCCTGCCGGTCCGGTCCGCCAGCGTGGACGTGACGTTCTCCTCGAACGTGCTGGAACACGTCTCCGAGCCGGCCCGAATGCTGGACGAGATGGCCCGGGTGACCCGTCCCGGTGGTGTGCTCTTCGTGTCGTTCACCCCGTGGCTGTCACCGTGGGGCGGACACGAGACGGCCCCCTGGCACTACCTCGGCGGCGACCGGGCCCGGCGGCGCTACCAGCGGAAAACTGGCCGACCGCCGAAGAACCGCTACCTTGAGACGCTCTTCCCGGTGTCCATCTCGGACGCCCTGCGCTGGGCCCGCGGCAGCCGCGACGTCGAGGTGCTCGAGGCGCTACCGCGCTACCACCCGTGGTGGGCCCGCTGGGTGATCCGCGTGCCCGGCGTACGGGAGATCGTGGCCTGGAACTTCGTGCTCGTCCTGCGGCGCACCGGTCCGGAACCGGGCGGCGCGGCGGAAAAACAGAGCTGACCGGGGGTCGCGTTGCGATGTGACCAGGTAGTAACCTCGCGGCCACATCACTGATCGATAGCGGCGAAATTAGCTCCTCCAGGGAGGAAACATGAAGCACCGCGCCATAGGTGCCGTGCTGTTCGGTGGCGGCGTACTGCTCTTGGCGTTGGCCGCCGGATTGGTGTTCGTCGTCAAGCCCGCGATGACCAAGCTGCCCTACGATTTGGAGGCGTCGACGTCCGTCGCCGAGGCGAAGGGTGCGACCTTCCTTCAAATCGCCAACGGCGCCATCGCCATCAACCAGGGTGACCTCAAGTCCACCGTCCTGGTCACGCCCAACCGCGAGCAGACCGCCAACCTCAGTGGCGACCTCGAAGGCGACACGGTGGTCTGGACGGTCGGTCAGACGGTCGACCGGACGGACACCAAGGAACTGGTCAACGCGTACGGCGCCACGCTGGCGCTGGACCGGGTCTCCGGTGCCGCCGTGGACTGGGACGGTCAGTACCTGGACGACACCGGCACGCGGGAGAAGGTGACGTTCGCCGGCCAGGTCTACAAGTTCCCGTTCAACACCGAGAAGCGGAGCTACGACGTCTTCGACCGTGATCTGCGGAAGGCGCTGCCGGCCGAGTTTAAGGGCACGGAGGACGTCAACGGGCTCGAGGCGTACCGGTTCGAGCAGGTGATCACCGACCAGCAGCTGAACCTGGCCGCCGACCGGATCGGCCTGCTGCTGGGGGCCCTCGCCCCCGGCGCGACCCAGGGCACGATGACCTACAGCAACACCCGGACGCTCTGGGTCGACCCGGTCACCGGGTCGTACGTCAAGGTGCGGGAGGTGCAGAGCAAGGCCCTGGTGCCGGACGTCGGCACCCCGATCTCGCTGCTCAAGGCCGACTTCACCTACAACGACGCCACCATCGAGGCTTCGGTGGAGCGGGCCGACGAGAGCCGCGGTCAGCTCACCATCCTCGGCGTGTGGGCCCCGATCGGCGTGGCCGTGCTGGCTCTGCTGCTGATCGTCGCCGGTCTGCTGGTGGCCCGTCGAGGCGGGGCTGTGCCGGCGGGCGAGGCGCGCCACCGGGCCGACCCGGTGCCCGTGGAGGACCCGACGCCGACCCGGGTGGACCAGCCGGCGGTGCGGGACGACGAGTCCGAGCGGGAGGGCGGTCCACTGACCGACGAGATTCCGCCGGCATCGACGAACTGGAAGTCCGAGGACCCGACGGTGCCGACCCAGCGCCCGGCTCCCGGCGAGGTGGAGCAGCGCTGACGCGCGTACGACCGGAAGTACGACGAAGGGGTGGACCGCAATGCGGTCCACCCCTTCGTCGCGTGACGGGGGTACCACTCGCACGTCCGCGACCTGCGTACTTTACATCTGTTACCTGATTGTAATCGGTCGATGTGACTGTGACTCTCCGTCGCCCTGTAGTGGGCATATGCCGGCTTTGTCGGCACTTCAGACCACTCTGCACGTGGAGGGCTCGACACTTCGTGACGCCCTGCCACCGTTCGATCGCCCGTCTGTTACCGCCGGGTAATCAGGGGGTTGTGAGCCGCGCCGCAACGGGTGCACGATCAGGCTCGATCGTTACCCGCCGGTAACAGGTGACGGGCCCGGTGCGGGCCGCCAGTCCGGGACCGGCCACCCGCGCGCATCCGCCCGAGGAGGAACCCGTGCAGGATCGGTTTGACAATCAGGGTCGTACCCGGTGGCGGCGGTTCGCCGCCATGATGGTGCCCGCCACGGCCGCCGCTGGCGCCATCCTGTTCGGGATGTCGACCGGTGCGATCGCCTCCGACATCACCGTGTCCGGGCAGACGTTCAAGATCGGCGCCGAGCGCCTCGAAGGCGACGGCTTCAAGCAGTACGGCGGCATCGTCCAGGAGAAGGGCAAGGACGGTAAAGCCGGCGAGGTCCACCCGGTCGCCCTCTCCGAGATCAGCAGCGCCGAGCTGTACAGCCTCTGCCAGTCGGTCCGCGCCGACCTGCCCGGACTGCCGGTGGTACTAACCATCAACGCCGGTGAGGGCAAGGAACCCGCCCGGGCCAAGGACCTGCTGATCGCGATGGACACGCTGAACGGCAACGCGACGTTCACCAACATCAAGATCGGCCGGGACGCGACCGACCTGAACCCGACGGCGAAGGCCGGTTCGTTCGGTCAGAACTCCGACCACGTCACCATCACCAACCTCCAGCAGGTGTCCCGGTACACCACGGCGGCCACCTTCAACCTGGTCGGACTCCGGCTGAAGGTCAACGTGGGCGACGACGCCAAGGGCAAGGAGTGCTTCTGAGGTGAGCCGTGGCCCGCGGTGGCCGGCCGCCGCGGGCCACGTCCGTGTCCCCGTCCCCGCTCCGCCAGGAGGAGTACGTGACAAGCGACAACCCGTCCCACGCCCGGCCCGGCGATCCGGCTCAGGCGTGGCGGATCTTCCGCCGTTGGCAGCGGAGCCGACCGTTCTGGGGAGGCCTGTTCATCGTCCTGGCCGGGGTGGAGATGTTCGCCTCCACCCGGATGACGCTGAACGGCCTGAGCCTCCACAGCGGAGCCACCGGCCTGCTCTCGCTGTTGATCCCGGTCATCCTGGTGACCTGTGGCCTGCTGCTCTGGCTCAGCCCGGCGCAGCGGCTGTTCTACTCGATCGTCGCAGCGGTCACCGCCGTCTACGCACTCATCGGGCTCAACCTCGGGGGCTTCTTCGTCGGCCTGCTGCTCGGCATGGTCGGGAGCGCACCCGCCTTCGCCTGGACGCCCACCCGCCCCGCCCCACCCACCGCCGAGCCGGCCGACACCGAGCAGTCCGACACCGAGCAGTCCGACGCTGAGCGGTCCGACGCTGAGCGGTCCGACGCTGAGCGGTCCGACGCTGAGCAGGTCGAAGCCGAGCAGCCCGGCGTGGTTGATGACCCCACGGTCGAGATCGCCGACGCGGGCGCGCCGCCCGAATTGCCGGGACGCTCCGCTGATCCGCGTACCTTCGCCATCGTCCTGGTGGTGCTCGGTGTCGCGGCCGCTGGACTGGCCACCCAACCCCGACCCGTGCAGGCCGCCCCCGGCCGGCCCGCCGCGACTGCCTGTCCCACCTCGCCCAGCGTGGTCACCCCGTCGCCCAGCCGGAGCGCGCCCACCGCGACGCCGACGGCCAGCCCGAGCCCGACGCCGGAGCGCGACCCGGACGGCAACCTGATCACCGACATCCTGGACGGGATCGGCGACCTGTTCACCGGTGGACGCCGCGACGACACCGCGACGCCGTCGGCGAACCCGACCGCGACACCGTCAGCGAAGCCGACCGGCACGCCGACCCGGCCACCGGCCAGCCGCCAAGAGCCCACGGACTGCCCGTCGCCGACCCCGACCCGTCCCGCCAAGCCGGGCGAGGCGGAGCCGGGTAAGCCGCTGCCGCGCCTCGCCGCCGACCCGACCCTGCCGAAGGTCGCGCAGACGCCGTCCAAGCTCACCGGCTCCAAGGTCATCATGACGGGGCTGCGGTTCGAGGGCACCACCGAGCTGCGGTCCGAGAAGGGCGACCTCAAGGTGCTGAAGTTCAGCATGCGCGAGGCGGTGACCGACGACTTCCTGCTCCGCGCGGACGGCCCCGAGGGACGCAGCCAGCGGTACGCGACCGACCGGCTGACCATTCGCGGTGACGTGGCCTTCTACGCCACCCGTTTCGTCGGCCGGCTGCTCGGCATCAAGGTCACTCTCACCCCGGACCTGCCGTTGCCGGACGGCATACCGGTCACCCTGCCCATCCCGGTCACGTTCACCGAGCCGGTCATCGACCTGGCGTACGTCACCAGTGACACGCTGACCGCCCGGCCGTCGTTGGCGCTGACGCTCGGTTAGGCCCTGGACTCACACGGCGACGGACGCCGGCGGTACGGGGCGTACCGCCGGCGTCCGTCGCCGTCGTGATCGGTGCCGGGACGGCTCAGAGCCGGGCCAGCGCCTTGCGCAACGGGTCGAGGCCCAGCGCACCCAGGTCCAACGCCTGCCGGTGGAACTCCCGCAGGTCGAAGTCCGCGCCCTTACGGGCCTTGGCATCCTCGCGGGCCTGGAGCCAGATCCGCTCACCGACCTTGTACGAGGGCGCCTGCCCCGGCCAGCCCAGGTAGCGGTTCAGCTCGAAGCGCAGGTTCTCGTCCGGCACCCGGCAGTGCGCCCGCATGAACTCCCAGCCCAGCTCGGGCGTCCACCGCTCGCCCGGATGGAAGCCGAACGGGTTGTCCTTCGGGATCTCCAGCTCCAGGTGCATGCCGATGTCGACGATCACCCGCGCCGCGCGCATCGCCTGGCCGTCGAGCATGCCCAGCTTGTCGCCCGGGTCCTCCAGGTAGCCCAGCTCGTCCATCAGCCGCTCCGAGTAGAGCGCCCAACCCTCGCCGTGCCCGGAGACCCAGCAGAGCAGGCGCTGCCAGCGGTTGAGCAGGTCGGCGCGGACCGCGGTCTGCGCCACCTGGAGGTGATGACCCGGCACGCCCTCGTGGTAGACCGTGGTCACCTCCCGCCAGGTGGAGAAGTCGGTGATGCCCTGCGGCACCGCCCACCACATGCGACCCGGGCGGGAGAAGTCCTCGCTCGGCCCGGTGTAGTAGATGGCGCCGTCACTGGTCGGGGCCAGGCAGCACTCGATCCGGCGAACCTGCTCCGGGATGTCGAAGTGGGTGCCGTGCAGCTCGCTGATCGCCTTGTCCGCGAGCGCCTGCATCCAGTCCCGGAACGCCTCCTTGCCCTGGATGGTCCGCGCCGGGTCGGCGTCGAGCGCGGCCACGGCCTCGTCGACACTGGCGCCGGGGCCCGCGATGCGCCCGGCGACGACCCGCATCTCCGCCTCCAGGCGGGCCAGCTCCGCGAACCCCCAGGCGTACGTCTCGTCCAGGTCGACCTTGGCGCCGAGGAAGTACTGCGAGGCGAGCTCGTAGCGTTCCCGGCCGGCGGCCTGCTTGTCCCGCCCGTGCGGTGCCAGCTCGGCGCGCAGGAACTGGCCGAACTCCGCGGTCGCCGCGGTGGCCGCCGCCGCGCCCCGGCGCAGCTCGGCGCCGAGCGTGCCGTCCGCGCCCAGCCGCTCGACCAGCCCGTGGAAGAAGTTGTCCCCGGTCGGGTCGACCCAGACGTCGCACTGCTTGGCCACCTCGACCAGCTGCACCTTCGAGCTGATCTGGCCGGCGGCGAGCGCCTCCCGCAGCGTGGTCTTGTAGCCCTCCAGCGCGCCGGGGAAGCCGTTGAGTCGGGCAGCGATGTTGGCCTGAGCGTCGGCCGTCGCGGTCGGCATCAGGTCGAACACCATGCGGATGTCGTGCAGCCCGCTGGCGATCACATTGACCTCGCTGGTGGCCTCGCCGGCGTCGTACCGGGCCAGGTCCAGGCCGAGCCGTTCCTGCATGGCCTCCTTGGCGGTCCGTTCCGCCTCGGTGTCCGGGTCGGTCACCTCCAGCTCCGAGAGCGTCCGGCGGGTCAGGTCCGCCCGCGCCCGGTAACCCTCGGGCGAGAGATCGTCCAGCTGGTCGTCATGGCCGGCGATGCCGACGTAGGTGGCGCCGGTCGGGCTCAAGGGCGCCCACTCGGCCACGTAGCGGTTGGCGAGTTCATCAATTCGTCCCACGGTGCGACCCTACGTGACCACCCCGCCCCGGTGTCGACGACGTTTGTCGTGTTCAGCTGGCAGTTGGCGGCACCGTGGTGGTCAGAGATGGTGTCCGAAAGTCGTGCGACTTTGTCGTACGCCTCGGGCAGAGTGTCAGGGGTGAACACCGACATCACTCCTGACAAGGCAGCGCTGCGCGCCTGGCTGCCGGGATTCATCGCCCTCGCCGCCATCTGGGGCTCCAGCTTCCTGTTCATCAAGGTCGGGGTGGCCGAGCTGCACCCGGTCCAGCTCACCCTCTACCGGGTCCTCGCCGGCGCGCTGACCCTGCTGGTGGTGCTCGCGGTGCTGCGCGACCGGCTGCCCTCCGAGCCCCGGGTCTGGGCGCATCTCTTCGTGGTCGCCGCGTTCGGCGTGGCCGTGCCGTTCACCCTCTTCGGCTACGGCGAGCAGCGGGTCGAGTCGATGCTCGCCGGCATCTGGAACGCCACCACGCCACTGATCGTGCTGCCGCTGGCGGTGTTGGTCTTCCGCACCGAGCGGCTGACCGTACGCCGCGCGGTCGGGCTCGGGCTGGGCTTCCTGGGCGTGCTCGTGGTGCTCGGGGTCTGGGAGGGCATTGGCGGGGCGCACTTCATCGGGCAGCTGATGTGCTTCGGCGCGGCCGCCTGCTACGGCCTCGCCATCCCGTACCAGAAGCGGTTCGTCGCGGGCAGCAGCCACTCCGGCCTGTCGCTCTCCGCGGCGCAGTTGCTGCTCGCCGCCGGCCAGTTGGCCATCGTCACCCCGTTCGTCGCGGGCGCGCCACCGCTGCCCACCGACCTGTCGCCGAAGGTGGTGGCCAGCGTGCTGGCCCTCGGCGCGCTCGGCACCGGGCTCGCCTTCGTGATCAACATGCGCAACATCCGGGTGGCCGGGGCGAGCACCGCCTCCACCGTCACCTACCTGATCCCGATCTTCGCGGTGCTGATCGGGGCCGTGGCGCTCGATGAGCGGCTCAACTGGCACCAGCCGGTCGGCGCGCTGATCGTGCTGCTGGGGGTCGCGGTCTCGCAGGGCGTCTTCGGCCGGCGGCGGCCGCGGCCGCTGGTTGGCGTCGGCGCGCCCGCCGCCCCCGCTGCCGAGCCCGCCGCCCAGCGCTGACCCACGGCGGCCGCCGATCCGTCAGGGCCGGTCGGCGGCCCACTTCACGAGTTGTTTCGCAGACCAGGTGTTGACCACCCGGTCGGCGGGGACGCCGCAGCGGGCCGCCCGCTCGCAGCCGAACCGCTGCCAGTCGAGCTGGCCGGGCGCGTGCGCGTCCGTGTTGATCGCGAACCGGCAGCCGGCCTCCAGGGCGCGGCGGATCAGCCGCTTCGGCGGGTCCTGCCGCTCCGGCCGCGAGTTGATCTCGACGGCGGTGTCGTGCTCCGTGCAGGCGGCGAAGACGGCGTCCGCGTCGAAGTCGCTCTCCGCCCGGGTCCGGGCCCGGTGCCCCCGGTCGCCCGGCCCGGTCACCCCGGCCGGGCGCGACGACACCATCCGGCCGGTGCAGTGACCGAGGATGTCCAGATGGGGGTTGGCGACCGCGGTCAGCATTCGCCGGGTCATCTTCGCCCGCTCGTCGTTCAGGCCGCTGTGCACCGATCCGACCACCACGTCCAGCCGGGCCAGCAGCTCCTCGTCCTGGTCCAGTGAGCCGTCGGCGAGGATGTCCACCTCGATCCCGGTCAGGATCCGGAAACCCTCCGGCAGCGCCGCGTTGACCTGCGCCACATGGTCGAGCTGACGGCGCAGCCGATCGGCGGTCAGCCCCCGGGCCACCTTCAACCGTGGCGAGTGGTCGGTCAGCACCATGTACTCGTGACCCATCTCCACCGCGGCCAGCGCCATCTCCTCGATCGGGGAGCCGCCGTCGGACCAGTCCGAGTGGGTGTGACAGTCGCCGCGCAGGGCGGTGCGCAGCGCCGTCGCCTCGGCGTCCAGGTCGCTGCCCTCGGTCGCCACCAGCCGGCGCAGGTAGACCGGCTCCTCACCGGCCAGCGACTCCGCCACACAGCGGGCCGTGACGTCACCGACCCCGGCCAGCTTGGTGAGCGTGCCGTTGCCGGCCCGCTCGGCCACCTCGGCCGCAGGCAGACCGGCCAGTGCCTTGGCCGCCGACCGGAACGCCCGTACCCGATAGGTGGCCTCGTTCGCCCGCTCCAGCAGGAACGCGATCCGGCGCAGGTCGGCGATGGGGTCCCGGGCCTTCATCCCACCGAACCTAGCCGTTGCGGGGCCCGTCAGGGAGCCTTCGGGCAGCCGTGTTTACGCTGCCACGCCGTCACCTCGGCGGCCGGTTCCCGATTGCCGCCACGCCGCCAGGAGTCCAGGTAGCGCGCCGGCCAGAGCACCCCGCGCCGGATCCACCAGCCGTCCCGGCCCGTACACGGCGGCGAGATGCCGAAGTGCACGTGGCAGACGTTGTTCGCGTTGCCGGTGCGACCCACCTTGCCGAGCTGCTGCCCGGCGCGCACCCGGGCCCCGGGGTCGACGCCGCTGGTCACCACGCTCAGGTGCGAGCCGTAGTAGCGCACCCCGTCATCGCCGAGCAGGGCGACCGACAGGCCCCCGTTGTCCGGACCCTGCGGCCCGCGCTTGTCGTACCGGTCGGTGCGACTCACCTCGAGCACCGTCCCGTCGGTCACCGCGACGAACCGCTCACCACAGTCGGCGAAGATGTCCGTCGCCGGGTAGGCGCCGTGCGTCGGGTGGTACGCCACGTCGTCGGCGCGTACCGGGAAGACATGTCGCAGCTCGGCGCGGGGTGCGGCTGTCGACGGCCGGGCCGACGACGGCGCCGTGCTGGCCGGACCGGTCGCCGTCGGCGTGGCGGATGGCGCCCCGGGCTGGTCGGCCGTCGCCCAGACCGCCGGCGGCGTCGGGGCGGCGCCATCCGCTGGCACTCCCGGCCGGGTCGTCGCGCAGCCGGCGGCCAGCACCGGGGCGAGCAGCAGCAGGATCGGGTACGCCGGACGCGTGCGGCGGCCGATCGTCGGCGAGGGCATCCGGTCATCCTGGCAGACCGGTACCGTGGGCACGAGCGACGCGTGTAGGGGAGGGCAGCGACGGTGACCATCGCCCGGCCCGATCCCGGCCCGGATCCCGACGCCGTCGCGCGCCCGGCCGCGCGTACCCCCTCGGGGCTCTTTCCGGCCGGGCCACCGACCCGCCCCACCTACCGCGAACCGCACCCGGTCACCGGCGGCGGTGTCGCCGCCGGCGGCGGTGCGGCAGCCGCCTGGCTGGTGCTCTTCGGTCTGCTCGGCACCGGCGTGGCCAGCTACGCGTGGTGGACGGTGGTGGCCGGTCTGCTGGCCTGGACGACAGCCCTGGTCCTCGTGCGCCTCGGCGACCGTGGGGTGGCCGCCGGGGTGGCCATCGTCACCGCCGGTGGCTGGAGCATCGCCGCCGCCGTGGTGGCGGTCAAGTGGGCGACCGGTGGTGACTGGCCGCTCTGGTGAACGGGCCGGCGGGCCTCGGTTCGGGTCGACGGTGACTGCGCCGCGTGCCCGGTTGGCTGCACAGCGAACGCCGTCTTGACGTGGCCGCCGAGACTGGGCACGCTCGGCACTATGGCCTGGACCACCCAGCGGCAGGACCCCGATCGAAGCCGCCGCCGCCTGCAGCTGCTCGCCGAACTGGCGGGGGCCCGGCAGGTACGTCAGCGCACCCGGCCCCAGCGGCTGCGCACCGAGCGTCTGCGCCAGCTCATCGCCACCCGCCGTCGGGTAGCCGGCTGATCCGACTTTGTCAGGAATGACCGGCCCTTCGGGGCGTTGACCGGTCGCCTGCCGACCCGACCGGCTAACGTGCACGCGTAACGAGTCGGCGCTGTGCCGAGGGCTATTGGGGGGACCGTGTCGTACTTCGCTGCGGCCGTGGTGCGCGACGACAGCGGCTGGACCGCCGCAGAGGTCAACCTGCGCGGCGCCACCGACATCGACGAGGTCGCCGACCGGCTGCGTGACGTCGACCAGGAGGCCGACATCTCGCTGCTCTTCGTCGAGGCGGACGACGCCTACCTGGTGATCCTGCGGCTCGACGAGGGCGAGGACCTGCGGGTGTTCGGATCGGACTCCGCGTACGCCGAGGAGTCGCGGCTGGGTTCGCTGCTGGTCGGTGATCTGAAGACCTCGGTCACCGGGCTCGACGGCGACGACGAGCCGCGCCCGGCGGCCAGCGGCGACGAGGAGAGCGAGCAGCCCGTCGTCGACCCGGAGGCCGACCCGGTGGGCGACGCCGACCTGCTCGCCAACCTGGGCATCCCCGCGCAGAAACTGCTGGCCCTGTGCA
Source organism: Micromonospora sp. NPDC005206 (assembly GCF_040608175.1). Lineage (NCBI taxonomy): Bacteria > Bacillati > Actinomycetota > Actinomycetes > Micromonosporales > Micromonosporaceae > Micromonospora > Micromonospora sp. NPDC005206. The sequence continues at coordinate 27,259 of NZ_JBEXHU010000004.1, forward strand.
CGCACGAGGGGATGATGCCGGCCGACGTCACCGCCGAGATCTGCGAGGTGCTCGGCTGCGCCGACGAGGTCGAGGACCTGCGTGAGGTCTGATCCCACCGGGTCTGACGGTGGGATGCCGCCGGTGGGCGGCGGGGAGCCCGCCGACGCCACCGATCCCCTGCTCGAGACGATCCGGCCGGGGCAGCCGACCCCCCGCGCGGTCGGCCGCGCCGGACCGGGCGCCCACGAGGGGCTGGCCGACCCGGGTGAGGTCGGCCGGCGCCAGCGGCACGAGCTGTGGATGCGGCGTGCGCTGGAGGTCGCCGTCACCGGCCCCGCCGTGGACGACGCGGGCGCTGTCGACGTGGACGACGTGCCGGTGGGTGCGGTGCTCTACGGCCCCGACGGGACCGAGCTGGCAATCGGGCGCAACGAGCGGGAGCTGACCGGCGACCCCACCGCGCACGCCGAGGTGCTGGCGCTGCGCAGGGGCGCCGAGCGGGCCGGCCGGTGGCGGCTGGACGACTGCACCCTCGTGGTCACCCTGGAGCCGTGCACCATGTGCGCGGGAGCGCTCGTGCTGGCCCGGGTCTCCACCGTCGTCTTCGGTGCCTGGGAGCCGAAGACCGGGGCGGCGGGCTCACTGTGGGACGTGCTGCGCGACCGCCGACTCAACCACCGCCCCGAGGTCTACGGCGGCGTGCTGGAGGCCGAGACCGCGGCCGTGCTGCGCGCCTTCTTCCGCTGACCCGCAGCGCGTCAGGCGGAGGTGGCGGTGGTACGGAGGAGGGTGGCGGCCACCGCCCGGGCGGCCTCGGTCCACGGCGCGGGCCGCAGCGTCGCCGGGTCGAGGCGGACGATCGCCCGCCGCCCCTCGGCGTGCACGGTGTCGCCGTCGACGGAGCGGAACTGGAAGGCGTACTCGGCGCTGCTGGTGCCGAAGTGTTCGAGCCAGAAGTGCACGGCCACCGGGCCCGTGGCGGCGATCGGCGCCCGGTAGGTGATGGTGAACTCGCGGACCGCGTGGAACAGGTCCGGCGGGGTGGCGCTGCCCCGGTAGGCCAGCCCCCGCTCGGTCCAGTACGGCGTCAGGGCCCGTTCCAGCAGCACCGCGTAACGCGCGTTGTGCAGGATGCCCATCGCGTCGAGGTCGTCGAAGTGCACCGTGACGTGCTCGACGTGCCCGAACTCGGCGGTGGGCTGGTCGGCGACGGCGTGGGTCATGAGGTGCCTTCCGTTAGCAGGGTGGGGTTGGGGCAGAGCGCCCGCAGGCGGTCCAGCAGGCCGGCGCGGGCGTAGCGGTAGGCGGCGTCCGGGTCGAGCAGCCGGGACTGCATCGCGGCACCCATCCCGAGCGCGTCGATTTCGTACGCCAGCTGTGGGACGTTCAGGTCGGTGGGGAGTTCGCCGGCGTCGACCGCCTGCTGGACGAGGAGTTCGAGGAACGCCGTCCACTGGCTGTACGTCTCGGCGAGCCGGTCCCGGACCGGGCCGGGGCGGGCGTTGAACTCGAACTGGGTGTTGGCGAAGAAGCAGCCACCGGGGAGCACCCGGCTGGCGTAGAAGTCGATCCGTGCCTCGTGCAGGGCGCGAAGCCTCCGTACGCCCCGGGGGGCGAGCAGCGCCGGCGCGACGATCCGGTCCTGCCAGAGCGTCACCGCACGGTCGATCGCGGCGAGCTGGAGCGCCTCCTTCGACCGCCAGTGCGCGAAGAGGCCCGACTTGCTCACGCCGAGCGTGTCGGCGAGCTGGGCGAGGCTGAGACCGTCCAGGCCGGACTGGGTGGCGAGCACCACGGCCGCGTCCAGCGCGGCGTTCCGGCTGCGCTCGCCCCGAGCGAGGCGTCCGTCGACGGTCATGGGGACACCGTACTAATAAAGCACGACCGGTCGTGTTGTTTTCTGTCGTGATCGTCATCACCCCGCCACCCGACCGACAGCACACCGCCCCGCCGTCCAGACGGACGACGGGGCGGCGGGTGCGCCAAAGGGTCAGGCGATGATGGTGTCCAAGGCGATCTCGACCATCTGGCTGAAGGTCTGCTCCCGCTCCTCGGAGGTGGTCTTCTCGCCGGTCTTGATGTGGTCGCTGACGGTCAGCACGGTCAGCGCGCGGGCCTTGAACCGGGCGGCGATCGTGTAGAGCGCCGCCGACTCCATCTCCACCGCCAGCACGCCGTAGTCGGCGAGGGTGTCGTAGAGGTCCGGCCGGTCCGTGTAGAAGGCGTCCGCGGCCAGGATCGGCCCGACGTGCATGCTGATGCCGCGCCGCTCGGCCACCTCGACCGAGGTACGCAGCAGCCCGAAATCGGCCACCGGGGCGTAGTCGATCAGACCGTCGAAGCGCATCCGGTTCATGTTCGAGTCGGTGGACGACCCGATCGCGGCGACCACGTCGCGCAGTTGGAGGTCGGTGCTGAGGGCACCGCAGGAGCCGACCCGGATCAGCGTCTTCACGCCGTACTCGTTGATCAGCTCATGGGCGTAGATGGAGGCGGACGGCATGCCCATGCCGGAGCCCTGGACGGAGACCTCGACGCCGTTCCAGCGGCCGGTGAAGCCCAGCATGCCCCGGACCGTCGAGTAGCAGGTGGCGCTCTCGAGGTAGGTCTCCGCGATCCACTTGGCCCGCAGCGGGTCGCCCGGCATCAGGACCCGCTCGGCGATCTCTCCCGGCTTCGCGCCGATGTGCGTACTCATGGCAAAGATCCTGCCAGGCCGCTGCCGGTGATACCGGTTCGGCGTCGGAACCAGCGGTCCTGTACCCTCGTCGGCGGTGGCGTGTCCGAGCGGCCTAAGGAGCACGCCTCGAAAGCGTGTGAGGGTTAACGCCCTCCGAGGGTTCAAATCCCTCCGCCACCGCTCCTGAAATGCAGAAACGCCCGGACGATCCGTGAGGATCGGCCGGGCGCTTTCGTTTCTGATTCCGGGCAGGCGTCAGGACTGCGGCAGGATGCCGACGTCCACCGGGGTCTCCGCGCCGTCACGAACCTCGACGAGGGCGCTGAGCCCGTACGGGTAGTAGCCGCCGACGTAACTGACGATGTCCGAGTCGGTGGCGTCGTCGCCCAGGTCGGGCGTGCTGAACTGGGTGCTGCTGCCGTCCGGCAGGATGACCTTGACGGTGTACCGGCCCGGCTTCAGCCGTCCGCCCCAGTACGTCCCGCTGACCGTGTTGGTGTAGATGCCCTGCCAGTCCCACGGCAGCGAGCCCGTCTCCGGTACGACGGTCAGTCCGGCAATCTTGTCGAAGGCCATCGGCTCCCCGGCGTCACGCTGGCCGTCCCGGTCGAGGTCGAGCCAGACGCGGCCGGTGACGGCGCCCTCGGCGACGTAGGTGACGGTGTCCGAGGCGGTGTTGTTCTCCGTCGACGACTCCGGCGTGCTGGCGGACCCGGTCACGGTGAAGGTCAGCTGGCCGGCCGGCGTGCGGGGCTGCGCCCGCAGCTTCACCCGCACGTTGAGCCCGTCGGTGGCGATGTCCCAGTGGTCACGGGTGCACTCGACGACCCGCTCAGTCGTCTCCTCCAGCCGGCAGGCCCAGGCGGGGCCGCCAGCGTCGACCGAGAGGAACTCGACGGTTGGCGGGAGCGGGAGCCGGACCACGACGTCCTCCGACGGGCTGCCACCCTCGGTGTACACGTACGCCGACACCTCGAACTCCTGGTTCGCCCGCAGCTCATCCGTGGCGACCACGTCGAGCCCGTAGACGTTCAGATCGCCCGGAAGCGGCACGGCGTACGTGAAGGTGGTCGTGTCGCTGTTGTTGGCCAGCGACCGCTCGATCGCCGGGGTCGACACCGAGCCGGTCACCGTCCGGGTGTCGCCCGCCGTACCGGCCGGGAAGTACGGGTAGAGGTTGAACTGGGCCGCCTCGCCCGGGCGGATCTCCTGGTCGTTCTCACAGACCCAGGTGGAGGTGGAGAAGTCGCACGTCCACGATGGGTCGCTCTGGGTCCAGGCGCCGGCGAAGGCGCCCGGTGGCATCTGGAAGGTGAAGCGGGCACCGGGGGCGCTGACGGTGCCCTCGTTGACCGCCCGGGCCCCCACGGAACCCCGCGAGCCGTTGCCGCCGAGGGTGGAGATCTCGCCCCCGTCCCATTCAACGAAAGAGAAGCTGAGGTCCGGCTTCACCACGTACTCCACCGTGGCCGTGCCGGTGTTGTTGGTGGTGGACGACTCGCGGCTTTCGGTGGTGGCGGTGGCGGAGACCGTCACCTTCCGGCCGTCGGTGCCGGGAGGCAGGGTCGCCCAGACGTCGAGCTCGGCGGTGGCGCCCGCGGCGAGGTCGCCCCACTTGCACTTGGCGGCGGCCGCGTCGCACCTCCAGCCATTGAGTCCATCGCCCCAACCGAGGGTGGCGTCGGCCGGCAACTTCAGTTTCACGGTGATGTCGGTGGCCTCGGCGCCCCCCGCGTTGCGTACCGAGACGTGGAGGCGGACGCGGCCGCCGTCCGGGCCGACCTCGCCGGGGTCGGCGACCAGGCCGAGGACGACGTCGGCGGGGCTGGGTGCGGCCACCGCCGCGCCCGGGAGGGTGGTGAGCATCGACGCGACGACGGCGGCCGCGAGCGAGCCGGTCCGCAGCGCGCGGCGGAGCGTTGGTCGGAACAGGTGGTTGACCATGGGTTCCTATCGTGGTCGGGATGGGACGTGGGGCCGGGACCCGCGCTGGAGACGGTCACCGGCCCGGCCGGCATCTGGCCCGGTCGATAGGTCAGGCGTCCCTCCGGCCGAAAGGGTTACATCGCTCACGAACAGGCGACACGCCCGGTTGATCCGCACGGATCGGCCGGGCGTTCATCGTTCGAGCAGAGCCGCCACCCCGTCGAGCAGCCGTTGCAGACCGAATTCGAAGAGGCTCTCGACGTTGAGGTCGACCGCGGACCGGGTGAGCCGGGCCAGGTGGGGAAACTCGCCCGCCGTGAGCAGCGCGGTCAACACCTCGGCCTGGGCCGCCATCCACTCGTCGTCGGTCAGGCCGGTGTCCTGTTCCGCCTCGGCCTCCCGCTCCAGGCTCACGGCGGTGCCGCGTACGTGGTTGGCCAGCGCGGCCACCAGGTGGAGCTGGGTGTGCTGGTCCAGGCCGTGCCCGGCCAGGGCGCGCAGGGCCCATTCGGTGTGTGCGACGGCGTGCGGCGCCATGAGTGGGCGGGTCAGCGAGATGACCTGGGCCAGCCAGGGATGCCGCCGATAGATCGACCACTGGAGCCGGCAGAGCAGTTCCAGTTGGGCTCGCCACCCGGGCGGGAGGGTGTGGGGCAGTCGATGCGCGGCGAAGGCCGCGTCCGCCATCAGCAGTAGTAGCTGCTCCTTGCCGCGGACCTGCCGGTACAGCGACATGGTCGGCACGTCGAGTTCGGCCGCGATGCGCCGCATGCTCAGCGCCGCCAACCCCTCGGAGTCGGCGATGCCGGTGGCGGTCCGCACCACCTGATCGCGGGTCACGCCGCGGGCGGAGCCCCGCCGGGCGTCGACCCGGGCACCCCGCGCGGCCGAGGTCGGCTCCGGGCCGGTCACCACCATGCCCACACCGGGTAGCGCCCGGACCAGGTCCTCCTGGCGGAGCACGGTGAGCGCCCGGCTGGCGGTCGCCATCGCGACCCCCCATTCCCGGACGATCTGCCGGGTGGACGGCAACCGGTCGCCGGGGCCCAACTCGCCTGCGGCGATGCGCCGCCGCAGCTCCCCGACGATGCGCAGGTACGGGGGTGTCGACTCGTCGATCTCCGTCACGGTCGGCCTCCCGCCGGTAGGGCTGTGACGGTAGCGCACTAGAGCACCGACAGTCGGCCCGTCGGTGTTCGTCGGCCCCGGCGGTCGGGCGTACTAGAGCTCCCTGGTCGCGTGGTTGCCAGGTCGGCATGCTCGCCGCAGCACGGTGCGTACGCCGTACCGGCTTCGACGAATGGAGGAAACATGGCCAGCATCCCGTACCTCGGAACGGGTTCTCCGAAGCGGTGGGTCGCCGCGCTGGGTGCCGTCGCGCTGCTCGTGCCGATGGTGGCCGTCGGCCCGGGCGCCTCGGCAGCCACCGGCCGGAGCGCGGCCGTCGTGCGGACCGACCAGGGCGCGGTGCGAGGGACCGTGGCGGCGGACCACCGCTCTTTCCAGGGCATCCCGTACGCCCGCCCGCCGCTGGGCGCGCTGCGCTGGGCCCCGCCGCTGCCGGGTGCCGCCTGGACGGGCGTACGCGACGCGACCCGACCGGGCGACGCGTGCGCCCAACTCCAGGGTCTGCCGATGGACGATCCGTCGGAGTCCGAGGACTGCCTCTACCTCAACGTCACCACGCCCCGTGCCGCCGCGCGGACGCCCCGCCCGGTGCTGGTGTGGCTGCACGGTGGCGACTTCCGGTTCGGCAGCGGGGACGTGTACGGCGGGCGGCGGCTGGCGACCGGCGGTGACGTCATCGTCGTCACGCTGAACTACCGGCTCGGTGCGCTCGGCTTCCTGGCGCATCCTGCGCTGGCCGACGGGGGCGGGTCCGTCGGCAACTACGGCCTCCAGGACCAGCAGGCGGCGCTGCGGTGGGTGCGACGCAACGCGGCGGCCTTCGGCGGGGACCCCGGCAACGTCACCCTGTTCGGCCAGTCCGCCGGGGCGACCAGTGTCTGCGCGCAGCTGGCCGCGCCGGCCTCCGCCGGCCTGTTCCACCGGGCGGTCATGCAGAGCAACTCGTGCGCCAACCCGGTGCAGACGCGGGCCGGCGCGACCGAGGCGGCCGAGGAGTTCGCGCGCGGGGTCGGCTGCGTCGATCCGGGTACGGTCGCCGCCTGCCTGCGCGGGCGTGACCCCTCCAGTCTCATCGAGGCGGCCGGCTACCCGGGTGCGGGTGTCGACCTCGGTCCGGTCGTCGACGGCCGCACGCTCCCGGTGGACCCGGCGGACGCGCTGGCCACCGGGCGACTGCATCCGATGCCGGTGTTGACGGGGATGAACCGGGACGAGTCCCGACTCCTGGTGTGGGGGATGGAACGCAGTGGGATGAACTGCCCGACGCCACCGGAGCCGGGTGAGCAGCCCGAGTCGTGCCCGCTCACCGACGAGCAGTACCGCGAGCAGGTGCGGGCCGCCTTCGGTGACCGGGCGGGGGAGGTGCTGGCCCGCTATCCGCGCGACGCCGCGCGATCGGCGAGCGAGACGTTGGCCGCCGTGCTCACCGACCGCGACTACGCGGAGCCGGTCTACTCCGCCGCGCTGGAGTTCGCCCGGCGGGTGCCGACGTACGCCTACGAGTTCGCCGACGACGACGCGCCGTTCTTCGCCGACGGGCCGGAGTCGACCTACCCGACCGGCGCGTACCACTGCGCCGAGCTGCCGTACCTGTTCACGGTCGACTACGCCGAGGCGCTGACGCCGCCCCAGCGGCGGCTGTCCGACGAGATGGTCCGCGCCTGGAGCGACTTCGCGCGGACGGGCCGGGCGGACTGGCCTCGACTGCGCAGCGGTTCGCCGTACGTGCGGGTGCTGGGCGGCGGCGGGTCGGGCACGAAGGGTTTCGGGGAGGCCCACTCGTACGACTTCTGGCGGTCGTTCCGCGGCTCAGCAGGGGCCGGTGCCCTCGTCGAACATGCGGCGGGCCCAGTCGGCGTACCCGGCGATGGTCTTGCGGACCGTGCGCCCGTCGTGCAGGAAGAGGTACGCGCGGTCCCCGCTGCGGGCGAGCAGCCCATCGAGCCGGTACGTCCCCTGTGGAGCTCGCAACCGGGTGACCGACGGATAGCGGGACCAGACCTGGTCGACGGGTGAGCCTGCCGTGATGCCCTCCGGTGTCCGCATCGGGTCGCCGACCCAGAGCAGCACCATTTTGTCCCCGGCGAAGACCGGGCTGACCGTGTCGTGGCCGGCGAGCATCGGCCCGCAGGCGTCCAGGTCGGTACGCAGGATGCCCCGGCGGGTCAGCTCGTCCTCGGTGTCGCCGAACTCGATGTTGCGCAGGCCGTTCAGGTCGATGATCTCCACGCTGCTGGCGGGCCGGCCGTCCGGGACCGGCCCCGGTGGTGGCACGCCGCTGCCGGCGATCGAGGCAGCCGTCAGCAACGCGGAAATAAAAGCAAATTGTCGCAATTTCATGGAATCCCCCAGTCCACAACGGAACCAGGGCGTCCAAGTTGCTGCCGGTCACCGGATTTCTGGTGGGCTGATCCTCGGCGGGCCGTCGTCAACCCTGCCCGTTCGCCTCATTTCGGTGATCCGACCGTCCGCCTACGGTGTCCAGGCGCCCAACGGAAGCGGGGTATCTATGCAGCGAGCTGCACCAATCTTAGTAGTTTCGACCGTTCTGGCCAGCCTGGCGCTCAGCGTCCCGGCACAGGCTGCGGGAGGCGTCCGGACCATCACCCGTGAGGGCATCGTTCTCCAGCACCACAGGGTCGCGGTGCCAAGGACGATCACCCCGGTACGGGGCAAGGGCGCCGGCCGCTCCGACTTCGACGGCGACGGCATCGACGACATCGCGGCCACCGGCGACCCGTTCAACTACAACCTGCCCCTGACCCCGGCTGGTGTGGTCACCGTGCGCTACTCGTCGGCCGCGCAGGTCGATTACCTCCTAGGCGTCGTGCCGCCGGACGGCGGCTGCGTCTGTTTCGGGATGGCTCTCGTGGCGGGAGACTTCAACGGCGACCGTTACGACGACCTGGCCATCGGCAACAGTGACGAGGTGAATCCCCGGACCAAGACCCGCGCCGGCGGGGTCTGGGTCATCCCGGGCAGCCGTACGGGCCTGGTGGTCGACTCGGCGATCCACTTCAACCAGGATTCGCCGGGCGTTCCGGACGACCCGGAGAGCTTCGACCAGTTCGGTGCTGCCCTCGCGGCCGGTGACATCAACGGCGATGGCCGCGAGGACCTCGCCATCGGCGCGTACGGAGAGTCGATCGGGAGCAAGAGTTTCGCCGGCGCGGTCACCGTCCTCTTCGGCGGGTCGACGGGCCTCACGGCCACCGGAGCGCAGCACCTCCACCAGGACCAGGCTGCGGTGCCCGGCGGGGCCGAGGGCAACGACCAGTTCGGCTTCTCACTCGCGATCGGGAAGGTCGACAACAACGGTTACAACGACCTGGTGATCGGCGCTCCTCGCGAGAACGACGGCGTGGCCTCGGACGGCAGCGGCATGGTCACCCTGATGTGGGGCTCGGCGAGTGGTGTGTCGTCCACCGGCGCCACCGCGGTCACAGGTGCGGCGGTGCGGCCGAAGGATCAGAGCGGCACCATCGCGTGGTACCTGGGTGACACGCTCGCGATCGGCGACGTGAACGGCGACGGGCTGGGCGAGGTGGTCGCCGGGGCGCCCGGCGCGCAGACCCCGCACATCAACGGCGGCCTCGTCGCGGTCTTCACCGGCCGCTCCGGCGGCCTGTCCAGCGGCGCGGCAAGAATCATCACGCAGAGCACGGCCGGCGTACCGGGAGATCCTGAGGACGACGACCGCTTCGGTGGTGCGCTGGCGGTCGGCGACGTGACCGGCGACGGCAGGGCGGACGTGCTGATCGGCGCCCCTGGCGAGGGCATCGGCTCGCAGACCGAGGCGGGCGGCGTCACCCTGCTCAAGGGCTCCGCCGCCGGGCTGACGGGGAGCGGTGCCCAGGCGTTCGACCAGAACCACCCGACCGTCCCGGGCGGGTCCGAGAGCCGAGACGTGTTCGGCGCGTCCGTCGCCCTGCTGAACCTCAACGGCGTCGGCGGGCTCGACGCCGTCGTGGCGGCGACCGGGGAAGAGGTGAGCGGTGACCTTGCCGGATATCCGTCCGGGACCATCATCCCGTTCCACGGGGCCGCCGGCGGGCTCGAACCGCTCAACAGGTCGTGGAGTGGGCTGACCCTGCGCACCCAGGTCGTCTGGCCCCAGCGCTACGGCCTCCGGATCGCCGGGCCGCAGAGTGGTGGCCCGCTGTTCTGAGCTGAACACGGCGACGCCCGGCCGGTCCGTCACGGACCGGCCGGGCGTTGTGCGCGGGTGCCGGGCCGTCAGGCCCCGTCGGCGACGGTCGATGCCGCTCGGCGGATCACCGGTTCTCCCACTGCTCGACCAGCTCATCCCAGTAGTCGGCGCTGAGGCGGCGCCGCCCGTGCGCAAGCCAACCGTCGGTGTTGCTCTCCAGGTGCAACCCCAGCTCGGCGAACGGGTCGATCCAATTGCCCGGCTCGACACCGAGCCGGGTGAGCGCCATGTTGATCGGCCACTGTCCACGCGGCGCGTCGAGCACGTCGTCGAACCGTGGCCCCCAGGAGAGCGCGCCGCCCAGCCATACCGCCGCCGACTGGTAGCCGGCGCCGCCGCCGAACTCCGCCTCCAGGTACGCCACCGGCCCGGACCGCGACCAGCGGGCCAACAGCTCGACCAGTGCCGGCGACAACACCAGGTCGAACGGGTGCTCGGCACTCCGGTCGTCCAGCGCGAAATCCGGCAGCGACCCGGTCAGCTCCACCACCAACTGAGGGGTGACCGGCAGCAGCGCGAAATCCTGGCGCAACTCGCCGAGGACCGCGTGATCCAGCTCGGCGGTCTGCTCGCGGAGCAGTTCCGCGTCCGCGACCACCGCGCTGAGCTGGTAACCCATCGAACCCTCCGCCGTCCACAGCCTGTGGATAGAACATGTGTACGACGGATTCCGGGCCGGCCGCCGTCGATCCCCGGACCGTACCCGCCGGCCGGGCCGGACAACTGCCGTGGCCGCCGTTCGGGCAGAATCTGCCGGTGGTGGGGAGGTGCGATGAGCTGGGGTACGGCCAGGGTGCTGACCAACCGCGACGCCGGCCGCTATCTCGGCGGGGTGCTGGTGTCCGGCTTCGGCACCGCGGCGATGCTGCTGGTGGCCGGCATCTGGGTGAAGGAGCTGAGCGGGTCGAGCGGCCTCGCCGCCCTGGTGACCCTGGGGGTGTGGGCGCCGACGCTGGTCGGGCCACTGCTGGGGCTGCTCGCCGACCGGTTCCGCCGCCGGCCGCTGCTGATCGTCCTGCACGCGGTGATGGCGGCGCTGCTGCCGGTGCTGCTGCTGGTCGACTCGGCGACCCGGGTGTGGTTGATCTTCGTGGTGATGACCGCGTACGGGATCAGCTTCGTACTGAGCGACGCGGCCGAGGCCGCGCTGGTACCGGCGGTGGTGTCCGGCCCGCTGCTCGGCGACTTCAACGGGCTGCGGACCACGATCAACGAGGGGATGAAGCTGCTCGCCCCACTCGCCGGAGCGGGGCTGTTCGCCGCGTACGGCGCGCACCCCGTGGTGCTGCTGGACGCGGCCACCTTCATGCTGGCCGGCCTCGTCTTCTGGTCGCTCCGGGTCCGCGAGCAGCCGCCGGGGCGCCCCGAGCGCTGGAGCCGGCAGCTCGCCGACGGGTGGGGACACCTGCGTCGGCATCGGGCGCTACGGCACGTGGTCGGCTGCGCCGCGCTGACCATGGTGCTGATGGGGCTCAACGGCGCCGTCGCGTACGCCGTGGTGGACGCCGGCCTGGGGCGGCCGCCCGAGTTCAACGGCGTGCTCGCCACCGTGCAGGGCGTCGGGTCCCTTCTCGGCGGCCTGGCCGCCGGGTCACTGCTGCGCCGCTTCGGTGACCGGCGGGTGGTGGCCGGGGCGGTCGCGGTCTTCGCCGTCGGGCTGGCCCTGCGGGCCACGACCTCGGTCGGACTCGTGGTCGCCGGCGGGGTTGCGGTGGGGCTCGGCGTGCCGCTGGTGCTGGTCACCGTCTGGACGGCGGTGCAGCGGGAGACGCCGGGCGAACTGGTCGGGCGGGTGGCGTCGACGGTCAACACGCTGACCTTCGGCCCGTCCACTGTGGCCCTGATGGCCGGCGCGAGCCTGCTCGAACTCGTCGACCATCGCCTGATCCTGCTGACCGCCGCGGTCGCCGCCGTGCCCCTTGCGCTCTGGTCCCTCCGGGCCACGCCTGCCCCGGCGGACGGACCGGACGCGTCGGTCCCGGTCAGGGCCGCCGAGCGAGCTGGGTGACGAACGCGCGCCAGGCCGCTGGCGCGAAGGTGAGGGCCGGCCCTGCCGGGTCCTTGGAGTCCCGCACGGCCACGACGCCGGAACGGTTGTCGGCGACCTCGACACATGCGCCGCCGTTGCCGCTGCTGCGGCTGCTCTTGCGCCACCGGGCGCCGTTCAGCTCCATGTCTCCGCCACTTCCGTGATGAGTTCAACCGACTGCCAGTGGGACAGCGCCTCGCCGCGCACGTTCTCCCACGCCGCCATCATGGCCGCGATGTCCTCCGGGTCGCTAGCGAGATGTCCCTGGAGTTGGTTGTCCAGGTAGCCGGCGACCCGGTGGTCGTGGCTGTGGGCGATCACGAACGGCCCGTTGAGACCGGCGTAGGCGCCGACCGAGGCGGGCACCACGTGCACCCGGACGTGCGGCTCGGCGCAGGCCGCGACCACAGCCAGCAGTTGCTCGCGCATGGTGGACCGGCCTCCGACCGGCCGGCGAAGGATGGCCTCGTCGATGACCGCCGTGAACTGCGGCGGGTCGTCCCGTTTGAGTACGCCCTGCCGGGTCAGCCGGACCGTGAGGTGCCGCTCGATGTCGGCCGTGGGGATCAGGCCCGCGCCGCTGAGCACGGCACGGGCGTACGCCTCGGTTTGAAGCAGTCCCGGCAGGACGGTTGACTCGTACCAGCGCAGCGACACCGCCTCGCGCTCGATTTCCTGCCAGGGACGGAACCAGATGGGGTCCCGACGTCTCGAAGTGTCCGGCCAGATGTCCGACACGTCCCGATGAAGGGCTTCCGCTGCCGCGAACCGGTGCCGAGGATGCGGGATGCGACCCTCGGTCAGCCAGCGCGCCACGGTCTTCGGGTCGACACCGACGGTCTCGGCGAGGGACTCGGTGGTGTGCCCGGTGTCGCTGAGCGCCACCCGCAGCGCGTCGTTCACGGCCCCTCCATCGGATGTCTCGAATATCTGACGACCATATCGCTACGGGATGTATCTGTCTGGTGACGCGCGCAAGGGTGGTCCACAGAAGACGGCGCGGCCGGTGGAGGCAAAGGAGCCCGGCGGTCGGCGTCAGTCGGGGGACCGCCCGGACGGGGAGGCCGGGCGGCCCCCCTCCACCGTGAAGGAGGCCCGCCCATGCCCCGCCGATCCCGGAACCATTTGCCGACCCGTCCCACCTGGCGGTGCGGGACGTGCGGCATCGCCTGGCCCTGCTCGGCGGCGAAGCTGCGGCTGCTCGCCGAGTACCGGCACGACCGCGTGGCGTTGATGGTCTACCTGGCGACGCTCCAGGCCGAGGCCGGCGAACAGCTCACCAGCGTGGATCCGACTCGCCTGGCCGAGCGCTTCCTGTACTGGGCACGCGCTCGTGGGTGACCGGCGGGGTTGGCAATCCACACGGCCGCTGTGGTGGTCAGAAGCCGTTCGACGCGGTGCATGCGGTGTGGGAAGGTCGCCTGGTGCCTGCATCCGGTGGTGATCTGCTGCGTTGGCAGTTAGAACTGACCTGGTCGCTGTTCGAATATCACCTCGTTCCGACGATCGGGTGGATCACCTGGCACATCGGCTGGTGGTGGACCGTCGCTATCGATCACCTTCAGGGGCGGCCGGCGCGGGAGCGTACCGAGGTCAACTGGCCCGGTGATGGCGACAAGACGGTGGCGTGGCTGCGTGATCTCCGTACCGAATGGTTGGCGGTGTTCGACCGGCTCAGCGAGACCGACCTTGACGGTACGGCGCCGTTCCCGTGGCAGGACGACCCCGAGCACACCGTCGCCCACATGATCGCCTGGGTGAACGCCGAGCTGATGAAGAATGTCGCCGAGGTCGGCCAGCTTCGGTTGCTGCGGCACGCAGGCGGGTAGCCAGGTCAGGGGTGCCAGATGACGACGTCGATCCCTCGTCTCCGCTCAGCGAAGCGGCCGTCGCGCGCCGCTTCGGACAGGAGGCGACGCAGGTCCGCCTCGAAGGCGGGGAGTCGATCGGCGAACAGGTGCGGTGCCGAGCTGGACAGGGAGAACACCGCGGAGGCGATCTCGTCGACACCGCGTTCCACGACCATGCCTTGATCGACCGTGAGACGGGTGGGGCCGGTGAAGCCGGCCTGCCGCATGATCTCTTCCTCCCCGCCGGGGGTGCCGGCGGGTAACCATCCCTGACTGCCCCGGCGGACCGGTCCCAGGTAGCTGGCGACCAGGTCGTCGATCTGCCGCCACGGCGGCCGGGGGTACGGCAGCGTCTCGTCGTCGGCCACGCCCTGGTGCGTGTTGGCGCTGACGTGGACCCACGCCCCGCCCGGCGCGAGCATGTCGCGGACCCGACGGGTGACGAGAGGCCGGTCCATCCAGTGGAACGACTGGGCGAACGTGGCTACCCGGAACGTGCCCAGATCTGCGGGCAGGGCCTCGGCGCGCAGGTGCCGCCACTCGACGTTTGTGGCTCCGACCTCGCTGGCTCTGCGCCGCGCCTCGGTGAGCATGTCCGGGTCGGCGTCGACGCCCACCGCCGCCTGGAACAAGGGCGCGAGCAGGAGCGTCACCGATCCGGGCCCGCAGCCGACGTCCAGCAGTCGGCCGGTGCCGTCGAGGCCGAGTGCCTCCCCGACAACCTCGGCGAGCCGGGACGGGTAGGGCATGCGTCCAGAGCTGTAGTGGCTCGCGCTGCCCGCGTACAACGTCTCGTCCCATTGGCACGTCGTGTCCGCCACGACGTCGATGAGACCACAAGATCAACGCCCGGCGGACCGATTATGGTCTGCCGGGCGTCTGTGCTGCTCAAGCGAGCGGAGGATACGAGATTCGAACTCGTGAGGGTGTAAACCCAACACGCTTTCCAAGCGTGCGCCCTAGGCCTCTAGGCGAATCCTCCGCGAGCCAGGATACAGGCCCCCGCCAGCCCGGCCACCCCACCACCCCCTGAAGATCGACGAGCGGTCGGGTAGGCTTGGCGGCACCTCCCGTGCGGCGGTATCTCGTGAACCTCCCCAGGGCCGGAAGGCAGCAAGGATAAGCGAGCTCTGCCGGGTGCACGGGAGGCCTTTTCGTCTGTGGCCGGTTGATCCACTCGACATCCGTGATGTCGGGACATCCCGGGCGTAGGGACACCGCGACTTCCAGGAAGCCGAGTCGATCAAGCGGGGCAACCCGTGGCAACCCGGCGTCGGGCCGGGGTGGTGGGTGGTCACCCGCGCCCGAGCGGCGCAGAATGGCTCGGTCGAGAGGAGGCGGGACGAGTGACGCTGGCGCTCTACCGCAAGTACCGGCCGCGTACCTTCGCCGAGATGATCGGCCAGGAGCAGGTCACCGAGCCGCTGTCACAGGCGCTGCGCAGCGGGCGGCTCAACCACGCCTATCTCTTCTCCGGCCCGCGCGGCTGCGGCAAGACCTCCAGCGCCCGGATCCTGGCCCGTTCGCTCAACTGTGAGCAGGGCCCCACTCCCGAGCCGTGCGGCAAGTGTGAGTCCTGCCGCTCGCTGACCACCGACGGCGCCGGCTCGATCGACGTCATCGAGATCGACGCGGCCAGCCACGGTGGTGTCGACGACGCCCGCGAGCTGCGCGAAAAGGCGTTCTTCGCGCCGGCCCGCAGCCGCTTCAAGATCTACATCATCGACGAGGCGCACATGGTGTCGACGCAGGGCTTCAACGCCCTGCTCAAGCTGGTCGAGGAGCCGCCGGAGTACGTCAAGTTCATCTTCGCCACCACCGAGCCGGAGAAGGTCCTCGGCACGATCAGGTCGCGGACCCACCACTACCCGTTCCGGCTGTTCCCGCCGAAGGTGCTTCGGCCGTACCTGGAGCAGCTCACCGAGGCGGAGGGGGTGACCGTCGAGCCGGCGGTCTTCCCGCTGGTGGTGCGCGCCGGTGGGGGCAGCATGCGGGACAGCCTCTCGGTGCTCGACCAGCTCATCGCCGGTGCCGGGCCGGAGGGGGTCACCTACGCCCGGGCCGCCGCGCTGCTCGGGGTCACCGACGCCGCGCTGATCGACGAGATGTGCGACGCGCTGGCCGCCGGGGACGGCGCCGCCGCGTACGCCACCGTCGACCGGGTCGCCGAGGCCGGGCACGACCTGCGCCGGTTCGCCTCCGACCTGCTGGAACGGCTGCGCGATCTGATCGTGCTCCAGCAGGTGCCGGACGCCGCCGCGAAGGGCCTCATCGACGGCCCGGCCGACCAGATCGAGCGGATGGCCGCGCAGGCCTCCCAGCTCGGTCCGGGCACGCTCTCCCGCTGCGCCGACATCGTGCACGACGGCCTGGTGGAGATGCGCGGCACCACCGCGCCCCGGCTGCTGCTGGAGCTGATCTGCGCCCGGATGCTGCTGCCCGGCGCGGACGACTCCACCGGCGGCCTGCTCCAGCGCTTGGAGCGGATGGAACGCCGGCTCACCCTGAGCGGCGCCGACGCGCCGTCGGCCGCCGCCGGCTCCGCCCCGGCGACCCACCCGGCGGTACGCGCACAGCAGGCCTCCCCGTCCCCGGCACCCGCTGCCGCCCCGACCTCCGCACCCCCGTGGGCGGTCGACCCGGCCCCGAACACCCCGTCATCGGCCCCGAGCACTCCCGCCTCGGCCGCTGACACGCCGATCCCGGCGTCCCCCGGTGCGTCGGCGACCGTCGATCGGGCCGTACCCGTCTCGCCAGCCGGGCCCGGCTCGCCCGGTGGGTCGCCGGC
The DNA here is from genome assembly GCF_040608175.1 of Micromonospora sp. NPDC005206. NCBI lineage: Bacteria > Bacillati > Actinomycetota > Actinomycetes > Micromonosporales > Micromonosporaceae > Micromonospora > Micromonospora sp. NPDC005206. The sequence continues at coordinate 43,852 of NZ_JBEXHU010000004.1, forward strand.
CCCCCGCCGCGCGGTGCCGTCGTCGGCGGTGCTTCCCGACCCGGCGACGCCGGCGCCGCCCCGACCCGGTGCGCCGGCCGCGGCGCTGGACGCCGTCGCGGTCCGCCGGGTCTGGCCCGACGTGGTCGGCAAGGTCAACCGGACCAACAAGCGGATCGCGGCCCTGATGCGCGACGCGGTGGTGCGCGACCTCGACGGCGACACGCTGGTGCTGACGGTCAAGTCCACCGTGCTGGCCAAGATGATGGCCGACCACTCGGCGGTGCTCACCGACGCGCTCTACGAGGAGTTGGGCGGACGCTGGCAGATTCGTTGCGAGGTGGCCGGCGAGCGGGGCGGCGTCTCGCTGTCCGGCCCGCCGCGTTCGCAGGCCGCCGCGCCGGCCCGACCCGCTTCCTCGCCGACGCAGGCGGACGCCTCACCCACACCGACGAATGCGACCGCCGCCCCCGGCCCGACCGGCGGTCCGGATTCCCGCGCTGGTCTGCCCGGGGGCGCGTCCGGTGCGCCGGGCGTTTCCGGTGTCTCCTCCGGCGCCGGTGCCAACGGAAACGCCCCCAACGGTCGCGCCACGGGTCGGCAGCCCGGCGGGCAGCGGTCCGGGTCGGCTCCGCCGGCCGAAGCCGAGGACGACTGGCCGGAGGCGGCCCGCCCCGGTGGCAGCGCCCCCGCCGCCGCGCCGACGGATGACGAGGACTGGCCGGAGGCCGCCCGACCGGGCGGCGTCGTCGCCGACACCGCGCCGGCCGGCGCCAGCTCGGCACCCGCCGGCGCGAACGGCACGGACCAGGGCGGCCCCGACGCGACGGCCGCCGGTGCGACCAGCACCGACCTGGGCCGCGCGGGTGAAAGCGGCACCGGCGCGACCGGCGGCGGTAAGCCGAACGCGCGGGCCAACCCCACACCGGCGGCCCGCCAGCCCGCCGCTGGCGGCGCACCGGTGAGCAGCGCCATCGCCGCCGCCCGCGCGGCAGCGGCGGGGCGCGGTCCGCGTACCGGAGCGACGGCCCGGCCCACGGCGGACGCCGAATGGGCCGGCGAACCGCCCTACGACCCGGACTTCGACGGTCCGTTGCGCGGTGCCAAGCCGGGTGCCGCGGCACCGGCGGCCACCCCGACCTACGAGGGGTTCGACCCGGGCGACGAGCCGCTGGACGAGGTCATCGACGAGAAGACCGCCCGGGAGTCCAGCGAGGAGCAGGCGGTACGGCTGCTCCGCGAGACGTTCGGGGCCGAGAAGATCGACGAGGTCGACGCCCGCTAGCGGCGCTGCCAGCGATGATCATTGGACGGTCGGCGCTGCCGACCGGGTGCGCTGCGCCCGCCGCCGGGTGGCTCGGCGAGCAGGACACCGAGGCAGCAGGCCCAGAGCGGGAAGGGCAGCACGGCGACCCGTTCCATGCCGCCCACCCCGATCCCGAGACCCTGCTGGGCGAAGAACAGCACCGTCCCGACCAGCGCGGTCAGCCCGGCGGTGAGGGTGAGCCGGCGCCACCGGCCGAGCATCGTGGTGCCCGGTGCCAGCCCGGCGAGGAGCAGGCCGAGGTTGCCCACTCCCATGATCAGGACAGCGCCGAGGACGTGCCGGTTCTCGTCGACGTCCGCTGGGTAGACGGCTGCCAGCGCGTACCCGCCGGTGGCCAGCAACAGCAGCGTCTGGGCCGACCGCACCACGCCGCCGCGACCGAGGATCCGCCCGGTCAGCAGGAGCCCGGCGGCGAGCAGAACGGCGGTGGCCAGCGTGGCGGTGTTCATCAGTGGGTGCCAGGGCGAGCAGACGTAGCGGGGTCGGCTGCTGTCCCAGATCCCGCAGTGGACGTTGCCGAGGTCGCTGATGTTGTGGGTGGCCCAGCTGTAGGACGGGTGGCGCCAACGAAGGCCGGTGACCAGGTTGGCGGCGAGGAAGATTGGTACGGCCGCCACCCAGCACAGCGCGCCGACCCGGGTGGTGCGGTTGAGGTTCATGCCGACGAGCAGACCAAACCGGCGGGTGTTGCCGCACTACGCGTAGGTGGCCGGTTCCGGGTAGTGACAGGTGTACTCCTTCCGGCTCCGGCGTGGGCGGACGCACCGGGCGGGGCGGGGTCGGTCCCAGCGGATAGGCTGGGCGGCGGCCGAGCAGACGAGTGCGAGAAGGAGCCATCCGTGCGCCCAGGTGGACAGCCGAACATGCAGCAGATGCTGAAGCAGGCGCAGAAGATGCAGCAGCAGATCGCCGCCGCCCAGGCCGAGCTGGCCGAGGCCGAGCTGACCGGCACCGCCGGCGGTGGGCTGGTCACCGCGACCGTCTCCGGTTCCGGGGAGCTCAAGGCCATCAAGATCGACCCGAAGGCCGTCGACCCGGACGACGTGGAGACGCTGGAGGACCTGGTCGTCGCGGCCGTGCACAACGCCGCCGAGGCGGCGCGTGAGCTGACCGAGCGCAAGATGGGTCCGGTCACCGGTGGCATGGGCGGCCTCGGCCTGCCCGGTTTCTGAGCCGGCAGATGTACGAAGGTGCCATCCAGGATCTGATCGACGAGCTGGGTCGGCTGCCGGGCGTGGGCCCGAAGAGCGCCCAGCGGATCGCGTTCCACGTCCTGTCGGCGGATCCGGCCGACGTCAACCGGCTGGCCGGCGCGCTGCGCAAGGTCAAGGAGCTGGTGCGGTTCTGCACGACCTGCTACAACGTGGCCGAGTCCGAGCAGTGCCGGATCTGCCGCGACCCACGCCGTACCGACGAGGTGCTGTGTGTGGTGGAGGAGCCCAAGGACGTGGTGGCCATCGAGCGGACCGGTGAGTTCCGCGGCCGCTACCACGTGCTCGGCGGCGCGATCAATCCGCTGGAGGGGATCGGTCCGGACAACCTGCGCATCCGGGAGCTGATGACCCGGCTGAGTGGCGGCAAGGTGCGCGAGCTGATCCTGGCGACCGACCCGAACACCGAGGGCGAGGCGACCGCCACCTACCTGGCGCTGATGGTGAAGCCGATGGGGATCGCGGTGACCCGGCTGGCGAGCGGGCTGCCGGTCGGCGGTGACCTGGAGTACGCCGACGAGATCACCCTCGGCCGGGCTTTCGAGGGGCGCCGGGCCGTCTGATTCGTACCCCCGGGGGTGGTGTCGTCCCTGACGATGCCACCCCCGTCGCGGTGCCCCGCCCCGCGCGGATCGATGTGTCGCCCCATGTGTTCGTCGTGCCGTCGACTGTCAGACCCCCGCGCAAGGTGTCGGCTTGATAGCGATTGCCTGACGCCAGTTCCGCTTCGCGTGTGACATGTCATAGCCTCCCGCACACGGACCGAGCCACAACTCGGCGTGGTCATGCGCATGACAGAGGTGAGAGATGCAGGCGAGAAGGCTTAAAACGGCTGTGGCCATCGCGGCCGTTGCCGCTCTGGCGGTCGGCGCGGCCGGCTGCGCGGAGAGCGAGCGCGACGGCGACAGTGGCGAGGCCAAGACTGGCGGCACCTTCATCTTCGCGGGTGCCGGTGACCCGAAGAACTTCGATCCGATCTTCAACGATGACGGTGAGTCGTTCCGGCCGGTCCGGCAGATGTTCGACACCCTGGTGAGCCACAAGCCGGGCACCGCGGAGCTGCAGGGCGGCCTGGCTGAGAGCTGGGAGCACGACCCGGACGGCAAGGTCTGGACGTTCAAGCTCCACCAGGGCGTGAAGTTCCACGACGGTACGCCGTTCAACGCCGCTGCGGTCTGCTTCAACTTCGACCGCTGGTACAACATGAAGGGCGCTGCCGCCCAGTCCCAGATGATCTACTACATGGACACCTTCGGCGGGTTCGCGAAGAACGAGGCCGAGGGCGCCGGCGAGTCGATCTACAACAAGTGCGAGGCCAAGGACGACGGGACCGCCGTCCTGACCCTGAACAAGTACAAGGGCGCCTTCCCGGGCGCCTTCGCGCTGACCTCGCTCTCGATCGCGAGCCCCGAGGCGCTGGGGAAGTACGACGCCAACACGGTGAAGCAGAACGGCGACTCGTTCGAGTACAGCGCCTTCGCCACCACCAACCCGGTGGGCACCGGCCCGTTCACCTTCGGTGGCTGGGACAAGGCCAAGAACGAGATCACCCTGAACCGGAACCCGGACTACTTTGGCGAGAAGGCCAAGGTGGACAAGATGATCATCAAGGTCATCAAGGACGAGAGCACCCGCAAGCAGGAGCTCCGTGCCGGCACCGTCCAGGGCATCGACTTCCCGGCCCCGGCCGACCGCACGGCGCTCGAGGGTGAGGGCTTCCAGGTCATCAACCGCCCGGCGTTCAACGTCCTCTACCTGGGCATCAACCAGAAGAACCCGAAGCTGAAGGACCTGCGGGTGCGCCAGGCCATCGCCTACGCGCTCAACCGCCAGCAGCTGGTGCAGACCAAGGGCCCGGGTGGCGCCAAGGTCGCCGACGAGTTCATGCCGGACACCGTGCTCGGCTACGCCCCGGACGTGCAGAAGTACGAGTACAACCCGGACAAGGCGAAGCAGCTGCTCAAGGAGGCCGGCGCCGAGGGTCTGACGCTGAACTTCTACTACCCGCCGGACGTCTCCCGGCCGTACATGCCGAACCCGCAGGAGATCTTCACCGTCCTGGCCAACGACCTGCAGGCCGTGGGCATCAAGGTCAACGGTGTGCCTCGCCCGTGGAACGGTGGCTTCAAGGACGACGTGCAGCAGTTCGGCAAGCACGACCTGCACATCCTCGGCTGGACCGGTGACTACAACGACCCGGGCAACTTCGTCGGCACGTTCTTCGGCCGCGGCAAGGCCGAGTTCGGCGACCAGTCGATGACCGAGATGTTCGAGGCCATCACCAAGGCCGACGCCACCGTCGACGAGGCGGGCAAGAAGGCGGCTTGGGAGCAGGTCAACAAGGACATCGCCGCCAAGTGGCTGCCGGCCGTGCCGGTCTGGCACGCGCCGCCGGCCATCGTCGTCACCAAGGATGTCAAGGGCCTGGTGGCCAGCCCGCTGACCGACGAGCGGTTCAACACGGTCAGCGTCGCCAAGTGACGTACGTCGGCTGACGCCGTAGGCGCGAATCGGCCCGGTCCGGGGCTCCTTCCCCGGTCCGGGCCGATTCCGCGATCATCGAGAGTCTGGTGTGTGAGAGATGTTGCGAGTCATAGTCCGCCGCCTGCTACAGCTGGTGGTGACGCTGATAGCGCTGTCGGCGCTGATCTTCATCTGGCTGCGGAATCTGCCCGGCGGCCCGGTGGAGGCGCTCCTCGGCGAGCGGGGCACGCCCGAACGCCGCGCCCTGCTGACCAAGGCCCTCGGCTACGACCAGCCGGTCCTGGTGCAGTACGGCAAGTTCATGCAGCGGGTCGTCACCGGCGACTTCGGCAACTCGATCCGGACCGGTGACCCGGTCACCGAGGTCATCAGCCGTGCGTTCCCGGCCACGATCGAGCTGGCTCTCGCCGCGATGATCATCGCGGTCGGCCTCGGGGTGCCGCTCGGCTACCTCGCTGCCCGCTGGCGGGGACGTTCCCTGGACAATCTCACCATTGCCGGCACCCTGCTCGGCATCTCGATCCCGATCTTCTTCCTGGGTTACCTGCTCAAGGATGTCTTCACGCAGAACATCCACTGGTTCCCGCCGTCCGGACGGCTCACCACGGGTCTGGACAACACCAACGTCACCGGCTTCTTCGTGCTCGACGGCCTGCTCACCCGGGAGTTCGACGCGAGCGCCGACGCGCTGTGGCACCTGATCCTGCCGGCGATCACGCTCGCCACGATCCCGCTCGCGGTGATCGTGCGGATCACCCGTGCCAGCGTGCTGGACGTGCTCAACGAGGACTACGTGCGGACCGCCGAGGCGAAGGGCCTGCGGCACCGCACCATCCGCGGCCGGCACATCCTGCGCAACGCGCTGCTGCCGGTGGTCACCACCATCGGCCTGCAGACCGGTGCGCTGCTCTCCGGCGCGGTGCTCACCGAGAAGGTCTACAACTGGGGCGGCCTCGGCACGCTGATCACCGACTCGATCAGCGGCGGCCGGGACTATCCGGTGCTCCAGGCGATCATCCTGCTCGCCGCGATGGTCTTCGTGGTGGTCAACCTGCTGGTCGACCTCTCCTACGCCTTCATCGACCCGAGGGTGCGTGTGCGATGAGTGACCCGATCACCCAGGCCGGCACGCCGGCTCCCCGCAGTGGGGACGACAAGCCACGCCCCGGCATGAGCGAGCGCAGCATCGGCCTGCTCGGCGACCGCAAGAAGGCCCGCCTGGATGAGCTGGCCCAGGCGAGCGCGGCCGACCGGGGCGGAATCAGCCTCGTCCGCGATGCCGTGCGCCGGCTGCGACGCAACCCGGTGGCGATCGTCGGAGCCAGCATCGTGGGTCTGTTCGTCCTGGTGGCGATCTTCGCTCCGCTGATCGCCCCACACGACCCGGTGCAGCGCTTCGACGAGCTGACCAGGAACCTCACCGTGGATTCCATCCCGGGCGCCAGCGGCGAGTTCCCGTTCGGCTCCGACCCGCTCGGCCGGGACTTCCTGTCCCGGATGATCTACGGTGCCCGGCAGACGCTCTTCGTCGGCGTCCTCGCCACCCTCATCGGTCTCGCGCTCGGCGTGCTGCTCGGCGCGATGGCCGGTGCCTTCGGCGGTTGGGTCGACGTGGTCCTGATGCGGCTGACCGACGTGATGCTGGCCCTGCCCAGCCTGCTGCTCGCGATCACCCTGGTCGCGATGGCCAGCCGGTCGAGCCAGTGGACGGTCATCTTCGCGGTGGCCATCGTGAACGTGCCGATCTTCGCCCGACTGCTGCGCGGCGCGATGCTGGCCCAGCGGGAGAGCGACCACGTGCTCGCCGCCCGCGCGCTCGGCGTCAAGCAGCGCAACATCGTGCTGCGGCACATGCTGCCCAACTCGCTGACCGCGGTGATCGTGCAGGCCACCCTGACCTTCGCGGTGGCCATCCTGGACGCCGCGGCGCTCTCCTTCCTGGGCCTCGGTGACCCGGACATCAACCGGGCCGAGTGGGGCCTGATGCTCGGCGTGGACGGTCAGCGCTACTTCGAGGTCCGCCCGGAGCTGGCGTACTACCCGGCGCTCGCGATCATCGTGGTCGCGCTCGGCTTCACCCTGCTGGGCGAGGCGATGCGCGAGGCGATCGACCCGAAGAACCGGCGGTGACGGCGGTGCGAGTGAACAGCACGACCAACGAGCGCCAGTGGCGAGCGCGAGGAGTGAGCTTGCGGGACCCGCAGTCGCGAGCGCCGCGCCAGTGCAGTGAGGAAGTGACCCGATGAGCCTGCTCGACGTCCGTGACCTGAGCGTGGTGTTCCAGCGACGCGGCGAGCGGCCCTTCACCGCCGTCGACAAGGTCAGCTTCACCGTGGAGCCGGGCCAGACCGTCGGCCTGGTCGGCGAATCCGGCTGTGGCAAGAGCGTGACCAGCCTGGCGATCATGGGCCTGCTGCCCAAGCGGGGCAACAAGGTCACCGGGGAGGTGCTCTTCGAGGGCGCCGACCTGCTGAAGCTGCGGCCGGACGACATGCGCGACCGGCGCGGCCGGGAGATCAGCATGATCTTCCAGGACCCACTGTCGTCGTTGAACCCGGTCATCCCGATCGGGATCCAGGTCGCCGAGGTGCTGGAGCGCCACCAGGGTCGGGACCGCAAGCAGGCGTTGCGGGAGGCGCGGGAGCTGCTCGACGCGGTCGGGATTCCGGATCCGCAGCGGCGGCTCAGCGAGTACCCGCACCAGATCTCCGGCGGGATGCGCCAGCGCGCGTTGATCGCCATCGCGTTGGCCTGCAAGCCTCGGCTGCTGATCGCCGACGAGCCGACCACCGCGCTCGACGTGACCATCCAGGCGCAGATCCTCACCCTGCTCAAGCAGCTGGTCGATGAGACCGGCACCGCGCTCGTCATGATCACGCACGATCTGGGCGTGGTGGCCGGCCTCTGCGACACGGTCAACGTGCTCTACGGCGGCAAGGTGGTCGAGCGGGCACGACGGCACGAGCTGTTCGCGCACGCCCGGCACCCGTACACGCACGGGCTGCTCAACTCGGTGCCCCGGCTCGACTCACCGCGTGGTGAGCGGCTCCACGCGATCCGCGGGTCGGTCTCCGACAACATCCCGTGGGCCGAGGGGTGCGCCTTCGCGCCGCGCTGCGACAACGTCGTGGACGCGTGCCTGGAAGGGCCTCCGCCGCTCGAACCCACCGCCACCGGCGGCGACATCCGCTGCAACAACCCCGTCTCCGAGGAGGTGGCGGTCCGATGACCGAACAGACCGGACCTCTGGTCGAACTGCGCGACGTCAAGGTCCACTTCCCGATCAAGAGCGGCCTGCTCTTCGACCGCACCGTCGGGTACGTCTACGCGGTGGACGGCGTCTCGCTGAGCATTCAGGCGGGTGAGACGTACGGCCTGGTCGGCGAGTCGGGCTGCGGCAAGTCGACGCTGGGCCGGGGCCTGCTGCGACTGGTCGAGCCGACCGACGGCGAGATCGTTTTCGACGGCACCGACGTACGTTCGCTCAAGGGCGAGTCGATGCGTCAGGCCCGGCGCCGGATGCAGATGATCTTCCAGGATCCGCTGTCCAGTCTCGACCCCCGCCAGTCGGTGGAATCGCTGCTGGTCGAGGGGCTCAAGGCGCACGGCCTGGCCGGTGACAAGGCCGAGACGAACCGGCGGCTGCGCGAGACGCTGGAGGCGGTCGGCCTGCCCGCGTCGGCGCTGAGCAAGTACCCGCACGAGTTCTCCGGCGGTCAACGCCAGCGAATCGGCATCGCCCGGGCGCTGGTGCTCGACCCGGACCTGATCGTCGCCGACGAGCCCGTCTCCGCACTGGACGTGTCGATCCAGGCCCAGGTGCTCAACCTGCTGGAGGACCTGCAGAACGAGCGCGGCCTGACGTACCTGATCATCGCTCACGACCTGGCGGTGGTCCGGCACATCGCCGACACGGTGGGCGTCATGTACCTCGGCGGGCTGGTGGAGGAGGCGTCCAGCGACGACCTGTACCGCGAGCCGATGCACCCGTACACGCGGGCGCTGATGTCCGCGGTGCCGGTACCGGACCCGGTGGTCGAGGATCGTCGGGAGCGGATCCTCCTCGCCGGCGACCTGCCCTCGCCGACCAACCCGCCGTCGGGCTGCCGGTTCCACACCCGGTGCCCGTGGGCGCAGCCGACCCGCTGCGCGGACGAGCGGCCGGCTCTACGCGACGTGGTCGGCGGGCACCGGGTGGCCTGCCACTTCGCCGAGGACATCGCCGCCGGCCGGATCCGGCCGCACGAGGTCGAGGTGGAGCTGGTCCGCCCGACCGAGGGCACCGGCCCGGTCGACCCGCCGGGCGAGCTGATCCCGACCCCGTGACGCAGCCAGGGGCCGTCCTGTCACAGGACGGCCCCTGGGCACTGCGGCCTGGCGTGCCCCGGCGTGGGGCTCAGCCCTCCGGACGGTGCAGCAGGGCCACCGCGACGCCGTGCACCGCGTCGAGACCCGCCGGGTCGGGCAGCGGCACCGAGCCGCCGGTCACCGCGTACCACTCGTCCGCGTCCTTGTACTGCACGTTCAGCGTGACCCGGCCGTCGGCGTAGCTGGTGCGCAGTGTCAGCTCCCCGGTCACCACACCCACCTCGTCGGTCATCACTCCGCCCGGCCCGGGGACGATGTCCGCGGTACGCGTGGCGCCGCTGGCCGCGTCCGCATCCATGCCGGCGCCCGGCGTCGCGGTGTCGGGCGGGTTGGGGCCGTCCGCGTTCATCCCCGCACCGGGCACCGTGCCGGCGGTGCCGGTGCTGCCGTCCACGGTCATGCCCGCGGTCGCCGGTCCGGCCGGCGCGCTGCCGGCCGCAGCCGCGTCGTCGCCGCCCGCGTCCGGCGTCTGCTCCGGGGCGGGGGTTCCCCCAGCGCCCGTCACGGCTTGTTCGCCCATGTGCAGCCCTCCAACATCTCGGTCAGGGCGGTCTTCTCGGCGCTGGTCACCGTCAGCCGCCAGTGGTGCTTGACCGTCACCCAGCTCTCGGCGTACTGGCACCAGTACGACCGGTTCGCCGGTTTCCACTGGGACGGGTCCTGGTCACCCTTTGCCCGGTTGGAGGACGCGGAAACCGCGAGGAGCTGAGGCCGCGTCGTGTCGTTGGCGAAATCGCCGCGCTTCGCGTCGTTCCACTCGTCGGCACCCGAACGCCACGCGTTGGCCAGCGGCACCATGTGGTCGATGTCCACGTCGGAGGGATCGGTGGCGCTGCGACCGTCGTACACGCTCTCCCAGCGCCCGCCGACCACATTGCAGCCGGAGAGCTTCACGTCCTTGCCGTCGCGCTGCAGGATGGTGTCCCGCACGTCGCAGTTCTTGCCGGTGTTCCGCCAGTGCGGGAAGTGCTCACGGCTGTAGCCCTTCATCGAGCCGGCGCTGGCGACCGTCAGCTGGCCCAACTGCTCAACGGCGTTGCTGCCGCCACCCGGTGGCGCGGTGTCCGGCTCATCGGGCGGGACGCAACCGGCCACGCCGAGCGCCAGCGACGCGACGAGCGCGGCCACCGCCGCGCGCGGTCCTGATCTGGTACGCACAGACGACACCTCTCCAGCTTGCGGTCTCCCGGCGATTGCGCACAGTACCCGGGGATGGTTTCGGCGTTTCGTGGCGTCTCCCACATGCTGCAAGGCAGATTGGTGGGATGACCGCACCCGTACCGGCGCCGGCACTGCGGATGGGGACCGCCGCCGGCCGGGGGACCCTGCTCGCCACCGTGCTCGCCTCCGGCATGGTCTTCCTGGACAGCACGGTCGTCAACGTGGCGCTGCCGAAGCTCGGCCAGGACCTCGGCGCAAACGTGGCGGATCTGCAATGGACCGTCAACGGCTACCTGCTGATGCTGGCGGCGTTCGTGCTGCTCGGCGGCGCGCTCGGGGACCGCTTCGGCCGGCGACGGGTCTTCCTGACCGGGGTGGTCTGGTTCACCGCCGCCTCGGTGCTCTGTGGGCTTGCCCAGGGCACCAGCTGGCTGATCGCGGCCCGGTTCCTCCAGGGCGCCGGCGGGGCCCTGCTCACCCCCGGATCGCTGTCGGTGCTCCAGGCCAGCTTCCACCCGGACGACCGGGGTCGGGCGATCGGCGCCTGGGCCGGGCTGTCCGGCGTGTCCACCGCACTGGGTCCGTTCATCGGCGGCTGGTTGATCGACACGCTGTCCTGGCGGTGGATCTTCTTCCTCAACCTGCCGATCGCCGTGCTGGTACTGCTGGCGGCCCTGCGCTGGGTGCCGGAGAGCCGGGACGAGAAAGCATCCCGGACCGTGGGACCGGGCCGGACCCGACGCCGGTTCGACGTGGCCGGGGCGCTGCTCGGCGCGCTCGCGCTCGCCGGCGTCACGTACGCCCTGATCGACGCGCCGGCGCGCGGCTTCGACTCGGCCGTGGTGGTGGTCGCGGCACTGGTCGGTGTGCTAGCCGCGGTGGCCTTCGTGCTGCTGGAACGGCGGCGCGCAGACACCGCGATGCTGCCCACCGGGCTGTTCAGCAGCCGGCTCTTCTCGGTGCTGAACATCTTCACCGTGGTGGTCTACGCCGCGCTCAGCGGCTTCACCTTTTTCTTCGCCGTCTACCTGCAGAACGTGGTCGAGTGGTCGGCCTTCCGCACCGGGATCGCGCTGCTGCCGATGACGGTGCTGCTGCTGATCGGCTCCGCCCGGGCCGGCGCGCTGTCGGCGCGGATCGGCCCGCGGCTGCCGCTGGCCGTCGGACCGGCGGTGGCGGCCGTCGGTCTGCTGTTGCTGCGCGGCGTCGGCCCGGGCGCGTCGTACTGGCGGGACGTGCTGCCCGGGGTGCTGCTCTTCGGTCTCGGGCTGACCCTGGTGGTGGCGCCGTTGACCGCGTCGGTGCTGGCCGCCCTGGAGGACCGGTTCTCCGGGGTGGCCAGCGGTTTCAACAACGCCGCGTCCCGGGCGGGCGGCCTGCTCGCGGTGGCCGCGCTGCCGCTGCTGGTCGGCCTCTCCGGCGGCGGGTACGAGCAGAAGGCCGACCTGACGCACGCGTTCCGGGGCGCGATGACCTGGTGCGCCGGCCTGCTGCTGACCGGCGCGGTGCTGGCCCTCGTCCTGGTCCACCGGCCGCCCCGCGCGGCCCCGCCGTCGCAGCCCTGCCACTCGCTGCCCGCCGCCACACCCCCGAAGTAAGGAAGGGCCCCTTATTAACGCCAGGCGTTAATAAGGGGCCCTTCCTTACACTTCGACGTCCGGAGGGTGCGTTCAGCCGCGGGCGCGGTTGACGGCGCTGGTGACCGCCTTGATCGAGGCGGTGACGATGTTGGCGTCGGTGCCCACGCCCCAGACCGCCCGGCCGTCCACCTCGCACTCCACGTACGCGGCGGCCTGCGCGTCCCCGCCGGAGGAGAGCGCGTGCTCGTGGTAGTCGAGCACCCGGACGCCCACCCCGACCGACTGGAGCGCGTTGACGTACGCGTCGATCGGGCCGTTGCCGACCGCGGCGAGCGAACGCTGCTCGGCGCCCACGCCGACCTGAGCCTCGATCTCGACCTTGCCGTCGGTGGTGCTGATCGTGTAGCCGGCCAGGCGTACGGCCGGGTCGGGCTGGTGGTCGAGCAGGTAGTGCGTCGCGAAGATCTCCCACATGGCGGCCGGGTCGACCTCGCCGCCGTCGTGGTCGGTGACCTGCTGCACCACGCCGGAGAACTCGATCTGGAGCCGGCGGGGCAGGTCCAGCTGGTGCTCGCTCTTCATGATGTACGCGACGCCGCCCTTGCCGGACTGCGAGTTGACCCGGATGACCGCCTCGTAGGTGCGGCCCAGGTCCTTCGGGTCGATCGGCAGGTAGGGGACCGCCCAGGTGTGCTCGTCCACCGGTACGCCGGCAGCCGCCGCGTCGGCGGTGAGGGCGTCGAAGCCCTTCTTGATCGCGTCCTGGTGGGAGCCGGAGAAGGCGGTGTAGACCAGGTCGCCGGCGTACGGGTGGCGTTCGTGCACCGGCAGCTGGTTGCAGTACTCCACGGCCCGCCGGACCTCGTCGATGTTCGAGAAGTCGATCATCGGGTCGATGCCCTGGGAGAAGAGGTTGAGCCCCAGCGTCACCAGGTCCACGTTGCCGGTGCGCTCGCCGTTGCCGAACAGGCAGCCCTCGATCCGGTCCGCGCCGGCGAGCAGGCCCAGCTCGGCGGCGGCCACGCCGGTGCCCCGGTCGTTGTGCGGGTGCAGGCTGAGCACCAGGCTGTCCCGGCGCGGCAGGTGCCGGTGCATCCACTCGATCGAGTCGGCGTACACGTTCGGCGTCGCCATCTCGACGGTGGCCGGCAGGTTGATGATCAGCTTCCGGTCGGGCGTCGGGTCGATCACGTCGATGACCCGGGCGCAGACCTCCACCGCGTACTCCAGCTCGGTGCCCGTGTACGACTCCGGCGAGTACTCGTAGTGGATGTCCGTGTCCGGGGTGTGGATTTCGGCGTACTTCTGGCAGAGCCGGGCGCCGGAGGTGGCGATGTCGGTGATGCCGTCCCGGTCCAGGCCGAAGACCACCCGACGCTGGAGGGTGGAGGTCGAGTTGTAGAAGTGCACGATCGCCCGCTTCGCACCGCGCAGCGACTCGAACGTGCGCTCGATCAGGTGCTCCCGGCACTGGGTGAGCACCTGGATGGTGACGTCGTCCGGGATCATGTCCTGCTCGATGAGCTGCCGGACGAAGTCGAAGTCGGTCTGGCTGGCCGACGGGAAGCCGACCTCGATCTCCTTGTAGCCCATCTGGACCAGCAGCTGGAACATCCGGCGCTTGCGCTCGGGCGACATCGGGTCGATCAGGGCCTGGTTGCCGTCCCGCAGGTCCACGGCGCACCAGCGCGGCGCGGCGTCGACGTGCCGGGTGGGCCAGGTGCGGTCCGGCAGGTCGACCCGGAACTGCTCGCGGTAGGGCTGGTAGCGGTGGTACGGCATCCGGCTCGGGCTTTGCCGGGCGATCGGATCGGTCTCAGCGTCGGTGACAGGTTGAGCCATCTCAGAGTGCTCCCTGGAACATGTGGCGTCAGCAGATCGGAAGGTGTCGGCGAGATGCCGGGCGACGGTGCGCGGCGGTGCCGAGAAGAAGTTCGGATGTGCTGGACGGCGCGATGCGACTCCGCGACGAGGTGCCGGCCGGTCAGGCCTCGTCGCGGCGGCTAAGGAGGAGAAGCGCCCGCCACATGACCAAGTAACCGTACGTGATGCGGCGAGGAGCGGGAAGGTAGGTCCGGATTATGGGACCGGGGTCATGACCTGCTCGGGGGCCACGGCACTCAGTCGCGGCGTCCGTTCGGCCCAGCCCACCACGGGTACGATCGCCAGCCCGACCAGCGCGAAGATCGCTGCCGCCGGTATCCAGCCCCACCCGCCGGTCGTCACCCCGAGCGCGGTCAACCCCGCCGGCGCGATCAGGTACTGCACCTGCGTGCCGAGCCGGAACGCCCCCACGTACGCGCCGCGCTGTGCGGCCGGCGGCAGGGTGGCGGTGAGCCCCCAGGTGCCCGCCGACTCGATCAGCTCGGCCAGGATCAGTAGCGTCGCGGCCGACACCAATACGACCAGGGTGAGCGCGCCCCGGGTCACCCCGGAGATCGGCAGGACCAGACAGAACAGGGCTATCAGTAGGGCACCCCGGCGGGAGGCCCGGGCCGCGCCCGGCGCAGTGTCGGCGTCCCGGCTGGCGCGTACCTGGAGCAGCACGATCAGGACCGTGTTGAGCAGGACCAGCCCGGCGATCACCGTCTTCGGGGCGTCGGTGTGGGTGAGGATCCAGAGCGGCAGCACCGTCAGGTAGAGCGTCTGGTGCGCGGTGAGCAGCCCGGAGAGCAGGGACACCGCCATGAACGGGCGGTCCCGGAGCACGGCGAGCCGGCCCATCGGCTCCACCGGCCGAGTCGTCTGGGGCAGCCGGGGCAGTCGCCGTACGAAGAGAGCTGTCACCAGGAACACCGCCGCGATGAACCAGACCATCCCCCGGTACGTCGCCATCGTGTCCACCGCCAGCACCAGGCCGCTGATCACCGCACCCAGCCCGAATCCGACGTTCAGCGACGAGCGCTGGTACGCCATCGCGGTGACCCGTTCGGCCGGGGGGAGTGCGTTGATCGAGTAAACCTGCCGGGCCACCCCGGTCGCGGCGTCCACGGCGGCCAGCGCCATCACCACGGCGAGAAAACCGGCGAAGCCGCCCACGAACGGGTAGGTCGCGAAGAGCGCCGCGTCCAGCACCAGCCCGAAAATCCAGACCCGCTGCGGTCCGTACCTGTCGGTGAGTCCGCCCAGCGGCACCGTACCCAGCAGCGACACCCCCGCCGCGATGGACAGCCCCAGCCCGACCTGGGCGGCGCTGAGCCCGAGCGCCCGGGTGAAGAAGACGGCGCTGCCGGCCTGGAACAGGCCGCCGCCGACGGCGCCGACCATGGCCTGCACCGCCAGGGCGCGGGTCAGCCCAGCCGGCGGTACGACGTTTCGGACGGCGGTGCGGATGGTGTCTCTGGCCCCCATGACCGGTGAGTGAAGCGTGCCCCCACGGGCCCGGTCGAGTCTTTTAGGCTGGACCGAATCCTGAGCCCGGGGGTGCGTGTGTCCGAGTTGCGGTTCAGCCTGGCCGACGTCGCGGGAGTGCGGCTCGCCGTGTCGCCGGCCAACGAGACGGTCATGAGCATGTGGGCACTGGCCAGCCCGGTCCGCTACGCGGTGCACCTGCCCTGGATCGACCGGGCCCGGGTGACGTTGCGTCGTCCAGAGGTGGCCCGCCGGGTCCGACCGCTGGTGGAGCTGACCCGGCCGCGTTGCTGGCTGCCCGACTTCCTCACCCCGGCGGCCCGGCCGAACATGGAGATGGCCGAGCAACTCGACCAGATCGCGGCGACGCCGCCGGACGTGGTGGTCCGGGATCTGCTGGCGACCACCCCGAGCCGACCGTTGAGCCCGTTCGGGCGGGCGCTGCTCGCCGATCCTCGTGGGCTGCTGCCGCAGCTCATCGGCGCGGTGCGGGTCTGGTACGACGAGGCGATCGCCCCGGACTGGCTGCGGATGCGCGCGCTGCTCGACGCCGACGTGGCGTACCGTGCCGCTCAGCTCGCCGAAGGCGGTGCCGGTCGGCTGTTCGAGCAGCTCCACCCGAGCCTGCGCTGGCTCGGCGACCGGGTGGTCACCGACGACCCGTTCAAGCGGGACTTCGACCTCCGCGATCGCGGGCTGGCGCTGAATCCGGGCGTGTTCACCGACCGGAGGGTGCTGTGGAACCTGCTGGAGGACTCGGTGCCGGCCGGGGCGTACCCGGTCCGGGCGGTCGGGACGCTCTGGGAGGCGACCGCGACGCCGCCCGGTGACCCGCTGGCACGCGTGGTCGGCCCCGGCCGGGCCGCGCTGCTGCACCTGCTCGACATGGCGACGACCACCACCGACCTGGCCCGACTCACCGGGATGTCCGCCGGAAACGTCTCCCAGCACCTGGCCGCCCTGCACGCCGCCGGCCTGGTCTCCCGGTCCCGACAGGGTCGGCACGTCCTCTATCGCCACACTGATGCCGCGAAGGTCCTGCTCCGGGCCAGCCGCGGCGGGTGACCCGATCAGGCGAGTAACAGGTCGACGACCGGGCGGCGGTGACGCAGGCCGGTCTCCCGCGCGCGCAGGTCGGCCGGGAGAGCGAACGGGTCCCCGAGCCGGCCGACAGCGGCGACCACCAGCGGGCGGACGCCGCCGGGCAGGTCGAGTTCGGTGGCGAGGCCGGTCTTGTCGAAGCGGGTGAGCTGGCGCACGTGCAGGCCGAGGGCGGTTGCCTGCAAAGTCAGGTGGGCCATCGCCTGACCGAGGTCGTATGCCGCCCGCTCGGCGTCGCCGCCGATGTGCGCGCCGACCACCAGGGTCGCGGCGTGCCGGACCCAGCCCTGGTCGCTGTCCGGGAGGTTGATCAGGATCCGTTTCCAGTTGTCGTCGTCCCGGTGGCCGAGGGCGAACCGCCAGGGCTGCCCGTTGTCCGCCGACGGCGCCCAGCGCGCCGCCTCCAGCAGCGAGGCCGCCTCGTCCGGAGTCAGGTCGGCACTCGGGTCGAAGGCCCGAGGGCTCCAGCGGAAAGCGAGCAGCGGGGTCAGGTCAGCCATGTCAAAAATCGTCCTTTACGGGTGATTCGCCACTCAGGGCGGCCTCTCGAAATGTGGTTAAACGCACCCGTAACGGAACGAAGATCAGAGCGTTCCCGCGCCCGGGCTGTCGGACGGGTCGGGCGTTGGCGGAGCCGCGGTGCCGAGCGGCTCCTCGTCCGCCACCGGACCGGCGAGCTGCACGGTGGCCGGAGCCGGACCGGGCGGAGCGGCGAGCTTCAGCGTCCCGGTCGCCGTCCGGACGCCGGTCGGCGTGCCGTCCCGGTCGTAGCAGTAGATGCCGACGTCCAACGGGGCGTTGAGCGAGGCGGAGGTGGAGTCCACCGAGTAGCAGGTGCCGGTGAGGCCCTCGGGCGTGTCGGCCGGGGCGACCGCGAGCGGCGCGCGCCGGTCGGTGAGCACGTCCAGCCAGTCGGTGAGCGGGTGCTGGACCTGCGGGTCCAGCCGACGCGGAAGCGCGTCGTCACGCTCGCCGAGGCGTACGCAGCGCGCCGGCTCCGGCCACCCCGTTGACGGCAGGGCGCACTGGAACAGCCCGTCGGCGGTGGCCGCCAGCGAGACGTCGGCGGTGCCCCCCAGCGCGCCACCCGGCACGTCCACCCGCCAACTGCCGTCATTCGCGCTGGTGAACACGATGGTGCGGTCCGGTTGACCGGCCCGGCTGAATGCGTACCGCGCCACCAGGTGGCGGTCCTGGGCGGCAGCTGCGAGCGCGGCCAATTCGTCCCGGGCCGCGTCCACCTCCACCGGCCCGGGATCGATGGGCGGCGGGGGCGAGGGCTGCTCGCTGGTGCAGGCGACCAGGAGCGCCGGCAGGGCGAACAGGAGCGGCCCGAGCACGCGGCCGGCCGAGCGGGTGAGGACGGGCACCGGCCCATTCTGGTGGGTCCCGGCGGCCGGTGGGGGCCGTCGCGTACGCGGCTCGCCCCGGCGTGTCGGGCCGGACCGCGCCCGCGTACCGCCCGAGCCCGCGGACCGGGCCGCCCGCGCCGCCCCCGGCCCGGTCGGGCCGGATGGTGGGATCACCCGACCCGGCGTGGCGGCCCGCCCGATACCCTCAAGGGGTCTGACACGCGCCGCCGGCCCCGGTTCCGGCGGCGTCGGCACGCTCAGGGTCACTGGGAGGGAGTGCACCGTCGTGGCACTCGTGGTGCAGAAGTACGGCGGGTCCTCCGTCGGCAACGCCGAGCGGATCAAGCGGGTGGCCGAGCGCATCGTCGCCGCCCGCAAGGCCGGCGACGACGTGGTGGTGGTGGTCTCCGCGATGGGTGACACCACCGACGAGCTCCTCGATCTGGCCAACCAGGTCAGCCCGCTGCCACCGGGCCGCGAGCTGGACATGCTGCTCACCGCCGGGGAACGGATCTCCATGGCGCTGCTGGCCATGGCCATCCACAACCTGGGGTACGAGGCACGCTCGTTCACCGGCTCGCAGGCTGGCGTGATCACCACTTCGGTGCACGGCCGCGCGCGGATCATCGACGTCACCCCCGGGCGGCTCAAGGGCGCGCTCGACGAGGGCGCGGTGGTCATCGTGGCCGGCTTCCAGGGCGTCTCGCAGGACACCAAGGACGTCACGACGCTGGGCCGAGGCGGTTCCGACACCACGGCCGTCGCGCTCGCCGCCGCGCTGCGCGCCGATGTCTGCGAGATCTACACCGACGTCGACGGCATCTTCACCGCCGACCCGCGGATCGTGCCCAACGCCCGGCACATCCGCCACATCACGTACGAGGAAATGCTGGAACTGGCCGCGTGCGGCGCGAAGGTTCTGCACCTGCGTAGCGTGGAGTACGCCCGGCGGGCGGGGTTGCCGATCCACGTCCGTTCGTCATACTCGACCAACACCGGCACGATGGTCACCGGATCGATGGAGGACCTTTCCGTGGAGCAGGCACTGATCACCGGGGTCGCGCACGACCGCAGCGAGGCCAAGATCACAATCGTCGGGGTGCCCGACGAGCCGGGTGCCGCCGCGCGGATCTTCGACACCGTCGCCGGCGCCGAGATCAACATCGACATGATCGTGCAGAACGTCTCCACCGAGGGCACCGGCCGGACGGACATCTCGTTCACCCTGCCCAAGACCGACGGTCCGACCGCGATGGCCGCGCTCAGCAAGATCCAGGAGCCGGTCAAGTTCAAGGGCCTGCTCTACGACGACCACGTCGGCAAGGTCTCGCTGATCGGCGCCGGCATGCGCTCGCACCCCGGTGTGGCCGCCGGCTTCTTCGCGGCCCTCGGCGCGGCCGGGGTCAACATCGAGATGATCTCCACTTCCGAGATCCGGGTCTCCGTGGTCTGCCGGGACACCGACCTCGACGCCGCCGTCCGCGCCATTCACGACGCGTTCGAGCTGGGCGGCGACACCGAAGCCGTGGTCTACGCGGGGACGGGTAGGTAGCGCCGATGACGGCGCTGCCCACCCTCGCCGTGGTCGGAGCGACCGGTGCCGTCGGCACCGTGATGTGTGAGCTGCTCACCGGGCGTCGCAACGTCTGGGGCGAGATCCGGCTGCTCGCCTCGGAGCGTTCGGTCGGGCGGCGGGTGCGCTGCCGGGGCGAGGAGCTCGTCGTCCAGGCGCTGACCCCGGAGGCGTTCGACGGCGTCGACGTGGCGATGTTCGACGTACCCGACGAGGTCTCCACCGAATGGGCGCCGGTCGCCGTCGCCCGTGGCGCGGTCGTGGTCGACAACTCCGGTGCCTTCCGGATGGACCGGGACGTTCCGCTGGTGGTTCCGGAGATCAACCCGGAGCAGGTCCGCAACCGGCCCCGGGGCATCATCGCGAACGCCAACTGCACCACCCTCGCGATGATCGTCGCGGTCGCCCCGCTGCACCGCGAGTACGGCCTGCGGGAGTTGGTGCTCGCCTCCTACCAGGCGGTGTCCGGGTCCGGTCAGGCCGGCGTGGACATCCTCCACGACCAGCTCGTCAAGGTCGCCGGGGATCGCTCGCTCGGATCCCGCACCGGCGACGTACGGCAGGCGGTCGGCGACGACGTGGGTCCGTTCCCGGCGCCACTGGCGCTCAACGTGGTGCCCTGGGCCGGCTCACCGGCCGACGGCGGCTGGTCGTCCGAGGAGATGAAGATGCGCAACGAGTCGCGCAAGATCCTCGGGCTGCCCGACCTGAAGGTCTCCGCCACCTGCGTCCGGGTGCCGGTGGTGACCGGCCACTCGGTGGCCGTGCACGCGGTCTTCGCCACCGAGGTGGACGCCGAAGGTGCCCGCGAGGCGCTGCGCAACGCCCCCGGGGTGATCCTGGTCGACGACCCCGCCGCCGGTGAGTTCCCGATGCCGATCGACGCCGTCGGCACCGACCCGTCCTGGGTCGGCCGGATCCGCCGCGCCCTCGACGACCCGCGCGCCCTCGACCTCTTCATCACCGGCGACAACCTGCGCAAGGGTTCGGCCCTGAACACCGCCCAGATCGCCGAACTCCTGGCCAAGGAACTGACCGCCTGAGCCGGCCCGTCCGGCCCTCCCGCCCGGACGAGCCGGGAGCCGGGTCAGGCGGCGGCCAGGTGGACGCCGTCTCTTCCCTGGCGCTTGACGGCGTAGAGGGCCTGGTCGGCGCGGCGGAGGGTGAGATCGGGCGACTCGCCGGGGCGGGGTAGTGCCACGCCCACGCTGATCGTGCGGCCGGTCCGCCGAGCCGCCTCGGTCAGCCGCTCGGCGATCCGGACTGCCTCCTCCGGGCGGCTCACCTCGATCACCGCGACGAACTCGTCACCGCCGATCCGGTACAGCTCGTCGCCGTGCCGCAGCGCCCCCTCCAGCGCCCGGGCCAGGCCGACCAGCACCCGGTCGCCGGCCTGGTGGCCGTACGTGTCGTTGACCGTCTTGAAACCGTCCACGTCGATCGCGAGCAGGGCCGTACGGCCAGGGGTGGCGGCCGCGATCCGCTGCCCGAACGGGCCGGTGTGCCGCAGCCCGGTCAGCGGGTCGGAGCTGGCCTGTTCCAGTAGCCGGGCCAGCGTGCGCAGCCGGTCCAGGCTGGTCCAGGCCTGCCGGGCGAGCAGCTCCATCAGACTGACCGTGGTCGGGTCGGGGCGCAGCAACCGCTCGTCGGCGACCAGCAGTAGCCCGCCCGCGTCCGTCGGCCCGACGGGAACGGCGACCAGCGTGCGCACCCCGGCCCGGGTCAACGGCCGGTAGTCCTCGGTCGGTGGCTGACCCGCCTCGCCCAGCGTGTACCCGGCGCCGTACCGGTGCGCCCGGTCGACCATCCGACCGAGCGCGGCCGGACCCGCCTCGGTCAGCTCGGCCCGGATCCGGGTCTCCAACTCGCCCGGGACCAGCGGCGACGGCCGCAGGAGGGCACCCTCCGGCCCGGCGATCAGCAGCACCGCGGTGGAGAGGGTGGAGACCTCCCGGGCGGCGCAGCTCGCCGCGCCCATCAGCTCCCGTTCGGTCGGCGCGGACGAGAGCGCGGCGGCGTGCCGGAGCAGCTTCTCGCTGCGGCTCTCCGCTGGCGGGCCGCCGAGCGCGACGATGCGCGCACCGAGCCGGGCGGCCAGCCGCTGCGCGGTCTCCCGCCACGGCTCCAGGTCGACCGGCCCGCTCCACTGCAGGTCGAGCACGCCGATCGCCCGGCCGGACGGATCAAGCACCGGCACGCACAGCTCCGCGGTCACGTCCGGGCGTACCGGCAGGTAGTCCGGGTCGGCGGTGACGTCCGGGACGACGGCCGCGACGCCGGTCGCGTACACCCGGCCGACGATCCCGGTCCCCGGCGGCACGGTGGCGAAGACCTGCCAGGCGCCGGTCGCCGCGACGCAGCGCAGCCGGTCGTGGACCTGGAGCAGCACGGAGATGGTCGCCGGGGTGTAGCGGGACAGCGCGGTGACCGTCCACCGGCAGGCCTCTTGCGCGCTCGACGCCATCGGCAGGCGGACGGTGACGTCACGGATGACTCGCTGATGATCCACTCGCACGTCGTTCCAGGTCGGGGAGGGGCCGGCCGGCGCCAAGCCACACGATCAAGCGTACCCACGGTCGCCCGGAGCCGGCCGAGCTTCGTACACATGTGCCATCCACAGGCTGTGGACGCAGCCTGTGGGCGGCGCGGGCCCCCGGACGGCGCCGGGCGGCGATAGCGTGGAGCCTCCGGCACCGAGGAGGCGGGCCATGCTCATCGCCCAGCTCAGTGACCCCCATCTGACCACCGGCGTGCTCGCCGCCGAGCGGGCCGCCGGGCTGCACAGCGCGCTCGGGCGGGTGCTCGCGCTGCGGCCTCGACCGGACTGCGTGGTGATCACCGGCGACCTGGTCGACCACGGCCGACCCGACGAGTACGCGGTGCTCCGCGAGCTGATCGGCCGGTTCCCGCTGCCGGTGCACCTGGTCGCCGGCAATCACGACGATCGGGAGTCCCTGCTCGACGCCTTCGGCGGCACGCCCTGGCTCGGCGGCGGATTCTCCGCCTACTACCACGTCGACCATGCGGCGGCGACCGTCGTGGTGCTCGACTCGCTCATCCCCGGCAGCGACGGCGGCCAGCTCGGCGAGGAGCAGCTCGGCTGGCTCGACGGCGTGCTGGCCGGCCGGCCCGAGGTGCCCGCGGTGGTCTGCCTGCACCACCCGCCGGTCGCGGTCGGCATTCCGGCGGCCGACGCCGTCCGGCTCGCCGACGGGGACGCGTTGGCCGAGGTGATCGGCCGGCACCGGCACGTCGTGCGGGTCGCCGCCGGGCACCTGCACCGCCCGGTCACCACGGGGTACGCCGGCACCGTGCTCACCGTGGCGCCCAGCACCTGGCGGCAGAGCACGCTCACCATGAGCGCCGACGAGCTGATCGGCTGGGTCGCCGAGCCGACCGCCTTCCTGCTGCACGCGGTAGAGCCGGGCGGCTGCGTGACGCACACTGTGCAGGTGAGCCACTCCGCCGGCCAGACGTGCGGCTTCTGAGGACGCCCGTCGTGGTCGACGCCGAAGAGCGGCTGGTCTGGTACGTCGCCTACGGCTCGAACATGCACGCCGCCCGGCTGGCGTGGTACATCGACGGTGGCTGCCCACCCGGTGGGCGCCGAACCTACCCGGGCTGCCGGGACCGCCGTCCACCGAGCCGGTCGGTGCCGGTGTCGCTGCCCGGCGGGATCTACTTCGCCGGGGAGTCCGGCGCCTGGACCGGCGGGATGGCGTTCTACGACCCGCAGCTGCCGGGCGTGGCCGCCGCCCGCGCCTACCTGGTCACCCTCAATCAGTTCACCGACATCGCGGCGCAGGAGATGTACCGGCCAGCAGGTGACGCCGCCGACCTGACCCCGGCGACCGGTGCGGCGATCGACGCGGCCGTCGCCGACGGGCGAGCCACGCTCGGCCCGGGGCGCTACGAGACGCTGGTCTGCCCGGGCCACCGCGCTGGGGCCCCGATGCTCACCTTCACCGCGCCGGAGCCGGCGTCCGCCGTGCGCTGCCGTCCACCGGCGCCGGTCTACCTCGGCATGATCGCCCGTGGGCTGCACGAGTCGCACGGCTGGCCGGCCGAGCGGATCGTCGGCTACCTGGCACGGCGCCCCGGGGTCGCGGACGGCTGGCCGCCCGACGCCGTGGCGGCGCTGGTAACCGAGGCACTCGCCGTCGGGTGACCGCCGCGCGTCGTGGACCGCGTCCTTTCTGGATTGCGGCGTCGTCAAGGGACGCTCAGGTCGGTCCCGCCCGGCCGCCCCTCCGGGCCGTCCGGTGTATTCGCAGCTCCGATGTGCTCGCCGGGTCGACCGGTGGGCTTCTGGATGAGAGGCTGTCCGGGCGGGCGGCGATCCCCACCGCCGGCATCCGCGATCGACCCTTCCGACGGCGTCGGTCGGCGGCCCGGTCGACCCACAGTCCGGGCACCGTACGCGCCGATTCTCACGAGGAGTTCCATGTCCATCCCCGGGATGCGTCGGGCCGCCGTCGGCCTGACCGCGCTCGCGCTGGCCGCGTTCGGCGCGGTCGCCACAACCCCCGAGCAGGCGGACGCGAGGCCGAAGCCGGTCGACGTCACCCTGCTGGCCCTCAACGACTTCCACGGCAACCTCGAACCGCCGAGCGGCTCCAGCGGCACCATCGCCGGGCAGGCCGCGGGCGGCGTCGAGTTCCTGGCCACCCACCTGGCCGAGCTGCGCGCCGCCGCCGAGAAGAAGAACACCATCACGGTCGCCGCCGGTGACCTGATCGGCGCGTCCCCGCTGCTCTCCGCGGCGTTCCACGACGAGCCGACCATCGAGGCGCTGAGCATGGCCGGCCTGGACTACGCCAGCGTCGGCAACCACGAGTTCGACGAGGGCGCGGCCGAGCTGCTGCGGATCCAGAACGGCGGCTGCCACCCGGTGGACGGCTGCGCCGACGGCACCCCGTACCGGGGCGCCAGCTTCAAGTACCTGTCCGCGAACGCCTTCAAGACCGCGACCGGCAAGCCGCTGATGGCGCCGTACGCGATCCACAAGGTGCAGGGCGTCAAGGTCGGCTTCATCGGGATGACCCTGGAGGGCACCCCGGAGATCGTCAGCCAGCAGGGCGTCGCCGGCCTCACGTTCGCCGACGAGGCGGTCACCGCCAACCGGTACGCCCGCGAGCTGCGCCGCAAGGGCGTGGAGACGATCGTCGTCCTGCTGCACGAGGGTGGCACCCAGGCCGCGACCGGCGGTATCAACGACTGCGTCGGCATGACCGGCCCCATCGTGGACATCGCCAACCGGATGGACCCGTCGATCGACGTGGTGGTCAGCGGGCACACCCACCAGGCGTACAACTGCGACATCAACGGCAAGCTGGTCACCAGTGCCAGCTCGTTCGGCCGCCTGGTCACCGACATCGACCTCAAGATCGACCGTCGAAGCGGGGACGTGATCTCCGCCGCGGCGAACAACGTCGTGGTCAGCCGGGACGTCGCCAAGGACCCGAAGCAGACCGCTCTGATCGACCGGTACAAGACGGTGCTCGGCCCGGTCGCCGACCGTCAGGTCGGCGAGACCACCCAGGCGATCACCCGCGCCCAGGAGACCCTCTTCGGTACGACCATGGGCGAGTCCGCGCTGGGCAACGTGATCGCCGACGCGCAGCTCGCCGCCACCGACGACGAGCAGAGCGCGGTCGCCGCGTTCATGAACCCGGGCGGGGTGCGAGCCGACCTCGACGCCGGACCGGTCACCTATGAGGAGGCGTTCACGGTGCAGCCGTTCGCCAACAACCTGGTGACGCTCGACCTGACCGGCGCACAGCTCTACTGCGTACTCGAGCAGCAGTTCGTCACCGGCCGCACGCTGTACCCGTCCGCGACGGTCGGCTACGTGGTCGACCCGAACGGCACCACCGGCACCGCCGCCGACCCGTGCGTCGGCACCCGCGTCGTCCGGGGCAGCCTCACCTTCGGTGGCACCGCGGTCGACGCCGCCGCCACCTACCGGGTGACGGTGAACAACTTCCTGGCCGGCGGTGGCGACGGGTTCAGCGCCCTCACCGGCGGCACGAATCTGGTCACCGGGCAGATCGACCTGGACGCGTTCGTGGCGTACCTGACCGCGCGGTCGCCGGTCTCCGCTCCGACGCTGGACCGGATCCGCACCACCGCCGAGGTTCCCGCCGCCTGACGGGCGACCCCGCGACGATCGGGCCCCGGAGCATCCGCTCCGGGGCCCGACCCGTTCCGGAGTACGACGCCACGGTCGCGGGCGTGGTCAGGCGGTGGCGGGTGTCGGCTCGGGGGAGGTTGCGCCGGTCGTGACGCGGCCGTCCTGCTCGGGGGTGAGCAGCCGGCGCAGCGAGAGCGCCACCAGGGAGGCCACCAGGCAGCCGCCGACCACCACCGCCACCCAGACCATGCCGTTCGCGGCACCGATGAGCGGGCCGGCGGTCACTGGACCGATCACGCCGCTGACTCCGAAGATCATCGAGCTCATGGCGTTGTACCGGCCGCGCAGCTCATCGGTGGCCAGCGCGTTGGTCAGCGCCGGCATCACCGGCGACAGCATCGTCTCGCCGAAGCCGAAGATCGCCGAGCAGGCCACCACGCACAGGGCGGCCACCAGGGCGTTTCCGGTGCTGACCAGGCCGGCCGCGCCGAGAACCAACCAGGCGGTGGCGAACACCGCGCCGACCACCGCGAGCGCGGCGGTGCGGCTGCGCCCCTCGATCCGGCGGATCACCAGCAGCTGGGCGAGCACGATCATCACGGTGTTGGCCGCGAGCGCCCAGGCCACCACCCGGGGGCTGACCTCGGCGACCCGCACGGCGTACGCGGCGAAGCCCACCTCGATCTGGGCGTACCCGCATGTGGTGAGGACCAGTCCGAAGATCACCAGCCGGCGGAACGGGCGGTCGCGGAGCACGGTCAGGTAGCCGCCGGCCGACGGCTCGCCGCCCGTCCGACGTTTGCCGAGGCGGTGGCCGACGCCCGGCAGGGTGAGCAGGATCAGCGCCGGCATCAGGTAGCTCACCGCGTCCAGCAGGTAGATCACCTGGAAGGTGCCCGGCCGGGCGGTGTCGATGATCGCGCCGGAGGTCATGCCGCCGATACCGATGCCGAGGTTGAGCAGGGCGAAGTTCAGACCGAAGACCCGCTGCCGCTCGCCGTCGTCGGTCAGCGAGGCGAGGATCGTGTTCTGCCCGGACCAGATCGCCGAGCTGCCGATCGCGATCACCGTCATCACCAGCAGGGCCGAGCCGGTCGAGTGGACCAGCGCCAGTGAGCCGGTGCCCACCGCCTCGACCAGCAGGCACGGCACCACCACCCGGCGGGCGCCGAACCGGTCGATCAGTGTCCCGCCCAGCGGCGACAGGGCCAGGGTGACCGCGCCGTACCAGCCGATCACCAGGCCGGCGCGGGTGTCGGTGAGCCCGCGCACGTCGGTCAGGTAGATGAACAGGAACGGCAGGGTCAGCCCGCGCCCGATCGCCGACAGCAGGGTGCCGAGGAGGATCCGGCGAGCTTCCGAACGGCGGGGCAGGGAGCGACGCAGCATGTCCGGCATTCTGTTCGCCGGGTGTGACGGTTGGCGAACCGATTACGGCGCTTCCCGCGCACGAGGCGGTGGGTCCGTGACGGAGCCCACGCCCCGGTCCGTCCAGCCCGGCGGCACGCACGGTCGGTGCGGATGCCAGCCGTCGGTGTGCTCTGCCATGCTGGCGCCGTGAGTGTGACCTGGCGACATCTGCCCGCACCGGCCCGTGAGATCGCCGTCGCCGCCGGCGAGGCCGTCGCCGCCGCACAACAGCGCGACCCCACGGCGTACGAGGCGGCCGTGCAGCGGCTCACCGGTGCCGACCGGTCCGGCCTGGTGCTCGGCGCGGCGGTCCGGCTGCTGTTGGAGGAGACACATCCGGACGGGCTGGACGGCGACGACGTCCGCCAGGTGCTGGAGGCCTGCGTTCGCTCGGCCGCCGGCTGGCTACCGGAGGTCGACCCGCACGTGGTGCTGGTGCTGCTCGCCGGGGCGCTCGGCGTGTACGACCCGGGCGACGACGACAACCCGCCGGGCCCGATGGCGGTCGCCCGGCACGCCCCGCTGCTCGTCGCCGACCTGCTGTCGACCGCCGGCCGGCCGCTCGACGGCTACCTGGCCACCGCGTTCGCCGAGATCGAGCGCACCGAGCGGCAGGACTGACGCCACGCCCGATCCGGCTACCCCCGGGTCATGCCGGCTCGGGTGCCCGCTGCGCCACCACCTCCAGGTACTCCGCCGGGATCCGTACCGTGCCGTCGCTGGCGCGGTTGTGCGTCCGGGCAAGTTCCACCAGGTCGGCGTGCAGTTGCGGGCGCCGCTCCTCGGGCAGCGCCTCGAACGCCTTCAGCGTCGGCCCGTAGTTGGCCCGGAAGAAGTCCGCGAACTCCTCCGGGGTGCCGAAGCGGAAGACGAACTCATGGCGTACCGCCCGCAGTTCGCCCACGGACCCGCCCAGCAGCTCGCGGACCCGGCCCTCGTCGCCCCACTGGACCGGCGGGCGTAGCCCGGCCGGCGGCGGCACGTGCCGCCCGACCGTGCGGAACAGTTCGCCGATGAATCCCTGGGGCGTCCACGACGCCAACGCCACCGTGCCGCCGGGTCGGCAGACCCGGAGCAGCTCCGCCGCTGCCCGCTCCTGGTCCGGCGCGAACATCACGCCGACGACGGAGAGCACCGCGTCGAAGGAACCGTCGGGGTACGCCAGCCGCTCCGCGTCGCCGGTCACGAAGGTGACCGGCAGCCGCTCCGCCGCCGCCCGGGCGTGGCCACGCTCCAGCAGTTCGGGTACGTAGTCGACGCCGGTCACCACGCAGCCGCAGCGGGCGGCGGCGATGGCGGCGTTGCCGGTGCCGGTCGCCACGTCCAGCACCCGGGCGCCGGCCGGCAGGTCGGCTGCCGCCACCAGCCACTCGGCGATCGGGTGGATGAGCGCGGCGACCGCGCCGTAGTCGCCGCTGGCCCAGGTCACCTGCTGGCGTGCCTTCACAGCGCTGAGATCGAGTGCGGTGGTCATGTGGTCCCCCCTCGGACGGATCGTTGTGCCACCGACGCTAGGTGGGGCGCTGCCCTGGGGGATCGGCAGAAACACCTATTTTGGCGGCACCAGGCCCTGCCGGCGGGCCGCCGCGGCCGCCTGACCGCGGCTGGGCACGGCGAGCTTGTCCAACACCGCCGACACGTGGTGACCGACGGTCCGGGTGGAGAGCGACAGCCGGGCCGCGATCTCGGCGTTGCTCAGCCCCTCGGCGAGCAGCGCGAGCACCTCCCGCTGCCGGGCGGTCAGGCCCGTCGGGTGTGCGGCCGTCGCCGGGCGCGGCCCCCGTGGCACCCGAGCCATCCCGCGTCCGCGCAGCTCGGCCCGGAACCGCCGGGCCACGGCGACCGCACCAAGCCCGTCCAGGATCCGCAGCGCCTCGCCGGCCGCCAGGTCGTCGCCACAGGCCAGCGCCTCGGCCCTGGAGTACGGGCAGCCGAGCTGGTGCCACTCCTCGGCCGCACCGGCCCAGTCGCCCTCGATCAGCCGCCGGTACGGGGACGCCAGCGCCCCGGTGTCCCCGACCGGCTCCCCGGCCCGCCACAGCCAGTACGCCAGCTCCCCGGCGAACCACGGTTGCCCGGCCTCGACCGCCAGCCCGTGGACCCGGAGCAGCTCGGCGGCTGCCCGTGTCGGCTCGCCGGCCAGCCAGTGCCGTTCCGCCAGCGCCGCGGCCACCGGCACGACGAACTGGAGTTCGCGGCTCTGCGCGGCCCAGCGGGTCGCGCCGTCCAAGTGGTGTGGCCCGGCCCGGCCGCCGCACCGGGCGTCCAGCCGGCTCAGCGTGACCAGTGCCGGGGCCAGACTCGCGCCGGGCTGCTCGGTGCCGCTCAACGCCTGCTCGGCGTCGGCGCGGGCGCCGGACCAGTCTCCGGTGGCCAGCCGCAGCCGGGCGCGGTAGCCGAGCAGATGGCGGGAATACCCGTCGAGGTCCCGGGTGGTGGTGAAGCGCAGCGCGCGATCGAGCGCCTCGGCAGCCGGCGTCAGCCGGTGCCAGTCCACCGACACGGTCGCGAGATTGACCAGCGCGCGGGCCGCGTGGTCGTCGAGGTGGTGGGCGGCGGCCAGCGTGTGCCCGCGTTCCAGCTCGATGACCCCGGCGACGTCGCCGCGTTGAAGGCGCGCCGAGCCGACGTTGACCAGCGCGTGGGCCTCGGTCTCCACGTCGCCGAGCCGCCGGGCCAGCTCCCGGGCCCGGCCACCCCAGTCGATGGCCCGGTCGATGTCGTCACCGAGCATGAGCAGCTGCGACATGTTGCTGTACGCCATGGCCAACTGCACGCCGGGGGGCGTGGACTCCAGCACCTGGACGGCGCGGGTGCCCGCCGCCCGGGCTGCCGTGCTGTCCCCGGTCCACCAGGAGAGCCGGGACACCCAGCGCAGGTTCTCACCGATCCGCAGCGGCTCGCCCTCGGCCTCCCGCAGGGCCAGCGCGTCCCGCCGTGCGGCGAGCGCCTGCGCGCCCAGCCCGGCCAGATATGCCGCGGTCCCGTACGCCTCCAGCAACGCGGCACGACGTGGCGGCGGCAGACCCGCGGCGTGCGGGAGCGCGACGGTGTAGTGGTCCGCCGCCTGCCGGTGCGCCCCCGCCCGGCTCGCCCGCTGCGCCGCCACGGGCGCCCAGCGCAGAACCGCCGTGGGATCGTCAGCGTGGTGCGCGTGGTGCACCAGCCGGGCGGCGTCGACGTCGGCCCGTGGCGTGAGCCGGGCCAGCACGGCCGCGTGCAGCGCGGCCCGGCGCACCGGGGACAGTGACTCGCGCACCGCCCGGCCCAGCAGCTCGTGCCGGAACGCCACCCCGTTGCCCGCCGGCACCAGCACGCCCCGGTCCAGGCTCTCCTGCACGGCAGCCGGCGGATGATCGACCAGCAGGTACGGCTCGGCCCGGGACGGGACCACCGAGACCAGGGCGGCGACCTCCCGCGCTGGCGGCGACAGCGCGGCCAGCCGGGCCAGCACCAGATCGCGTACGGTCGGCGGCACACCCGGACCGGTCGCGGCCAGCACCTCGGTGACCAGCAGCGGGTTGCCCCCGGTGGCCTGGTACAACCCGGCCGGGGCGCGGCCGGCGCGGCGGGCCAACGCCGCGACGGCGTCCGTGGACAGGGCGGGCAGCGGCAGCCGGTGGACCAGCGGCCGGGGCAGGCCGGCGAGCACGCCGTGCAGCGGATGCTCCGCTCCGACCTCGTCGTCGCGCAGGGTGAGTACGAGTAGCGCCGGGTGGCGTGCCAACCGTCGCCCCAGGTACGCGATCAGGTCCAGAGTGGCCCCGTCCGCCCAGTGCGCGTCCTCCACCACCATCACCGCCCGGCGCCCGGGCCGGGGACCGGTCAGCTCGTCGAGGAGCGCGTCGAACACCGTGCCGCGGCGTTCGGCCTCCGCCGCCGCGTGCAGCGCGGTCAGTCGCTCCGCGAGTACGCCGCCGACCTGACGGGCGATGTCGTGCAGTGGGCCGAGTGCCCGGGGCGTCAGCAGCGGGTCGCAGCTGCCCCAGAGCACCCGGGCACGTGGCTCGGCCGTCGCCGCGAACGCGTTGACCAGGGCGGACTTGCCGGCACCCGCCTCGCCGGCGACGAGCGCGATCGCGCCGCCGGGGGAGGCCAGCAGCCTGTCCAGGGTGGCGAGCGCGTTCGCGCGCTCCAGCAGCTCCATCAGGGTCGATGCTAGTCAGCAGGGCGCCCGGCCGGTGTGCGGCGGAGACGCTCGACGTGCTCAACCGACACCTCGGCGCAGGCCTGCTCGACGACGGTTGGCTCCGGACGGGGGCTGAACCCCTCGTCCGGCAGCGGCTCACTGCTGCCGCGCGCCTGCGGGGGAGCCGAGCGCCTGGGGCGCGTTCGAAGATGTAGTAGACGGGGACGGCGGCGATGATGACCAGCGCCACCAGCGGACTGATGATCCGCGACCTGATGCACCCGGACGGGCCGTGGGCGTTCAACACGGGTCACAACGGCTGTCCCCGCTCAGTCGGCCAACCGCATGTCGCCGTGACGTCGTCAGCCGAGCACGTCCGTGTAACCCCGTTCCAGGTACACGGTCGACCATGACATACCGCCCGCTGCGGAGTTGGCACCGTAGCCCCTGGCCAGCAACTCCCCGGTCTGCGGGTCGAAAAGCAGATATTCCCTGCCCCAATCGCCGGGGCTCGGCTGGGGGCCTCGGCCGAGGTCGGCTGACACCACGATCCCGGTCCGTCCTGCCGGGTCAGTCTGCTCATCGCGACAGGTCACCCCCTCCGTTCCGGCAAGGAACCGCAGCAGCGCAACCCGATGGGCAAAGTCCACGACCCGCTCGTTGTTCAGCTCCGCGACGCTGACAAGCACGTGCGATGGCCCGTTCTCCCGCGCCTGGTACAGCGCCTGACCCATTGCCGCGGGTTCCGCCGCCGGCAGTGGCAGGACGCTGAAGTCTCCCGGGCGCAGGTCGTCCGTTTCGGAACCCTCCTTCGGGATCATTTCTGGGTGCTCAGCGTAGAAGTTCCGCGATGCGTCGTCCGGATAGGTCGGTGCTCCTCGCACGGTGCGCAGGCGTCCCGAGCCGTCGGCCGCGAGCCACCGCGACGTCTCCTCGCTGAACAGCACACTCACCGACTGAGTGCGGCTACCCGGTCGCAGTCCCGAGCTGCCGCTCTGCCCCCTCCGGTGCAGGTATTCATACCGTCCGGCCTTTCCGTCGTACGACGTGGCCCGCATCCGGTCCGCGATCGTGCTCAGGCAGTGGGCCGGGACGCCAGCGGCACCCGGAACAGTCGAAGGCTGGGATGATCCGAAGGGTCCGGCGGTGGGGCGGAGGACCGTGACCGTCATTGCCGCAACGGCGACCACGGCGAAGGCCGCCCCGACGGCAACGAGTCGCCGCGCCCGCCGAGCAGGTACCACCTGGTCGTAGGACGTGACGTCATTGCTGGCGAGCCGCAACACTTCCTCGACGTCACCGGCCCCCACCTCGATTCCACGTGCCGGGTCAGCGGCCTCCAG
Source organism: Micromonospora sp. NPDC005206 (assembly GCF_040608175.1). Taxonomy (NCBI): domain Bacteria; kingdom Bacillati; phylum Actinomycetota; class Actinomycetes; order Micromonosporales; family Micromonosporaceae; genus Micromonospora; species Micromonospora sp. NPDC005206. The sequence continues at coordinate 76,354 of NZ_JBEXHU010000004.1, forward strand.
CAGCTCCCGCACTCGCTTGTTCATCGCGCTCCTCCCAGCTGGCCGTCGAGTAAGGGGGTCTGTTCGGGCTGCTCCCGGAGCATCTCGGTCAGTCGCCGTCGAGCCCGGTGCAGCCGCACTTTGGCCGTGGCCGCACCGCAGCCCAGGACCAGCGCCGCCTCGCTCAACGACGACTGCTCCCAGCCGACCAGCCGCAGGATCTCCTGGTCGTCGTCCGACAGCCGGCTGAGCGCCGCGCGCACATCGACCAGCCGCAGGACGCCGTCATGACGGTCCAACGCGGCAGCTTCGGTCAGCTCCACGGGCGGCGGTACGGCCCGGTGGGCACGCCAATGGTTGGCCAACAGCCGACGAGCGACCCCATACAGCCAGGGCAACGTCCGCGACGGCAGTTCCGACCGGCGCCGCCAGGCCACCAGGAACACCTCCTGGGCAAGTTCCTCCGCCGCCGTCAGACCGCCGAGTCGCCGCAGTCCGTAGCGCACGACGTCCGGATAGTGCCGTGCGTAGATCCCGCGGAACCAGTCGGCTCCCCGGGCGTCGACTTCCCTCATACCCCTACTTGTGTCGGTCGGCGGCCGGGGGTTACAGGACCGGACCGTATCCGCTTGCCCGCGTCGCTTGCTGCCTTCTGGCTGCTTCCGGCAGGACAGTGAGCGCCGGAAACGAATCAAGGCCCCTCGGTGGAGGGGCCTTGACCTTTACCTCTGGTCGGGGTGGCCGGATTCGAACCGACGACCTCTTCGTCCCGAACGAAGCGCGCTACCAAGCTGCGCCACACCCCGAGGCGTGCCGACAAATAGTAGCCCACCCGCCCCGATGGTCAAACTCGGTACCCCCGGGGGTCGGACCCCGCCCGGAGCACCCAAGATCCGCGCAACTTCAGGGATGTTGCGGCCTCGCGGCGCAATGAGGCAGCAGTTTCCCTGAAGTTGCGCGGATCTTGACGCCGGGACGCCGGGACGGCGCGGGCGCGCGGGTCAGCGGGGGATCAGGGTGAGGATGGTCGCCTCTGGGGGGCAGGCGAAGCGGACCGGAGCGGTCGGGTGGGTGCCCAGGCCCGCGGAGACGTGCAGCCAGGAGTCCGAGCCCGGCCACCGGTGCAGCCCGCGCGCCATCGAGCGGGGCAGCCCGCAGTTGGTCACCAACGCCCCGACGCCCGGTACGCAGACCTGCCCGCCGTGGGTGTGCCCGGCCAGCAGCAGCCCGAAGCCGTCCGCGGCCATCCGGTCCAGCACCCGTGGTTCGGGGGAGTGCGCCAGCGCGATGGACAGGTCCGCCGAGGATGAGACCCGGCCGTCCACGGCGCCGTAGTCGTCCCGCTCGATGTGCGGGTCGTCCACGCCCACCAGGTCGATCTGCCGGCCGCCGGCCTTGAGCATGGTGCGGGCGTTGTTCAGGTCCAACCAGCCGGCGCCGGTGAACACCTGGCGCAGCTCCTCGTAGGGCAGGTCGACGCCGTCGGTGTACTCCCGGTCGGGCAGGAAGTAGGTGAACGGGTTCTTCCACACCGGCCCGGTGTAGTCGTTGGAGCCGAACACGAAGGCGCCCGGGTAGTCCAGCAGCGGTTGCAGCGCCCGCAGCACCCCGGGCACCGCGCCCGGGTGCGCCATGTTGTCGCCGGTCACCACGACCAGGTCCGGGTCGAGGGCGGCCAGCGACGCCACCCAGCGCTGCTTGCGCGCCTGGTCGGGCATCATGTGCAGGTCCGACAGGTGCAGCACGCGCAGCGGCTCCGCGTCGGCCGGCAGCATCGGTACGTCGTACCGCCGCAGGGTGAACATGTTGCGCTCGACGAGTGACGCGTACGCGAGGGTGGCCGCTCCAACCGCGGCGGTTCCGGCGGCGAGCCGGAATAGTGTGCGCTTTCGCATGCCGTTCAGGGTAGTTTGACCGTCCATGAGCACGCTGAAGGACCGCCTCACCGCCGACATGCGTTCCGCGCTCAAGGCGCGCGACGAGCTGACCACCTCCACGCTACGGATGGCCCTGGCCGCCGTCGGCACCGCCGAGGTCGCCGGCAAGGCCAAGCGCGAGCTCACCGACGACGAGGTGCTCGTGGTGCTGACCAAGGAGGCGAAGAAGCGCCGGGAGGCGGCCACCGCCTTCGCCGACGCGGGCCGCGCCGAGCAGGCGGCGAAGGAGACCGCCGAGGGTGAGGTGCTGGACCGTTACCTGCCCAAGCAGCTCTCGGACGCCGAGTTGACCGAGCTGGTGTCTGGGGCGCTCGCCGCGGGCGGCATCACCGGGAAGGCCCAGATGGGCCCGGCGATGAAGGCGGCCCAGGCCGCGGTGGCCGGCCAGGCCGAGGGTGGTCGGGTGGCCGCTGAGGTACGCCGCCAGCTCGGCCTCTGACCGGCGGCACCCAGACCAACGGGGTTCCGACACCGCGCGGTCCGGACACCGCGCGGTCCGGACACCGCGCGGTCCGGACACTGCACGGCCCTGAAACCCGCCGACGCAGTCCGGGCAGACGAAACGGGCGGGCACTCGAAGGTGCCCGCCCGTTTCGTGCGTCCTGCTCGTCGGCTCAGCCGCCCGGGCGGCCCGTGCCGGGTCGACCCGGGGTGCCGGGCTGGTTCGGCTTGTTCGGCGTGGTGTTGCCCGGCGGGGGAGCGCCGCCGCCGCTGCTGACCTGGATGGTGACCACGCCGCCCTTGATGGTGCGCCCGTCCGGGCTGGTGCCGGCGGCGGTGCCAGCCGGGCACGTCGAAGTCACCTTCGTGTCGGAGACGACCGGGTCGAAGTCGGCGTCCTTGAGCCGGGACTTCGCGCTGTCCAACGACGCGCACTTCACATTGGGGATGCTGCGCTGGTCACCCTGGGAGATCTTCTGGCCCGGCGGCTCGAACGGGATATCCGGTTTGCCCTTCATCGCGTCCCGCAGCGTCTCCCACACCGGCGGGTTGATGCCGTCCTTCTCGCCGTGCTTCATCTTGACGTTGGTCTGCGGCCAGTCCGGGTCGGCCATGATGCCGGCCACCGCGTACTGCTTGGTCATCGCGACCAGGGCTGCGGTCTTCTCCGAGTCGGTGGTGCCGGACTTGCCGGCCACCGGCGCACCGACGTCCCTCCGCACGTTGCCGGCGGTGGCTCCCGTGCACCTGGAGGTCGTCGACCGGTCACCGACCGGGCAACGGGCCGCGTCCACAGCGGCGCGGGCCACCTCGGTGCTGAACCGCTTCTCGCAGCGCGGGTTGGCGATGTCCAGCTTTTTGCCCTCCGGGTCCCGAATCTCCTGCACCGGGATCGGCTCGCAGAATTTGCCGTCCGCGGCCAGGGTGGCGTAGGCATTGGCAAGGTCCAGCGGGGTGGTCTGCGAGACGCCCAGGGTGAACGCGCCCCACTGGTGCGCCCCCCGTTCCAGGTCCAGGTCCTCCTGGGCTCGGAAGTTGATGCCCAGCCTCTTCGCGGCCTTGACCACGTTCTCCGCGCCGACCTGCTGCTGGAGTGGCACGAAGTAGGTGTTCACCGACCGGCCGAACGCGCCCCACATGGTGTGCACGCCGGCCATGCTGTCGGTCGAGTTGGTGGGGCAGTAGAAGTGGGTCCCGGCGCAGGCTGCTGGGCCTGGTCGGATGATGTACTCCGACTTGAACTGCTTCGGCGCGTTGATGGTGTAGCTGAGGGGGATGCCCTTCTCCAGCGCCGCCACGACGGTGAACATCTTGAACGTCGAGCCGGCCTGGTAGCCGGTGATGCCGTCGCCGCCGGTGAGCAGCGGGTTGACCGTCGCCGGGTAGTTGCCCCGGATGCCCTTCCTCTTCTTCGCGGGATCGCTGGAGATCCTGTTCTTCGGGTTCTTCGGGTCGTCCAGCTTGAACTGGCGGTTGACCGCGAGCGCCCGAACCCGCCCGCTGCCCGGTTCCACCACGGCGACCATGGCGGCCTCCTTGGAGGTCTCCTTCTTGGCCCTGCGAACCGCGGCGTCGGCGCCCTTCTGGGCCTGCACGTCGAGCGAGGTGATGATGGTGTAGCCGCCGCTCTTCAGCCGCCGCTCACGGTCGTACGACGTCGAGCCGAACGTCTCCTGCTGCATCCACCAGCGGTAGAAGTAGTCGCAGAAGAAGCCCCAGCTGTTGACGTTGGCGGCGACGCAGCCGTTGGGGGTGCGCTTGTCCTTCACCACCAGCTTGGTCGCCTTGGCGGCGTCGGCCTCCTGCTGGGTGATGGCCTTGATGTCGACCATGTTCTGGATGACGTAGTTGCGTCGGTCCAGTGCGAGCGGGAAGCCGGCCTTGGTGGTCGGGTCGTTGGTGGTCGGCGCCTTCACCATGCCGGCCAGCAGCGCCGCTTCCTCGATCTTGAGCTTGCTCGGCGGCTTGCCGAAGTAGACCTGGCTGGCGGCGTACACGCCGTACGCGCCGTTGCCGAACGAGGCGAGGTTGAGGTAGCGGGTGAGGATCTCGTCCTTGGAGAACTCCTTGTCGACCTGCAGGGCCAGCCGCATCTCGCGGAGCTTGCGGGCGCTGGTGTCCTCGGTCGCCGCGACCACGTCGGCCGGGTGGGTGGCCGAGTACGCGATGGCCAGCCGGACGTACTGCATGGTCAGCGTCGAGGCGCCCTGCCGGCCGGCGCTCTCGTTCTGGTTGTTGACGAACGCGCGGGCGACACCGTTGATGTCGACGCCGTTGTGCTTGTAGAAGTCGTGGTCTTCGGCCGCGATGATGGCCTTCTGCATGTCCGGCGAGATGTCGGCGAGCTTCACGTCCCGCCGGTTCTCGTCGTACATGATCGCCAGCGGTGTCTTGCCGTCCGAGGCGTACAGGTAGCCGAGCTGTGGCGCGCGGGCCACCGTCAGCTCCGTGGGCAGGGCGCCGAATGTCTCGGCGCCGGCCTTTGCGGCCAAGCCGGACATCGCCACTGCGGGGAAGGCCGCCGCGGCGACCACCACGCCGGCCAGCAGGCCACATACGAGCAGCGATGCGGCGTTGGTCAGCACATTGTGGTCACGTTTCCGCATCCAGGTCACCTCAGCAGGGTACGCGAGTAGGGAACGAGGGGGCGCTGGGGCGTTCTTCCCCATTTCCTGCGCGCGCTGCCCTCGTTGTGCTAAACGCACGACCCCCGGTGCGTGGTTGCGTCTGACCTGGCGTGAGTCTCCTCCGATCGAAGGAAGCGGCGCAGCGTTTTCGCCGACCTCGACGGGGTAACCGGCGGTCGAGCGCCCGGGAAGCCGGGAGTGTCCGGAATGATGGATTTCGCCGACAACGTTGCGTAATCAGTCGACTACAGAGCATGATGGGGGGCGGCGACAGCGCCACATGTCGTTCGCGCCGCCTTGGGGAAGGCGAGCCGGGCGATCGGGGGGAATTGCCGGCTGACGTGCAACGAGGTCGGTAGGTACTGCAAGGGGGGACGTGTACACATGGGCATGATCACTGACTGGCCGTCGCTGGCGGCGTGTCAGAACGGGGACCCGGACGCGTTGTTCGTACAGGGCGCCGAACAGAACGTGGCGAAGCGGATCTGCCGGAGCTGCCCAGTTCGGTACGAGTGCCTGGCCGACGCGCTGGACAACCGGATCGAGTTCGGTGTGTGGGGTGGCATGACCGAACGCGAACGCCGAGCGCTGCTGCGTCGTCACCCGCAGGTGACGAGCTGGCGCAAGATGTTCGAGGCCGCGATGAAGAAGAACAGCAAGGACAAGGCCGGCAAGGACAAGATTCTCGTCAGCGCGGCCACCTGACGCCGGTCACGGCCGGCTGATCGCCGCGCCGATCGTCCGCAGCCCGTCGACGTCGTGCACGTCGGCGGGTTGCGCCGTCACCGACACCGCGGGCACCGCCGGGAACGCCTCGGTGAACCGCGCGGCCACCTGCTGCTCGCGTACCGCTTGGCGGGCCAGCGCGGCGTGCGCCCGCAGCACGTCGGCGGTGGCCTCGTGCCCACCCAGCTCGGCCAGCCGCTCCGCGGCGGCCCGGCTCCGCTCGGCGTCCAGCTCCGGAACCGCAGGCCGGTGCACCCGGTTGAGCACCAGACCGGCCAGCGGCATGTTCTCCTCCCGCAGTCGGCCGGCGAAGTAGGCGGCCTCCCGGACAGCGTCCGGCTCCGGCGCCGCGACCAGCACGAAGGCCGTCTCCCGTGCCTGGAGGATGCGGTACGTCTGCTCGGCCCGCTGCCGGAAACCGCCGAACATCGAATCCAGCCCGGCCACGAAGCCGGACAGGTCGGTGAGCAGCTGCGCGCCGAGCACCTTCTGCACCACCTTCGAGAACATCCCGAACGAGGCGGTGACCAGGCTGAACATGCTCCGCCCACCGCTGCGGGCCGGTGCCAGCAGCAGTCGCAGCATGCGGCCGTCGAGGAAGCGGGAGAGCCGGGCCGGCGCGTCCAGGAAGTCGAGCGCCGAGCGGGACGGCGGGGTGTCCACGACGATCAGGTCCCACTCGCCCCGGGCGTGCAACTGGCCGAGCTTCTCCATCGCCATGTATTCCTGCGTGCCGGCGAAGGTCGAGCTCATCGCCTGGTAGAAGGGGTTGGCGAAGATCTCCGCCGCCTTCGCCGGATCGGTGTGCTGCAGCACCACGTCGTCGAAGGTGCGTTTCATGTCCAGCATCATGGCGTGCAGCTCGCCGCCGCTGGCCTCGACGTCGATCCCCTTGACCTGCCGGGGCGTGTTGTCCAGCTCGGTCAGGCCCAGCGACTGGGCCAACCGGCGGGCCGGGTCGATGGTGAGCACCACCGTGCGGCGGCCGTGGTGCTCGGCGGCCCGCAGCGCCAGCGCGGCGGCCGTGGTCGTCTTTCCCACCCCGCCGGCACCGCAACACACGACGATCCGCACGCCCGGGTCGGCGAGGATCTTGTCGACGTCCAGCTGCGGCGCCGCGTCTTCGGAAGGCACCAATCGAGCGTATCGGGCCGGGTGGGTCCGTGCGCCCGTGCCGACCTCAGGTGTGAGTCAATCCGCCCGGAGGAGGGCCTGAGCCAGCGTCGCGAGCCCCGCCCGGTCCACCCCGTCGGCCAGCAACGGCAGCTCGGTCATCGGCAGCCCCAGCTCCACCAGCTCGGCCCGCAGTGAATCCTCCAACTCGCGCCGGATGAGCTGGTCACGCGCCTCGTCGTGCAGGCCGGCGACGGTTTCCCGGTCGGCCGGCAGCCCGGCGGCGACCAGCCCACGCTTCAGCTCGGTCGCGGTGACCGCCCGACCGGAGGGCACCGGTGGCCGCGTGCCGTTGACGATCACCCGCCCGATCCCGAAGCCGAGCGAGGTCAGGTCGGCGATGGCGTCCACCGTCTCCTGCACCGGCATCTCCTCCAGCAGCGTGACCACGTGCACCGCGGTTATCGGGGACCGCAGCAGTGCCGCGACCCCCTCGCTCTGAGTCTTGATCGGGCCCACCTTGGCCAGCCGGGCCGTCTCGGCCGTGACGTTGAGGAACCGGCCGATCCGCCCGGTCGGCGGGCCGTCCAGCACCACCGCGTCGTACACGCGCCGCTGCCCGGACGTGCGGGTGGTGGCCTCCTTCGCCTTACCGGTGAGCAGCACGTCACGCAGGCCCGGGGCGATGGTGGTGGCGAAGTCGATGGCGCCGAGCTTGCGCAGCGCCCGGCCGGCGGCACCCAACTTGTAGAACATGTCGAGGTATTCGAGCAACGCCTCCTCGGCGTCCACGGCCAGCGCGCGCACCTCACCGCCGCCCGGGGCGTCAGCGAGGTGCCGCTCCTCGTACGGCAGCGGGTCGATGCCGAAGAGCTGGGCGATGCCCTGCCGCCCCTCGACCTCCACCAGCAGGGTGCGCCGGCCGCCGGCGGCCAGCGCCAGGGCCAGCGCCGCCGCCACGCTGGTCTTGCCGGTGCCGCCCTTGCCGGTCACCACGTGGAGACGGGCCGACCATCCGGTACCGGCCGGGTCGGTCGGCCGCTCAGCTGCACGCACCCGTCGAGCCTATCCAGGCCTGCCGGTCACGCGACCTCGCAGACCCACCAACCCGACTTCTGCACCACCGTGAAGCGCAGGTCCTGGTCGGCCACCTTCTCGTCGGAGGTGGTCATGGTGACCCGGGTGGAGACGGTCGCCCGTGCCCCGGTCTGGTTGTCCACCTTCGGGCTGGTCCACCGGAAGCGGGGGTTCTTGTACTCGGCGGCGTACTTCTGCACCTCTGCGACCTTCGCGGCGATCTTCTCGTCGTCCCGGGCGGCCGCGCAGACGCGGCTGGCCGCCTTGGTCGCGTCGCGGTCCTTGTAGACCGCGGTGAGAAACTCGTCGACGGCGACCGCGGGTTCCTTGGCGCCCTCGCCGGTCTCGGCGTTGCGCAGGGTCAGGAACGCCACCACGCCGCCGCCCACGCAGAGCACCATGATCACGACGAGCGCGATCGCCGCGATCAGCAGGCCGCGCTTCTTCTTGGGTTCGGCGGCGCCCTGGTACGGGGGGTAGCCGGGCGGGGGTGACGGGATCGCCGACGGGTCCTGGGCACCCGATGCCGGTGCCGAGCCGCCGGGACCCTCGGGCGGGGCAGGCAGGGCGAGCGGCCCGGGCTGCGCCGCGGGGGCCGGCTGGTCGGGAACAGCCGGACCGGCGGGATCCCGGTGGGCCTGCGGGAGTGCGGGCGGCCCGGCCTGGTCGCCGCTGGGCGGTTGGGTCATGTCTTTCCCCCGGGGGGTGCGGGCGCCCGCCGCCACCCCTGGCGCCGAGCGTGATCGAGCGGGTGGCCGGCGCTGCGCGACCGTCCGACCGGAAGGGTAGCGGTCAATCATCGAACCGGTGTCGCCCCTGCCGGGCCGGGCGGGCGACGGATCCGGCCGACGGGATCTCCGACGCGGTGCCCCGTAGGGCCTCCCACCTGCGATGTGTCGCATATGTGACTAGGGGTTACCGGCCGTGCGCGTCCTGTTGGCGGGACTGCGGCCACGGACCTTACCTTCGATCCCGGGTGCGGGGGCCGGGACGGATGGATGGTCCGATCGGAGGCGTGATCCGACAGGTACGACCGGAGGCAGTGCATGCGCGACGTGGACAACATCCCTCGCACCCAGTTCCCAACCAACGACCGGCTGCGCCGGTCCGGGTCCCGGGGCGAAGCTGACGGGCCGGTCGGCAGCCTGCCGGTCAACGAGCGGTCGTACCGCCGGGTGCCGGAGCCGACGGAGGTGGTCCTCGCGTCGGGTCGCCCCGCCGAGCGGGGCCGGGACGACGAGGAGCCGGGCTTCGTCATCCACCTGCCGATCCGGGTGCCCGACCTGGCGGCGGCGACCGCGCTGGCCGGTCGGGTCGCGGTGTCCCTGGGTTTCCTGCCGGAGCTGGACGCCGGTGAGACCACCGTTTCCAACGCCGACGGCCAGAACAACCGGCATCGGGTCTTCTGCGACCTGCTGCTGCCCGACCGCTCCCGCTGCCCCCAGGGGTACGAGCACGAGGGGCCCTGCGGTGAGCTGCCGGCCGCGCCGGAGCAGCGTCCCGCACCTCGCCCCGCCAGCGGACCGTAGGCTGTGCCTCGAATACGTCCGCACCGAGAGGGAGCCCTCCAGCGATGCAGAAGTGGGAATACTCCACGGTCCCGCTGCTGGTCCATGCGACCAAGCAGATCCTCGACAACTGGGGCGAGGACGGGTGGGAACTCGTCGCCGTGGTCCCCGGGCCGAACCCGGACCAGCTGGTCGCGTACCTGAAGCGGCCCAAGGCATGAGCAACGGTCCGCACGCGAAGCTCGCCGAGCTGGGTCTCGAACTGCCCGAGGTGGTGCCGCCGGTGGCCAGCTACGTACCGGCCGTGCAGTCCGGCCAGCACGTGTACGTCTCCGGGCAGCTGCCGATGGCCGAGGGCAAGCTGCTGGCCACCGGCAAGGTCGGCGCCGGTATCTCCGGCGAGCAGGCGAAGGATCTGGCCCAGCGGTGCGCGCTCAACGCGCTGGCGGCGGTCGACTCGCTGGTCGGTCTGGAGAACGTGGTCAAGGTGGTCAAGCTGACCGGGTTCGTGGCCTCCGCGCCCGGCTTCACCGGCCAGCCCGCGGTGATCAACGGCGCCTCCGATCTGCTGGGCACCGTCTTCGGTGAGGCCGGCCGCCACGCCCGCAGCGCCGTCGGGGTGGCCGAGCTTCCCTTGGACGCGCCGGTGGAGGTCGAGCTGATCCTCGAGGTCGCCTGACGCGTCGCCGGCCCCGCGGTCGTGCGCTTCCTGGCCGATGAAAGCCCCGAACGGGGACGAATCAGGGACCGCAAGTGCAAGATCGCGGGGTGTGGCGCGCGGGGCCGTACGATCGCAGCCATGAGCGGGCACGTGACGGCGCCGGCGGCGGCGCTCGCCGACGAGCTGCCGAGCTGGGTGACGCTGCTGTGTGCGCCGAACCCGGGTCCGATGACCCTCGACGGCACCAACACCTGGGTGCTGCGCGCCCCGACGGCGGAGTACGGCGTCGTGGTCGACCCGGGGCCGGCGGACGAGGGGCACCTGGCCCGGATCGCCGAACACGGCCCGATCGGGCTGATCCTGATCACCCACGGCCATCCCGACCACACCGAGGGTTCCGCCCGCCTGAGTGAGCTCCTCGGCGGCGTGCACGTCCTCGCCGTCGACGCGGCGCACACCATCGGCGGTGAGCCGTTGACCGATTCGGGCGAGCACCTGGACGGCTTCGGCCTGGAGATTCGCCTGCTGGACACCCCGGGGCACACCGGCGACTCGGTCTGCTTCCTGGTCGAGTGCGGCGACGAGCGGGTGGTGCTCACCGGTGACACCATCCTCGGCCGGGGCACCACCGTGGTGGCGCACCCCGACGGGCACCTCGGCGACTACCTGACCAGCATGGAGCTGCTCTCCGCGTACCGCGGGGTCCCGGCGCTGCCCGGGCACGGCCCGGCGCTGGCCGACTGCGCCGCCGCCGCCGAGTTCTACCTCGCCCACCGCCGGGCCCGTCTCGACCAGGTCCGGGCGGCCGTCGCCGCGGGCGCCCACACCCCCGCTGAGGTGGTCGCCGCGGTCTACGCGGACGTGGACCGCTCCCTCTGGTGGGCCGCCGAGTGGTCGGTCCGCGCCCAGCTTGAGTACCTGGGGGTCGGCACCGGGGAATCCGAGCCCCGGGTCAGTGGGTTGGAGCAGACGTGACCTGCCCCGTGTGCGGAACCGTCGCCGTCCCCGGCGCGCGGTTCTGCCACAACTGCGGGGCGGCGCTGCCGGCCGCCGCGACGTTGCCGGCGGCCGAGCGCCGGGTGGTCACCGTGCTCTTCGGCGACCTCTCCGAATTCACCTCCTGGTCGGAGGACCTCGACCCGGAACGCGTCGGGGCGGTCACCGACCGGGTGCTCGCCGCCCTCGCCGGCGCGGTGAAGACCTTCGGCGGGCACGTCGACAAGCTGACCGGTGACGGGATCATGGCTGTCTTCGGTGCTCCGGTGGCGCACGAGGACGACGCGGAACGTGCCGTCCGGGCCGCCCTTTCGATGCAGCGGGCTGTCCGCCGGGTGCTCGACGACGAGCGGGGCGGCGGCGCGCCGCTCGGGCTGCGGGTCGGGCTGAACACCGGCGACGTCATCGCGGGCATCCAGGCCGCCATCGAGTACACGGTCATCGGGGACACGGTGAACACCGCCGCCCGGCTGGCTGACGCCGCGGCGGTCGGCGCGGTCTACGCCGGCGGGCGGACCTCCGCCGCCACCCGGCACGTGGCCTCGTGGCGGGCGCTGCGCCCGCTGCGGCTCAAGGGCAAGCGCGAACCGGTCGAGGCGTACGAGCTGCTGGGTCTGCTGGACGCGCCGGGCACCCGGTCGGGGCTCGGCGACGAGGCGCCCTACGTGGGTCGGGAGACCGAGATCGGTCGGGTCGCCGGCCGGCTCGCCGAGGTGATCGACCAGGGTGACCCGCGGGTGCTGCTGATGACCGCCGAGGCGGGCATCGGCAAGTCCCGCTTCGCCGCCGAGGTGGAACGGCTCGCCGCCGGATACGACGTCGGCGCCGGCCGGTACGCCGCGCACACCGGCGCCCGGGTGCTCTCGGTGCGCTGCGCCGCCTTCGGTGAGCGGCGCCGGCTCGCGCCGCTGGCCGATCTGGTCCGCGCCGCGGTCGGTTTGCCCAGTGACGCGGCCACCGCGCTGACCCGGCCGGCGGTCGAGGAACGGTTTCGCCGGCTCAGCCAGCGGCTCGCCCGCGCCGGTGGAGAGACCGCACCGATCGCCACCGACCAGCTGCTCGCGTTGCTTGGCTACGCCGAACTTCCCGCGCACGGCGGCACCGACAACGGCGAGTGGGGCGCGGGCGCGCCAGCGGCCGACGCCGAGGCGGTGCCGAACGCGGTCGCCGACCTGCTCAGCGGGCTCGCCGCCGAGGCGCCGCTGGTGATCGTGGTGGACGACCTGCACGACGCCACCGCCGAGACGATCCGCGCCCTCGGGCTGACCCTGTCCCGGCTCACCGGCCCGGTGCTGGTGCTGCTGCTCGGCCGCCCCGAGCTGGTCCGTACCGCCGGCGCGCTGACCCGGGTCGCGGACGCCGAGGTGCACTCCCTGCCGCCGCTGCGCGGTGCCGACGCGGCCCGGCTGCTCACCAGCTACCTCGGTGGTGGCAAGCTGCCGCCGGCCGACACGGACCGGCTGCTCGCCACCGCCCAGGGCAACCCGTTCTACCTGGCCGAGCTGGTCACCCTGCTGATCGAGCGCGGGGCGCTGACCACGGTGGAGCCAGCCCGCGGTGTCCGCGCCGGGTCCGGCGAGCGGGACCAGGGCTCGACGGCCGGCTGGCGGCTGGTGCCCGGCTCGCTGGGCAGCCGGCTGCTCTCCCGGGACCTCGCCGCAGTGCTCGCCGCCCGGATCGACGCGCTGCCACCGGACGCCCGCTCGGTGCTGCGCGACGCCGCGGTCATCGGTGACGCGGTGCCCACCGGTGCGTTGGAGGCGCTGCGTGAGCAGCACGGCGGCCGCGATGGCCGGCCCTCGGCCGTGGCCGCGGTGGAACTCGACCGGGCCGTCGATGAGCTGCTGCAACGCCGGATGCTGCACCGCACCCGCCTCGGCTACGCGTTCGCCACTCCGCTGATGCGGGAAGCCGCGTACGCCGGGGTGAGCAAGGCGGAGCTGGCCGAGCGGCACGCCGCGCTGGCCCGCTGGGCGGCGCCGCGGGACGAGGTCGCCGTCGGCACGCCGGGCGGGTTCACCGACGAGGCCCGGGACGACTTCGTGGCCACCCATGTGGAGCGGGCCGCCAGGCTCGCGGACGCGGTGAAGCTGCGCCCGGACGCGCCGGCCCGCGCCGTGGCCCCGCTCGGGGTCGCCGCGCTGGGCCGGGCCGCCCGCCGGTCGTTGTCGGCCGGCGAGCCGGCGCTGGCCGTGGAGTACGCCGAGCGCGCCACCGAACTGGCCCGCGACGGGGTGCCGGCGGCGGACCGGGTGGTGCACGCTCGGGCGCTGCTTCAGATCGGCCGGGTCGTCGACGCGCTCGCCTACGCCGAGAAGATCGCCGCGAACGCGGGGGACGAAGCCGTTCGGGCCAGCGCCCTGCTGCTCGCCGGGCAGGCCCAGCAGACCCTCGGCGACCAGGGCCGGGCGGTGGCCGCCTGGCAGGAGGCGTTGCAGGTGGCCACGGACGGCGGCCTGCCCACCCTGCGCGCCTCGGCGATGCGGCGGCTCGGCATGGCCGACTTCGTGACCGGGCGGCTGAGCCAGGCGAGCAGCCGGTTGGCCGCCGCCTACCAGGTGAGCCTCGGCGCACAGGACCGGCGCGGGCAGGCCTGGTCGTTGCAAAACCTGGCCTGGGTGACCACCACCCGGGGCGACTTCGCCGGCACCGACGCGGTGCTCGGCCGGGCCGCACGGCTCTTCGCCGAGTTGAAGGATCCGTACGGGCGGGCCTGGCTGCGGGGCACGACGGCGTTCGCCCGGCTGCTGGCGGGCCGGCTGCGCGAGGCGGGCCGGCTGGCGCGGGTCTTCCTGCCCTTCGGCGAGCGGGTCGGTGAGGCGTGGGCGGTGGGCACCCTGCGGGCGGTGGCAGCGTTCGCCACCGCCGAGCTGGGCGACCTGGCCGAGGCGGACCGGGAGGCCCGGCGCGCCTACCGGGAGTTCGCCGCTGCCTCCGACGACTGGGGGCGCGGGTTCGCGCTGGTGGTCCGGGCCGTGGTGGCGCGCGGGCTGGGGGAGCCGGAACACGCGGCCGACCTGCTCACCGACGCCCTGGCGTACGCCGACCGGACCTCGCACCCGCTGCTCACCGGGATGGCCGGCACGCTGCGGGGCTTCGTGGCGCTGGACATGGGTGACTGCGAGACCGCCGAGCAGTCCGCCCGCGCGGTGCTGACCGCTGTGGAGCCGCACAACCCGCAGGCCCCGGCGCAGGTCGCGCCCCGGGTGCTGCTGGCGACCGCCCGGCTGGCGGCTGGCGACTCGGCGACCGCGGTCGGGCTGCTCGCCCCGGTGGCCACCGCCGCCGCGAACGCGCCATCGCTGCTCTTCTCCCGCCGCCAGACGATGGCCCGGTACGCGTCGGCGCTGCTCGCCCACGGTCAGCGGGACCAGGCGCTGGACTGGGCACGGCGGGCGGTCACCGCACCGGCCGAGGACGTACGCAGCCAGGTGATCGCGGCCAGCGTGCTGGCCGAGGCGCTGGCCGCCTGCGGTCGCCCGGCTGAGGCCCTGTCCTGTGCGGACGAGGCGGTGCGCCTGGCGTACGCCACCGAGCAGCGCAGCGAACGCGCCGAGGCGGATGCCCTGCGCGCCCGCCTCACCGCCACCCCCTGACCCGGCGCTCTCCCCGCGGCCCGCGCCGATCGGGGGGCTGGCGTGGTGGGGGTGGGTTATTGACGGTTTCGGGGATGTGGTGGTCGGGGTGAGCGGCTAGCGTGTCAACACCGTGCGGGGTCCACAGTGGTGACCGTCGCCGTGCCTGGGGAGGCTCTCCATGAAGCTGCCGCGTTCCGTCGCGGGCTGGACCATCGCGGTCTTCGGTGTGCTGGCGCTGCTGATGGGTGCGCTCGGGCTGCTCTGGCCGGAGGCGCTGCTGCGCATGCTCGGGTTCGACGTGCCGGCCAGCCGTGCCGTCGGTGACCACACCGGCACCTTCCTGCTGGCGTCCTCGATGGCGTCGTTCAACATGGGCGTCTACTACCTGCTCGCCACGGTGACCGAGTGGCGGGCGTTCTACCGGTTCACGGTGGTCTTCCGGCTGGTCACGTTCACCGTGTTCAGCATCGCGGTGCTGGCCGAGATCGCTCCGGACCGGTTCTTCGGGGTGGCTGCCTGGGAGGGCCTTGGCGCGCTGGCCACCGCCGTCGGCCTGCGCCTGGACGCCCGTAGGAGTGCGCCGGCCGGCGCTGGCGCGACGGAGGAACGCACCGCTGCGACGGCTGATGGCACCGACGTGGCCGGCGATGTCGGAGAGGGGCCCGGCGCGGCCGGTGCCGCTCCGGCGGACGCGGTGCGTTGAGCCACCGGCAGGGTTGGGTATTTTCGAGCAGTGACCGACACCCCGACCGGCGGCTTGCCGGTGCCGAATGTGCCCGGTCTGACCGACTTGCGGGTCTTTGCCCGGGGTGGTTACGCGACCGTCTACCAGGCCACCCAGATCTCGGTGGGCCGCGAGGTCGCCGTCAAGGTGGAGAACCGCACGCTGGACAGCGAGCGTGACCAGGCCCGCTTCCTGCGCGAGGCGCGGGCGGCGGGGCGGATGTCGTCACACCCGCACGTGGTCGACCTCTTCGACGTCGGGGTCACCGTCGACCAACACCCCTACCTGATCATGGAACTCTGCGACGGCTCGTACGCCGAACGGATGCGCACCTCGCCGCTCGGCCCGGTCGAGGCCCGCGACCTCGGCCTGAAGATCGCTGACGCGCTGGCCCACTCGCACGCGGCCGGGGTGCTGCACCGCGACGTCAAGCCGGCCAACATCCTCTACTCGGGCTTCAACTCGGCGGTGCTCGCCGACTTCGGGCTGGCCGTGCTCGCGGAGCACCGCGACGCCTCGGTCACCCTGGAGGTGCTCACCCCGGCGTACGCGCCGCCGGAGATGTTCAACCACAGCCCACCGTCGCCGGCCGTCGACGTGTACGCGCTCTGCGCCACCCTCTACGCGGTGATGCACGGTCGGCCGCCACGCTGGCAGTCCGAGCGAAACCCCAGCCTCGTCACCGTGCTGGAGATGTTCAACCAGCCGCTTCCCCGCCTGCCCGGCGTGCCGGACGAGCTGATCGACGTACTCCGCGCCGGCATGGCCAACGACCCCGCCGATCGGCCCTCCGCTCTCGAACTGCACGAGCTGCTCGCCAGCCTGCCGCTCGGCCCGCCGTCCACGCCGGTCAGCGGTGCCCCGGTCAGCGGCGGAACGGGCTACGCCGCCGGCCAGCCGGCGCCGCGCCCCCCGGTTGAGGACGTCCACCCGACGGTCCCCGCCGGTCGGCGCTGGCGGCGCTGGTTCCTCGGCGGTGCCGGGGCGCTCGCGCTCGCCGCCTCGGCCAGCGCCGGCGCCTGGATGGCCGGCAGCGGCCCACCGCCCGAGCCGTCCCCCTCGGTCAGCCGGGTCGCCGCGCCAGCGACCGGGCCGCTGCCCGGCTGCACGACCGGCACCGGCGCGCCGACCGCTCTGCCCGAGGGCGCCCACTGCCTGCCCGAGCTGGAGTGCTTCGGCCCGGTGCGGATCCGCGGCACCCGCGCCGAGGCGGCCCGCGTCCCCTGCACCGGACGGCACACCTGGGAGACGTACGCCGAGGGCGTCCTGCCGGTGTCCCTGGTCGGCGCCGAATACGACGACGTGGTCACGGCCGAGCCGGTGCGCCAGGTGTGCAGCACGACCACCTTCCGACTGACCACGGCGATCAGCGACCCGGTCGGCTGGCACCTGGAGGTGCTCCCGCCGGTGGACGGCAGCGTCGACCGGACCTACCGGTGCCTGGCCGGGCGGGGCGTCGACGCGCTCACCGCGCCCACACTCACCGGTCGCTGAGCCCGCCCAACCCGCGCCGCCGGTCACGCACCGCACGCAACGCGTCCCGGCTGTCCAGAGCTTCGAGCGTGTCCGCGTCGATCCCGTACGGCCTCAACTCCGGCGGCCCGGCGGCGAACGGACGGTCCACCGGCTCCGGGTCGTCGCCCTGCCGAGCGGCGGACACGGACACCCCGGCCACCATGGTCAGCAGGACGCAGAGCAACGCGAGGGCCACGCCGAGAAGATCCTGGCGGCGCCAGACGACCAGCGTGACCAGCACCGCAAGGGCTCCCAGCGCCGCGACCACCGCTACCGTCCGCGCGTCGGACCTGGACAATCGACTCACCCCTCCAGCATGTCGTCACAGGGCCTGCTGTCAACCACAGAGCCGTCCGACGTGCCGGTCGACGCCACCAGCCGGCCCCACCGACCAGACCGATCGGCGCGCACACGGAGTGGACCGAAATCGCTACTCTCGGTGTCCCGCAGGCCGGTTCCGTCAGCGAGGTCGCCCATGAACACACGTACTGCCCAGTCCCGGCTCCGCTCGGTCGCGACGACACTGGCGGTCGCCCTGACCCTCACCCTGGCCGCCGCCGCCGGCTGCGACAGCCGGCAGCAGCCGGACCTGCCGTCCGTGCAGGAGAAGCTGCGTGAGACGCACATCTACGGCCAGTCTCCATGACGGAGGACCGCAAGAAGCTGGTCAGCTTCGCCGGGCCGTACTTCGTCACCACTCAGGAGGTCATGGTGCCGACCCGGCTCAAGGACCGGATCCGCACCATTGAGGACCTCCGCGACCCGGCCTACAAGATCTGCACCAGCGGCGGCTCCACCACCGAGGCCGAGCTGGAGAAGCACCAGGTCAAGACGTTCGTGGTGAAGGACGTCGGTGACTGCGTCGACGGCATCCGGAAGGGCCGGTACGACGCGGTCAGCTCCGACGAGGCGATCCTCGCCGGTTTCCTGGCCAGCTTCCCCAAGGAGTTCGAGATCGTGGACATGCCGTTCGGCACCAGCGAGCTGCTGGGCATCGGCGTCCCGATCGGCGACCCCGCCCTGCGCGACCTGGTCGCGTTCTTCCTTCAGAAGAGCTACCAGCAGGGCCGGGACGAGCAGGCGAGCCCGTGGCAGACCGCGTACAACCGGACGCTCGGCCCGTGGCTCCGGGCCGAGAAGCGGCAGCCACAACCGCTGGACGTGCCGAAGCTGGTCGACTTCGACGACAAGGCGCCCCGGCGGTGAGCACGGCGCCGACCGCGACCAGCGGAGCGGGCGCGGATGACCCGGTACCGCCACCCCGGGCGTCCGCGCCCACCGGCACCGCCGTGACGCCCGTTGCCGACGGTCCGCCCGGCGTCGAGGTGGACGGTCCCGGCTGGCCGGCGGGCGTACCGGTCGCCGAACCCGCCGAACCGGTCGTCGCCAACGTCGAGCCCGGGCGGGTGCGGTGGGATCCGGCCGAGCGGCGAGCCCGGGCCAGCCAGTCGTTCTGGACCGCGGTGGTGGGCGTACCGGCGATCTTCTCGGTGCTCCGGCTCGGCGTGGAGGCGGGCGGCGAACTCCAGACCACGCTGCTGCTGGTGGCCAACGTCGGGCCGGTCAACCTGCTCGCCGGATTCCTGACCACCGCGGCCCGACTGCTCTCCACCGGGCTGGTCGCCGTCTTCGCGCTCGGCGCGGTGCTCGCCGTCAGTGTGGACCGGTTGCCGCCGGGCACCCGCCGCCGCCCGCTGTTCGCCCGCTGGGCCGATCTCACTCCGGCCTGGCTCGTGCTGGCCAGCTTCCTGCTCGCCCTTCTCACCTGGCCGCTGCTCTATCTGCCGCTGCTCCTGCCTGCGTTCGTGGCCGCCTTCCAGCTCCGCCCCGGGCGGCTGCACGAGCGGGTCGTGCCACGGCTGCTGCTGGTCGTCGCGCTGCTCGCCGGGTACGGCTGGCTGGTGCTGCCCACGCTGCGCGACGCCGCACAGCAGGGCGAGCTGCTGGTGCTGGCGCTCATCGTGGTGCCGCCGGTGCTGGCCCTCTTCATCGCCTGGCCGCTGCCCGGCGTGGTGATCCGGCCGCTGGCGTCGGTGACCGAGGTGGCGGTGCTGGCCATGCTGGTCTGGGCCGCGCTGCCGGTGATCAGCACGCCCGTGCTGCCGCTGACCGTCACCACGGTGGGCGTGGAGAACGGGCCCACCGAGGACGTACGGGGGCACGTGGTGACCACCGACGACGTCAACATGGTGATCCTGCAGGAACGAGGCGGCGTGCGGTACGTGCCGGTCGACCTGGTCCGCGCGCAGGTGCTCTGCCCGAGCGAGGAGGAGCTGCCCCGGCACCGGCTGCGGGTTCACGACTTCCACGTCGAGGACTCGCTGCTGGAAGGGCTGGGCCGCCGGGTCCGACCGGTGCACCGGATCGACGCCGCCTGTCGCACCCCAGCCTGACTGTCACCCGCGATCCGCACGGACACGCCCAACTGCCTGTCGTATATACAGTCGACCGGTATATGCTGTGATCATGGCGAGTGCTTCCATGCAAGAGTCGACCTATCTGATCCTTACCGCGCTCGTCGAGGCCCCACGGCACGGGTACGCAGTCCTCGATGAGGTCCGCCGGATCTCCGACGGGCGCGTTGACCTGCGCGCCGGCACCCTCTATGCGGCCCTGGATCGGCTGCGAACCGAGGGCCTCATCGACATTGATCGCGAGGAGCAGGTGCAGTCCAGGTTGCGCCGGTACTACCGACTCACCGCGCCCGGCGCGCGACGCTTGGCCGAGGAGTCGGCGCGCCTGCGGAGCAACGCCGAGGCGGCGAACGTGCGACTTCGCCGTGCCGGCCTCATCTTCGAAGGCGGCGCGGCGTGAGATTGGACCAGGTCTACCGGTGGCTGTTGGCCTGCTATCCCCGTGAGTACCGCCAACAGTACGAGGACGAGATGCTCGGGGTGCTGCTGGACGACGCGGCGCCCGACCAGCGAAGGCCCGCGGCGCGCGACGTGCTCGCCCTGCTCGGCGGGGCGTTCCGTGCGCACGTCCGCCAACTGGATGCCCGACTCTCGGTCGATGCCTGGCGGGAAGCCGCAGCGGTACTGGGTCTGATCGCCTCGCTGGTGCTGTTCGCGCGCGCCGCGCGCCTTCCGGTGTTGCACCTCGCCCTGCTCGCGGACGGCCATCCGTTTGGGCTCGGTCAGGAGGTCGTCTCCTGGCCGTCGTGGCTCGGCTCCGGGGTGTGGCTCGTCGTGGCGATGTTGGCAGCATTGCGGTGGAGCCGGACAGCAGCCGCGACCGCCGTATGCGCTGCGGCGTTCGAGGTGGTGCGGGTCGCCGGGGAGTATGGGCAATATTCCACGGTGTTCAATCTCTGGCCGGCGGTGCTGGCCGGGATGGTCCCCGTGGCGCTTGTCGTCCGCGCTCCCGGCTCCGGCACAGCTGGCATCGCACGCTGGCGGCTTGGCCTGCTGGCTGCGGCGACGCTGGTCAGCGTCGGTGCCCCGAGCATCGCCACCGTTGCATTTGCCGACCGCTGGACGGAACCCGTTCGAACCTCCTGGATATTCACCGTCGGCGTCGGCCAGATCGAAGCGATTCTGCTGAGTGTGGGATACCTGCTCTTCGCCCTCGTCATCCTGTCCACGCCGGCGGTGCTGCGACGGCGCCTCCTCGCGCTGGTTGTCCCGGTGGGCGTCACGCTGCTGCTCACCCGACTGGGGCTTGGGACCACGGGGACGTTTCTCGAGCGTGGAACCCACGATGGCGTCCTCGATGCGCTCACCCCTGCGCAGGGGCTGACATTGGTGCTGGTGCCCGCGCTGCTCTTCGCAGTGGCCGTGGCCGTACTCCACTACCGGGAACGGCCGGGCTCCCAAGGCGCGTAACCGCGAAGTGGGCCGGTCAGTACGACTTCTCCTGACCGAGGACGTGCTGGGCCACGAAGTTGAGGATCATTTCCCGGCTGACCGGGGCGATCCGGCCGGCCCGGACCGCTCCGAGCAGGGTGGCCACCCCGTACTCGGTGGTCATGCCGGCGCCGCCGAGCACCTGGACGGCGGTGTCCACGGCGAGCGCGGCGGCCTCCCCGGCTGCGTACTTGGCCATGTTGCCGGCCACCCCGGCCTCCAGGTCGCGGCCGGCGTCGTACAGGATGGCCGCCTTCTGGATCATCAAGCGGGCCAGCTCGACCTGCACCGCCGCGTGCGCGAGCGGGTGCGACACTCCCTGGTGTGAGCCGATGCTGCGGCCGCCCCAGACCTTGCGGGTGGCGGTGTAGTCACTGGCCCGCTCGATGGCGTACCGGCCGGTGCCGGCGCCCATCGCGGCGACGGTGATCCGCTCCGGGTTGAGCCCGGCGAAGAGGGCCGGCAGCCCGGCGTCCAGCGACTCGCCGACCAGCGCGTCGGCGGGCACCCGCACGTCGTCCAGGTAGAGCAGGAACTGGTTCTCCGGGGACAGGATCTCCATGTCCAGCTTGGACCGGGTCAGACCGGCCGCGTCGGTCGGCACGAGGAACAGCGCCGGCTTGAGCTTTCCGGTGGACGAATCCTCGGTGCGGGCCACGACCAGCACATGGCCGGCCTCGTCGACCCCGGAGATGTAGCACTTGCGGCCGGAGATCAGCCAGCCGTCACCGTCGCGGCGGGCCACCGTGCCCAGCCGGTGGAAGTTGGAGCCGGCCTCCGGCTCGGTGATCGCGAAAACGATCTTCTGGGAGCCGTCGGCGAGGCCCGGCAGGTGCCGCTTGCGCTGCTCCTCGGTGCCGTGCCGGTTGATGACGGTGGCCGCGATGGCGGGGGAGACGACCAGCAGCAGCAGCGGGCAGCCGGCCGCCGCCAGCTCCTCGCAGACGATGGCCAGCTCGGTGATGCCGCCGCCCCCGCCGCCGTACTCGGTGGGGATGTTGACCCCCAGGTAGCCGAGCTGGCCGGCCTCGGCCCACAGCTCGGTGGTGTGTTCCCCCGATTTCGCTTTCGCTACGAAATAGGAATGACCATAGCGGCGGCCAAGTGCCCGCACGGCGTCGCGCAGCTGGTCCTGCTCGGGGGTGAGGTCGAAGGTCATCAGGGGTCCTCCTCGGGATTGACCACGGCCAGCACCGCGCCGGTGCGGACCTGACCGCCGGCCGGCACCGGCAGTTCGGCGACGACGCCGTCGGTCGGGGCGAGCACGGGATGTTCCAGCTTCATCGCTTCCAGCGTGAGCAGCGGATCGCCGGCCGTGACCCGCTGGCCGACCTGCACGTGCACCCGGGTCACCGCGCCGGGCAGCGGCGCGAGCAGCGACCCGGCGGCCAGCTCCGCGGTGGGCAGCGGGAAACGCGGCAGCTCGGCAAGGCTCGCCGGCCCGTCCGGGCCGTCCACGAAGACCGCCGACCCCACCCGGTGTACGCGGTACGCGCACCGCACCCCGTCGACGTCGAGCACCACCCGGCCCGGGGTGGCCTCGATCAGCGCCACAGCGGGGTCGGCGGCGCTGGGCTCGGCGGCGCCGGGGTCGGGGTCGGGGTCGGCGGACCATTCCGCCAGCCCGCCCGTGCGGTCCAGCCGGTAGCGGACCTCGATCTCGCCGTCGGGACCGGTGAACCGGGTGACCTGCGGGACGGCCGGCACGTTGCGCCAGCCCGACGGCAGCCCGGCCAGCACCCGAGCATCGGCGCGACGACCGGCGGCGGAGGCGAGAGCCGCCGCGAGCGTGGCCAGCGGGAGCCGGTCGGCGGGGAGCAGCGGGGCGAAGACCTCCGCGTGCCGGTCCAGGAACCCGGTGTCGATCTCCACGGCGGCGAACGCGGGGCTGCGCAGCACCCGGACCAGCAGGTCCCGGTTGGTGGTCACCCCGTGCAGCTCGGCGCGGGACAGCGCGGTGGCCAGCAGCCGGGTCGCCTCGGCCCGGGTCCGGCCCCAGGCGACCAGCTTCGCCAGCATCGAGTCGTAGTGCACGCCGACGGTCGAACCGGCCACCACGCCCGAGTCGAGCCGCAGCCCGGGGGCGGCCAGCGCGCCGAACTCGGAGGCCACCCCGGGGACCGTGAACCGGTGCAGGGTGCCGGTGGCCGGCCGCCAGCTCGCGGCCGCGTCCTCGGCGCAGAGGCGTACCTCGATCGCGTGCCCGGTGCTGCCCGGCAGCGTCGCCGGCAGCGGCTCCCCCTCCGCGACGAGCAGTTGCAGCCCGACCAGGTCCAGCCCGGTGCACAGCTCGGTGACCGGATGCTCCACCTGGAGTCGGGTGTTCATCTCCAGGAAGAAGAACTCCCCGTTCGGGGCGAGCAGGAACTCCACCGTGCCGGCGCCCAGGTAGTCGACCGCGCGACCGGCGGCGACCGCCGCCTCGTGCAACGCCGTCCGCACCCGCTCCGGGACGACCGCCGGCGCCTCCTCGACGATCTTCTGGTGCCGGCGCTGGATCGAGCAGTCCCGGTCGCCGATGGACACCACCCGACCGTGGGCGTCACCGAGGATCTGCACCTCGACGTGCCGGCCGCGCTCGACGTACCGCTCGATGAAGACCGTGCCGTCGCCGAACGCCGCGGCCGCCTCGCGCCGCGCCGAGGCGACGGCCTCGGCAAGCTCCCCGGCGTCCCGGACGATCCGCATCCCGCGCCCGCCGCCGCCGGCGGCCGCCTTGACCAGCACCGGGAAGTCGCTGATCTCGTCGGTGTCGGTCCAGCTGGGCAGCATCGGCACGCCCGCCTCGGCGAGCAGCGCCTTCGCCGCCAGCTTTTCGCCCATCGCGGCGATCACCTTGGCCGGCGGCCCCACCCAGGTCAGCCCGGCGTCGGTCACCGCCGCCGCGAACTCGGCGTTCTCGGCCAGGAAGCCGTAGCCCGGATGGACGGCGTCCGCGCCGCTGCGGCGGGCGGCATCCAGGATCTTCTCGACCCGCAGGTACGTCTCGGCCGGCGTGTTTCCCGGCAGCCTCACCGCTTGGTCGGCCTCGGCGACGAACGGCGCGGCGGCGTCCGCGTCCGAGTGCACGGCGACCGTCTCCACGCCGAGCGCCCGGCAGGTCGCGAAGACACGGCGGGCGATCTCACCCCGGTTGGCCACGAGCAGTCTGCGAATCATGAGCGAGCCCCTCACATCCGGAAGACACCGAAGCCGTCGGCGCCCTTCACCGGTCCGTTGTGGATCGCCGAGAGGCAGAGCCCGAGGACGGTCCGGGTGTCCCGGGGATCGATCACCCCGTCGTCGTAGAGCCGGCCGGAGAGGAACAGCGCCCCGGACTGCGACTCGATCTGCTGCTCGACCATCATCCGCATCGCCGCGTCGGACTCCTCGTCGTAGTCGCGCCCGCGTGCGGCGGCGGCCTGCCGGGCCACGATGGACAGCACGCCGGCGAGCTGCGCCGGGCCCATCACCGCAGACTTCGCGTTCGGCCAGGTGAACAGGAACCTCGGCTCGTACGCCCGGCCGCACATGCCGTAGTTGCCGGCCCCGTAGGAGGCGCCCAGGTTCACCGTCAGGTGCGGCACCGTGGAGTTGGACACCGCGTTGATCATCAGGGCGCCGTGCTTGATGATTCCGCGCTGCTCGTACTCGGTGCCGACCATGTAGCCGGTGGTGTTCTGAAGGAAGACCAGCGGGGTGTCTGCGGCGTTGGCGAGCTGGATGAACTGCGCCGCCTTCTGCGCCTCCTCGCTGAACAACACCCCCCGGGCGTTGGCCAGGACGCCCACCGGATACCCGTGCAGCTCGCCCCAGCCGGTGACCAGCGCGTCACCGTACGCCGGCTTGAACTCGTCGAAGTCGCTGCCGTCCAGGATCCGGGCCAGCACCTCGCGCGGGTCGAACGGCACCTTGAGGTCTGCGCTGGCGATGCCGAGCAGCTCCTCCGGGTCGTACTTCGGCGGCTGCGGGACAGCCGTGCGCGGTGGCGGGCCCTGCTTGCGCCAGTTCAGCCGGCGGACGCACTGCCGGGCCAGTCGGACGCCGTCCCGCTCGTCCTCGGCCAGGTAGTCGGCGAGCCCGGACGTGCCCGCGTGCATCGCCGCGCCGCCCAGTGACTCGTCGTCGGTGACCTCGCCGGTCGCCATCTTCACCAGCGGTGGCCCGGCCAGGTAGACCTGCGACCGGTCCCGGATCATGATCACGTGGTCTGACATCCCCGGCACGTACGCCCCACCGGCCGTGGCGTTGCCGAAGACCACGCTGACCGTGGGGATGCCCGCCGCGGAGAGCCGGGTGAGGTCGCGGAACACCCGGCCGCCCGGAATGAAGATCTCCGCCTGGGTGGGCAGGTCCGCCCCGGCTGACTCGACCAGATTGACCATCGGCAGCCGGTTGGCCAGCGCGATCTCCCCGGCCCGCCGGGTCTTGGCGAGGGACCACGGGTTGACCGCGCCGCCGCGGACCGTCGGGTCGTTGGCGATGATCAGGCACTCGACGCCCTCGACCACGCCGATGCCGGTGACCACGCTGGCCCCGACCGGGAAGTCCGTGCCGTAGGCGGCGACCGGCGACAGCTCCAGGAACGGGCTTTCGGCGTCCACCAGCAGCTCGATCCGCTCCCGGGGGAGCAGCTTGCCGCGGGCGTGGTGCCGGGTCACGTACTTCTCGCCGCCGCCGGCCCGGGCCTGGTCCAGCGCGGCGTCCAGCTCGGCCAGCCGGTCCAGCAACGCCGCCCGGTTCGCCGCGTACCCGGGTGCTGACGGGTCGATCGCGCTGTCCAAGGTGCTCAATGCATCTCCTTCGCTCGCGACTGCGGGGCTCGCAAACCCGGCTCACTCCTCGCGCTCATAGGCCCATGCCCTTCGCGATGATCTCGTTCATGATCTCGGTGGTGCCGCCGCCGATGCCGAGGATCCGGGCGTCCCGGTAGTGCCGTTCCACCTCGGCGTCGCGCAGGTAGCCGAAGCCGCCGTGCAGCTGCAACGCCTGGTCGACGACGTGGTCGCAGGCCGCCACGGCGACGTTCTTCGCCATCGCCACCTCGGTCACCACCGGCTCGCCGGCCGCCACCCGGCCGGCCACCTCGTGCACGTACGACCGGGCCGCCTCGGCCCGGGTGTGCATCTCGGCCAGCCGGTGCCGGACCAGCTGCCGGCTGGCCAGCGGACGGCCGAAGGTCTCCCGATCCCGGCACCAGCGCACCGCCAGCTCGACGCAGCGCTGCGCCGTGGCGTACGCCTGGGTGGCCAGCGAGAGCCGCTCCGCGGCGAAGTGCTGCATGATCGCCAGGAAGCCGGTGTTCTCCGCGCCGATCCTGTTGGCCACCGGCACCCGTACGTCGACGAAGGAGAGCTCGGCCGTGTCCGAGCAGTGCCAGCCCAGCTTCTCGAGCCGGCGCCCCACGGTGAACCCGGGGCTGCCCTTGTCAATGACCAGCAGGCTGAGCTCGCCGCTGCCCGGGAAGTCGGTGCAGACCGCGGTGGTCACGAAGTCCGCCCGGTGCCCGCTGGTGATGTAGGTCTTCGACCCGTTGACCACGTAGTGGTCGCCGTCCCGACGGGCGGTGGTACGGATGCCGGCCACGTCCGAACCGCCGTCCGGCTCGGTGATCGCCAGCGCTCCGATCATCGTGCCCGCCAGGGTGGGCCGGACGTACCGCTCGATCAGGTCGTCGTCCCCCGGCTTCGACACGCCGCCGAGCCGGCCGCCCAGCGACCCGCCGGTACGCGCACCGGACGCCGCGACCATGTGCGGCAGCGCGATGCCGTGCGTGAACAGGGCCGCGACCAGGCCGGACGAGCCGCCGGAGCGGATCAGCTCCTCGGTCACGAGGATCGAGTCGAGCAGGTCGCCGCCGCTGCCGCCCACGGACTCGGGGAAGCCGATGCCGAGCAGGCCGAGCTTCGCGGCGGTGGCGTGCAGCGCCCGGGGGACCTCGCCGGCCCGCTCCCACTCGTCCAGGTGCGGCAGCACCTCCCGGGTCACGAAGGCCCGGGTCAGCTCGCGCAGCTGTCGCCGCTCCGGGGTGTCCACGATGCTCACGCCGCCTCCCCGCCCGAAGTCGTGGGCCCGATCGGCACGTCGACCGGCAGGTCGACGGTCCGCGAGCGCAGCAGCTCGCCGAGCGCCTTGGCCTGCGGGTCGAACCGGGTGGACGCGGCCACCCCGGCCCCGAGCAGGCCCTCGATCACGAAGTTGACCGCACGCAGGTTCGGCAGCTCGTACCGCTGCACCGCCAGCGGCGCCGTCTCCGGCAGCAGCTCGGCCAGCCGTTCGACGGTCAACCAGTGGCGCAACCAGGCGTACCCGGCGTCGGAGCGCGCCCAGACACCGAGGTTGGCGTCGCCGCCCTTGTCGCCGGAGCGCGCACCGACCAGCTCGCCGAGCGGCCCGCGTCGGGTCCGCGATAAGGAAGGGCCCCTTCTTATCGGATTTTGTTGTACAGGGGGCCCCTGCAAACACGTGTTCGGCGGTGGCGCGATCGGCACCCGCTCGCCGGAGGGCAGCACCGCGACGTGCGCAACCGCGTCCTGCGGCACCGTGTCGGCGGTGAAGACGCCGTACGGGGTGGCGTCGCCCGGCAGGGTGGTCAGCGTGCAACCCGGGTACGAGGCGAGCGCCAACTCCACCGCGGCGGCCGAGAACGCCCGGCCCGCTCGCATCCGGTCGCTGTCGCGCAGGTGGACGTGGAGCAGCGCGCTGGCCGCCTCGGTGTCGACGGCGTCCGGATGGTCGGTCCGGGCCAGCACGAACTCCAGCCCGTCCTTGCCCACCGCCTCCTCGACCTGCCCCCGGACCAGTGCCGCCTTCGCCTCGATGTCCAGCCCGCAGAGCACGAACGTCATCGAGTTGCGGAAGCCACCGAGGTTGTTGACGCCCACCTTGAGGGTGGCCGGCGGCGGCGTGCCCCGGACGCCGGAGACCCGGACACTGTCCGGCCCGTCCGGGCGCAGCGTCACGCTGTCCAACCGGGTCACCACGTCCGGCCCCAGGTACGCCGGCCCACCGACCTCGTAGAGCAACTGGGCGGTGACCGTCTCCACCGTCACCGCACCGCCGGTGCCCGGATGCTTGGTGACCACCGTGGAGCCGTCCGGGTGCACCTCGGCGATCGGGAAGCCAGGCCGGTGCCCGCTGTCGGGCAGCTCGGTGAAGAAGCTGAAGTTGCCGCCGGTGACCTGCGCGCCGCACTCGACGAGGTGCCCCGCCACGGTCGCCCCGGCGAGCTCGTCCAGGTCGTCTCGATCCCACCCGTAGTGGGCGATGGCCGGGCCGACCACCAGCGACGCGTCGGTCACCCGCCCGGTGACCACCACGTCCGCCCCGCCGTCGAGGCAGGCGGCGATCCCGAACGCGCCCAGGTAGGCGTTCGCCGTCAGCGCGTCGGGCCGTTGGATGGCGTCGCCCTCGACGTACCCGACCCGCACCGGCAGGTCCAGCCGACCGGCGAGCCGATCGATGGCGGCGGCCAGGCCGGCCGGGTTCAACCCACCGGCGTTCGTCACGATCCGCGTCCCCCGGTCGAGGGCGGTGCCGAGGCAGGTTTCCATCTGGCGCAGGAACGTCTTCGCGTAGCCCAGATCGGGGTCGCGCAGCCGGTCCCGGCCGAGGATCAGCATGGTCAGCTCGGCCAGGTAGTCGCCGGTCAGCACGTCCAGCTCGCCGCCGTCGAGCATCTCCCGCCAGGCGGTGAACCGGTCACCGTAGAAGCCGGAGGCGTTGCCGATGCGGATCACGCTCGTACTCCGTGCCCACCGGCCGGCGTCGCGGACGGCTCCCGGCCGACGCCCGGCGGGCCGGCGAAGGCCTGCGCGACGTCGAGCCATTCGTCGGCGACCGGCCCGGTGGCCAGCAGGGCGAGGTCCGCGCGGTGCCGGCGCTGGGTGACCAGCAGGCAGAAGTCCCGGGCCGGGCCGGTCAGCCGGTCGGCGGCGTCCGCCGGACCCCAACTCCAGGTGTCGCCGCCGGGCCCGGTCAACTCGACCCGGACCGGCGCCGTCGGTGCCGGTCGGCCGTGCGCGGCGAAGCCGTGCCCGAGGGTACGCACGCCGAGGTGCGCCACGTGTCGGAGCCGGTCGCTGGCGGGGCGGGCGACGCCGAGCGCGTCGGCCACGTCCTCGCCGTGCGCCCAGGTTTCCATGATCCGGGCGGTCGCCATGGAGGTGGCCGACATCCGGGTGCCGTACCAGGGCAGTTTCTCGCCGGCCGGGACGGCGGCCAGCGCGGCGGCGAGCGCCGTCCGGCCGGCGCGCCAGCGGGTCAGCAGCTCCGCCGGCGGGGCGAGGAACTGCTCGGCGCCGTGGTCGACCATGCGGGCCGGGTCGGGTGCGGCGCTCACCGTCGCGAAGAAGGCCGCCGCATCGGTGGCGGCCAGCAGCGCCACGTGGTCGGTCCAGGCGAGGTGGGCGACCTGGTGCCCGATGCTCCAGCCCGGCGCGAGGGTCGGCCGAGCCCAGTCGGCCGCCGGTAGCGGAGCCACCAGGGCGTCCAGCTGGGCGGACTCGTCGGCCAGGTCCGTGAGCAGGTCGCTGAGGTCGACCATGGTGCCTCCGGTTGGTGCGGGCCGGTGCGGCCGGCGGTCAGGGCGTGAGCAGAGTGGCGAGCTGGCGCTTCCAGGTGGTCAACAGGGCGGTGCGCCGAGCCGAGTCGTCGTTGAGCAGGTTCGCCACGCCCAGCCCACGAAGCAGGTCGAGGGTGGCCTGCACCGCTTCCCGGACGCCGGGGCGGCGCTCGTCGACGCCGAGCAGGGCGACGGTGAGTCGGTGCATCTCCCGGCCGACCGTCGCCTCCAGGGGGACGAGGGCGTCCCGAAGCTCCCGGTCGGTGCGGGCGGCGACCCAGAGTTCGAGCGCGGCCACGAAGAGCGGCCCGGTGAAGGCCACGCCGAGCAGGTCGATGACCCGGTCCAGCCGCTGCGGCCCGGCCGGCAACGCCTCCGCCTCGGTGCGCAGCTCGTCGGCTCGACGCTCGGCCAGGTGGGCGACGGCGGCCGTGACCAGCGCGGCCTTGGTGGGGTAGTGGTGCAGCTGAGCGCCTCGCGAGACGCCGGCCCGGGCTGCGACGACGGTCGTGGTGGTGCCGGACCAGCCGTGCTCGACCAGACAGTCGACGGTCGCCTCCAGCAGCCGGGCCTGGGTGGCCCGACTGCGCTCCTGCTGAGGGACACGCGTCGATGCGGTGGACACGGGCATAGCCTGCGGCCTCCGAAACAAACAGTCAAGACTGACTTTTTCTAGGCTTCCGCGACGACGGATGCTGCCTCTGGAGGAGGCCGGTCGGTGACGGCGCTCCGTGAGCCTGTAGAGCTGCCCCAGGAATGGGACGCCCTCCAGGTCACCCGCGGCAGGTCGGGGCGCCTGCCAGGTCGGTGTGCCGGGCTGGCCGGGGGACACGCGCGGCCGTCCCAGATCTGGGGCAGCTCTACAGGCGCAGAGGAAACCTCCAAGCCCGAGCCGGCTGCGGGTTCGCCCCGGGCGCGGTAGGCGGGACCGATGTCAGCGACCGTCGCGGGGAGCGAAGACCGCCAGCGCCTCCGCATCGCTGTACTGGGAGCGCAGGTACTCGTCGACCCAGGCGACGGCATCGGGGAAAGTGGATTCAGCGGCCACCCGAGCGCAGGCCGCGTCCACGTCGAACGCGGTGCGGCGCAGTTGCGCCCCCGGCCCGAGCAGTGCCCACCACGCGCCCGCTCCGCCGTACGGCATGCCGACGCTGCCCGCGTTGACCACCAGGCGGCGGTCGACCAGGCGGGTGAAAGGCATGTGGGTGTGGCCGCAGACCACCGTTCCGATCTCCGGCGGGAGGCCGGCGAACACCTCCGACCAGCGTGCCATCCGGGAGTCGACGAGCACGACCTCCTCGTCGTCGCGGGGCGTCGCGTGACAGAACAGCGTCGGGCCGAGGCCGTCGATCTCCAGGGTCACCGTCGTCGGCAACGCGGCGAGCCGAGCGACCTGGTCCTCACGCAACTCCCCGGCGGCCCAGTTCGACACCTCGATCGAGGCGGGCCGGCCGGCGCGGGCCTCGACCAGCTCGCGGTCGGCGTTGCCCCCGACCCAGCAGATCCGGTCGCCGAGGCCGGCGAGCAGGTCGAGCACCTCGACCGGTTGCGGGCCGGCGGCGATGTCGCCGGTGAGCACGATCAGGTCGGCGGCGGCGACGTCCGGCTCGGCCAGCACCGCCTCCAGTGCGGGCAGCACCCCGTGGATGTCGGACAGGACAGCGACTCGGCTCAGCATCGCTCCACCCTCCGGCCGGACCGGCGTCCCGTCCAGCGATTCTGCGCCGGGCAGACGAGGAAGCGGTGAGCATCAGGCGCAACGAAAGTCCCCGCCTGCCGTCATCGACGGCGGGCGGGGACGGACGTGCTGCTCAGACGCGGGCGCGGCGGGCCAGACGCTCCGGGTCCAGGATGATGATGCTCTTGCCGTCCAGCCGCAGCCAGCCGCGGGAGGCGAAGTCGGCCAGCGCCTTGTTGACCGTCTCCCGGGAGGCGCCGACGAGCTGGGCGATCTCCTCCTGGGTGAGGTCGTGGGTTACCCGCAGCACGCCACCGTCGCGGGTGCCGAACCGGCCGGCCATCTGGAGCAGGTTCTTGGCGACCCGACCCGGCACGTCCGTGAAGATCAGGTCGGCGAGTGAGTCGTTGGTCCGGCGCAGCCGCCGGGCGAGCACCCGGAGCAGCTGCTCGGCGATCTCCGGACGGTTGTTCAGCCACGGTCGCAGCGCCTGCTTGCGCAGCCGCACCAGCCGGGTGTCGGTCACCGCGGTGGCGGTCGCCGTACGCGGACCGGGGTCGAAGAGCGACAGCTCACCGACCATGTCCGACGGGCCCATCACCGCGATCAGGTTCTGCCGGCCGTCCGCCGCGCGGCGGCCAACCTTGATCTTCCCAGACAGCAGGATATAGAGGCTGTCACCGGGCTCGCCCTCATTGAAGACGACCTCGCCCTTGCGGACCTCGATCGTCTCCATCTCCTTGGCGAGCGCCTCGGCAGCCTCCGGGTCTACACCCTGGAAGATCCCGCTGCGGGCCAGTACCTCGTCCATCGCCCACCTCCGGTTGCGCGTGCCGTCCGTCGGCCGGGTCCGCCGTCCGCTGATCCCCTCGCGCGCCGCCAAGTCTAGGCGCACGTGAGCACGAATCAGAGGTCGCCCCTGGAATCTTGATCGGTGGGCGTAACCTGCCCGACGTGCTGAGCGAGCCGACTCTGACCAGCCGCACCGAGGACGGGCGGGACATCCCGCTGCTCGTCTGGCGCGCGGACGGGCCCCTGCGTGCCGTCAGCAGCGGCCCGCTGGGCGGTGGGATCGGCGTCCGGCGCTGGGTGCTCAACGCCACCGTGCCCATGTCGTACGACCGGGACGACCCGGCCGCGCACCTGGCCTCGCTCGCCGCCGACCTGGCCCTCGACGGGCCCGGGGTGGGGCTGCTGACCGGCGTCGATGTGGCTGAGGTGGTGACCCGGACCGACACCGGCGTTCGGGCCTGGGCGACGGTCGGGCTCGGCATTCCGGTGCCGGCCGCCGCGCCGGCTCCGGCCGCGCTCACCCAACGGGTCGGCACGGTCAACATCGTGGTGTACGTGCCGGCCCGGCTCGCCGATTCAGCTCTGGTCAACGCGGTGGCCACCGCGACCGAGGCCAAAACCCAGGCGATCAGGGAGCTGGGGTTGCCGGGAACCGGCACGCCGACCGACTCGGTCACCGTGCTCTGCCCGGTGGACGGGCCGGAGGCCGCGTACGGCGGGCCACGCTCCGCCTGGGGCGCCCCGCTGGCCCGAGCGGTGCACGCCGCGGTGTTCGCCGGCGGCGACCGGCCGGTCGTGCCCTGGTCCGAACGCCTGACCGGCTGAACTTCCGGCCGATCGGCCCTCGTCGGCGCGTTTGACGACCGGTAGGGTCGCCAGCGATGTATGCTCCCGCGCCCCTCACCCCCCGCCCGCGCCGCCGCGTCGCCCTCGGGCTCGCCGCGCTGCTGGCCGCCCTGCTCGTCGCCGGCTGTGCGGACTCCGCGGAGGCGCCCGTCTGGCAGCCGGGCGCCGGCGGCGGTGGCACCGGCGCGCCGGTCGCGACGGCCGGGCCGAAGGGCAGCGACGGCCCGACGACGTCCGGCCGCGCCATCTCGCTCTCCGCCACCGGCGACATCATCATGGGCAACGCGCCGAACCGGCTGCCCGCCGCCGGCGGAAAGGGCTTCTTCAACTCGGTCACCGAGGCGCTCAAGGCCGACTTGGTGATGGGCAACCTGGAGGAGCCGTTGACGGTGGACACCGGCACCGGCAAGTGCGGGGCCAACTCCACACGCTGCTTCCAGTTCCGGGCCCCACCGGAGTACGCCGCGCACCTGCGGGACGCCGGCTTCGACGTGCTCAACCAGGCCAACAACCACGGCTACGACTACGGGCCGAAGGGCTACCGGAACACCCAGCAGGCGCTGGAGAAGCACGACCTGGAGCACACCGGGGCCCCCGACCAGATCACCGTGGTCGACGTCAAGGGCGTCAAGGTCGCCGTGGCGGGCTTCTCGTCGTACGTCTGGTCCAACAGCCTCGTCGACATCACCAAGGCGAAGGCGGTGGTCGCCAAGGCCGCCACGATGGCGGACCTGGTCGTGGTGCAGGTGCACATGGGTGGCGAGGGCGTGGAGAAGACCCGGGTGAAGCCGGGCACCGAGATGTTCCTGGGCGAGAACCGGGGCGACCCGGTCAAGTTCTCGCACGCCATGATCGACGCTGGCGCGGATCTGATCGTCGGACACGGACCGCACGTGCTGCGCGGCATGGAGTTCTACCGGGGTCGGCTGATCGCGTACAGCCTGGGCAACTTCGCCGGTGGGGGCAACTCGCTGAGCAACGACGGCCGGCTCGGCTGGGGCGGTGTGCTAAAGGTTTCGCTGAAGCCGGACGGCACGTGGGCCGGTGGCTCGTTCACCTCGACGTACATGAACTCCGCCGGCAAGCCGACGATGGACCCGGACGACCGGGGCCTGGGCCTGGTCACCGAGTTGAGCCGCAGCGACTTCCCGAAGGGTGGCGCCCGGTTGGACGGGCAGGGCAAGATCTCCGCACCGACGGGCGGTTGACCCGGCGGGAACGTCCGGGGCGCGACGTAGGCTGACCGTCGTGACCAGTAGCCCTCCCGGTGCCAGCGAGACCGACCTCGGGCGCAAACGCCGTGCCCGCAAGATCGGCCGGGTGCTGGCCGAGACACACCCTGACGCGCACTGTGAGCTGGATCATTCGACTCCGCTGGAGCTGGCCGTCGCCACCATCCTCTCCGCGCAGTGCACGGACAAGAAGGTCAACGAGGTCACCCCGAAGCTCTTCGCCCGCTACCCGACCGCAGCGGCCTACGCCGGCGCCGACCGGGGCGAGATGGAGGAGCTGATCCGGCCCACCGGCTTCTACCGCAACAAGACCGACTCGCTGCTCAAGCTCGGACAGGCCCTCCTCGACCGGTACGACGGCCAGGTCCCCGGCCGGCTCGTCGACCTGGTGACGCTGCCCGGGATCGGCCGCAAGACCGCCAACGTCATCCTGGGTAACGCCTTCGACGTCCCCGGCATCACCGTCGACACGCACTTCCAGCGGCTGGTCCACCGGTGGCGGCTGACCACCGAGACCGACCCGGTCAAGATCGAGCACGCGGTCGGCGCGCTGTACGACAAGCGCGACTGGACGATGCTGTCGCACCGGATCATCTTCCACGGGCGACGGGTCTGCCATGCCCGCAAGCCGGCCTGCGGCGCGTGCACGCTGGCCAAGCTCTGCCCCTCGTACGGCACCGGTCCCACCGAGCCGGCCGCCGCCGCCAAGCTGCTCAAGGGGCCTCGGGCGCGCGACCTCGCGGCGGCCGCCGGCGTCGACCCGGAGTTGGTGCCCGCCCAGGCGGTTGCCGCGGAGGTGCCGTGAACCGGCGCCTCGCCCTGCTGGTCCTGCCGCTGCTGCTGCTCGTCGTCACCGGGTGCACCGCCGGCGCGGACGACGCCCCCGCGCCCCGGGCGACCGCCGCCCAGCGTCCGTCGCCGTTCCGGGACTGCGCCGCGCTGAGCACGGCACCGACGGCCGGCGCGGGCACGGCGGCACCCACGATCGGCGGGGAGGAGCTGCCGGAGCTGACCCTGGCCTGCTTCACCGGCGGAGCCCCGGTCACGTTGCGGGATGTGGCGGGGCCGGCGGTGATCAACGTGTGGGCGTCCTGGTGCCCGCCGTGCCGCAAGGAACTGCCCGCCTTCCAGCGGCTCAGCGAGCGGGCCGCCGGCCGGCTCCAGGTGGTCGGGGTGAACAGTCGGGACAGCCGCGACGGCGCCCAGTCCATCGGCGACGATTTCGGCGTCCGGTTCCCGATCCTGGTGGACCAGGGCGAGGCGCTGCAACGGGCGCTGAACCGCAACGCCATCCCGCTGACCCTCTTCGTCGACGGCCAGGGTCGGATCCGGCACATCGACGCCACCGGCGCGCTCGACGACGCCCAGCTCGACAAGCTGGTCCGCCAGCACCTCGGCCTGGCGGTGCCGGCGTGACCCGTCGACCCCCCGAGTGGATCGAGCCGTTGCTGAGCCGGCTGGGCACCGCCCGCGCGGAGGACTTCACCCGACTGATCACCCCGGCCCAGGGCGGCCGGGAGAGCGCCGTGCTGGTGCTGCTCGGCGAGCAGCCCGGCGCCGGCCCCGACGTGCTCGTGCTGCAGCGCGCCGCCAACCTGCGCAACCACGCTGGTCAGCCGGCCTTTCCCGGCGGCGCTGCCGACCCCGAGGACATCGACGTCCGCGCCACCGCGCTGCGCGAGGCGAACGAGGAGGTCGGCCTCGACCCGGCGAGCGTGACCGTGCTGGCCGAGCTGCCGAAGCTGTGGATCCCGGTCAGCGACTTCGTGGTCACCCCGGTCCTGGCCTGGTGGCACGACCCGCACCCGGTGCACCCCCGGGAGCCCGCCGAGGTGGCGCACGTGGCCCGGCTGCCGGTCAGCGAGCTGGTCGACCCGGCCAACCGGCTGCGGGTCCGCCACCCCAGCGGCTGGATCGGGCCTGCGTTCTCGGCGCGCGGCATGCTGGTCTGGGGGTTCACCGCCGGGGTGCTGGCCACCCTGCTGGAGATGGGCGGCTGGGCCCGCCCGTGGCCGCATGGCCGGGTTGTCGAGCTGCCGCCCACCGGGGCGACGCCGGCACCCTCGGCCGGCACCGACGACGCCGACGAGACCGCCCTGCGCTGACCCCGCGGTCACCTTCCGCAAGCGATGGTCATCTGCCGGGCGCCCTGCCCGTACGCTGGACCCGTGTCCGTCGTGGATCTCGTCCTGCTGCTGCTCATGCTCGTGTTCGCGATCAGCGGATACCGCCAGGGCTTCGTCATCGGAATCCTGTCGCTCTCCGGCTTCTTCCTCGGGCTGCTGCTGGGCCTCCAGCTCGGGCCGCTGTTCGCCCGGCAGTTCGTGGACCCCGGCATCCGGGTGCTGATCTCGCTCGTGGCGGTCTTCGGGCTGGCCGTGGTCGGGCAGGCGCTCGCCGGCTGGCTCGGCTCGCACCTGCGCAAGACGATCACCAGTGAGGTCGGCAAGCAGGTCGACGACGTCGGCGGGGCGTTCGTCTCGCTATTCGCGGTGCTCCTGCTCGCCTGGCTGGTCGCCGTGCCGCTCGGCTCGTCCTCGGTGCCCTGGCTCGCCGCCTCGGTGCGCAACAGCGCGCTGATCACCGTGGTGAACCAGGTCCTGCCGGAGCAGGCCCACGAGCTCTCCACCGCGCTGCGGGACACCGTCGACACCGATGGTTTCCCGGACGTCTTCGGTGACCTCGCACCAACCCGTGCCCGGCAGGTCGAACCTCCCGACCCGGCGTTGGCCGGCTCCCAGGTGGTGGTCAACGGCCAGCGGTCGGTGGTCAAGGTGCTCGGCTCCGCGCCCGGCTGCTCGCGCCGGATCGAGGGTTCCGGCTTCGTGTACGCCGACGACCGGGTCATGACCAACGCGCACGTGGTTGCCGGCACCCGCTCGGTGTCGGTGGAGCTGGGTGGCGACCGGTACGACGGCGAGGTGGTGGTCTACGACCCGGACCGGGACCTGGCCGTGCTGCTCGTACCCGGGCTGCCCGGCCCGTCGCTGCGGTTCGCGGCCGGCAACGCGGGCAGCGGTACGGACGCCATCGTGCTCGGCTTCCCGCTCGACGGCCCGTACAACGCGCAGTCGGCGCGTGTGCGCGACGTCGACCGGATCACGGGGCCGGACATCTACGCCTCCGGAGACGTCACTCGGGAGATCTATACGATCCGGGCGTTGGTCCGCAGCGGAAACTCCGGCGGTCCGCTGGTCTCCGCCAACGGCCTGGTGCTCGGCGTCATCTTCGCGGCGGCGGCCGACGACCCGAACACCGGCTTCGCGGTGACCGCCGCCGAGGCGCGTCCGGTGGCGCTGGCCGGCGCGGAACGCAACCGGCGCGTCGGCACCGGCGAGTGCACCTGAGCGGCGCCCTGGTCAACTCCGGGCTGGTGCGGCGGGCCTGCGGCCGCTGGGCAGCTTCGCCCGTCCCCACCGCACCCCTCGATCGAGCACGCTGCGCGCCATGATCGCCACGCAGGTGCCGCCGTTGAGGAAGGAAGCCACCACGTCGCTCGGGTGGTGCATCCCCCGGTACATCCGGGTCAGCGCCACGCCCAACGGCACCACCAGCAGCAGCGTCCACCAGGCCACCTTCGCCCCCGTGCTACGGGTCCGCAGCGCCAGCAGGACCGCGATGCCGACGTAGAGCGCCATCGCCGCCGAGGTGTGCCCGGACGGGAAGCTGGAGGTGGGCGGCGAGACGTCCATGTGCTCCACCGCCGGCCGCCGCCGGTCGATCGCGAGCGTGGTCAGCAGGAACACCAGCGCCTGGGCGGTCACCGCCGCGCACAGGAACACCGGCTCCCGCCATTGGTTCAGCCAGAGCCGCAGGGTCAGCGCCACCAGCACGGTGACCACCACGATCATCTGGGTGCTGGCCAGCGTGCTGAACACCAGCGACACGTCGTTCCAGCCGGCGGTGCGATCAGCGGCGAGCTCGCGGTTCACCGCGTCCTCAACGGTGAACGGCCAGGTCCGGGCGAACACCCGGGTGATCAGCACCCCGAGCAGCACCATGACGCCGAGCAGCAGGGACACCGGCAGCAGCACCCGCCGGACGATCTGGACCGCGGTGTCGGACATGGGCCGGCCAGTACCCTGTCGTGGTCGTCGGCACGCCTCAGGCGGCTCCGGGGTCCCGCTTCACCTCCGGCGCGAGGCCGTCCCGGGTCGCCCGGACGGGCCGCAGGCCGGTGTGCGCCCGCCAACTGGTGAACGCGGCCGTGGTCGCCGCGACCACCGCCGCACCCAGCAGCCACCCGCCCAGCACGTCGCTGGCCCAGTGCACGCCGAGTGCCACCCGGCTCAGGCCGGTCAGCACGGCGACCAGCACCGCGGCGACCCAGAGCGTGACCCGCCACCGCCCCCGCCCGGCGTACGGCAGGAGCGCCAGCAGCAGCACACCGGCCGCCAGGGTGGCGTTCAGCGCGTGCCCGGAGGGGAACGCGTAGCCGACGGCTCGGGCGACCGGGTCGAGCAGGTCCGGCCGGTCCCGGCCGACGAGCAGCTTGAGCAGCGGGCCGATCAACCCGCCCACCACCATGGTGGTGGTCACCCACAGGGCCAGCCGGCGGGCTCCCCGGCGTAGCAGCCAGATCACCAGGAGCAGTGCGCCGGCCCGCAGCGGCATCGGCGCGAACACCTCGGTCCAGACCCGCATCAGCGCGACCCAGGCCGGATGGTCGAGCGCGTAGCCGTGCAGCGCGTCGGTGACCGTCGCGTCCAGCCGGTGCAGCGGCGCCCAGCCCCCGAGCACCAGCAGGGCGAGCAGCGTGAACGGCACCAGCACCAGGAACGTCGCCGTCGCGGCCAGCGTCAGCCGCAGGCCCAGCGAATGATCCGGGTCGAGGCGGCGGCGCCACCAGGACGGGTGGGAGGCGTGGGCCAGGGTGCGCGGGCCGGGCGTGCTCATGGGCACGGTTCTACCCCACCGGCGGTGCGCTCAGCCCTGCGGCGGCGGAAGCGATCAGCGGGCCCGCTGGCGGAACCGCCGCACCATCAACGCCGCGCCGGTGATCAGGGCGACGAGGAGCACGGCCGCTGTCCACAGCTGCTCCGGCGCCGAATCGGACGGCCCGCCCGCCGCCCGGGCCGTCCACCGGGTCTGCTGCCGGGGGGCGGTGAGACCGAGCGGGTCGCTGCCGGCGCCGGTCACCGGGTCGTTGTCGGCGGAACCGGGGGCCGGGCCGAAGCCGACCACGCCCGGCGACGTCTGGTCGTCCAACGGGTTGGCGGTCACCGGGGGGACCTGTGCGGTCAGCGCGGCCACCGGGTCCACCGCCCCGTACCCGAATCGGTCGTCCCGTCCGGTCGGGCCGAGGTCGCGCGCGGTGGCCAGCAGCCGGTTGACCACCTCGCCAGCGGGCATCCGCGGGTAGCGGGACCGCACCAGCGCGGCGGTGGCGGTCACCAGCGGCGCGGCGAAGCTGGTGCCCTGCACCCGCCAGTACCCGTCCGGGGATTTGGCGCCGACCAGCCCGGTGGCGGGTGCGCTCAGCACCGTCGCCCGGCCGGTGATCGAACCGGACCAGAGATTGTCGCTGCTGCGTTCCAGGCCGGCGACCGCGATCACGCCCGGCTCACGGGCCGGATACCAGACCTTGGAGTTGCTGGAGGTGGCCAGGTTGCCGGTGCAGGCGACCACGACCACGTCCCGGGCGAAGGCGTAGTCCAACGCCGCGGCCAGTGCGGGGCTGTCGCCGCTGCCGCCCAGCGACAGGTTGATCACGCTGGCGCCGTGGTCGACCGCCCAACGCACACCCTGGGCGACGATCAGCGCGTCGTCGTAGCGGTTCTCGTCGTCGAGCACGCGCACCGGCAGGATCCGGGCGTCCGGCGCCAGGCCGACCACGCCCCGCTTGTCGTCCTTCCGACCGGCGATCAGGCCCGCGACGGTGGTGCCGTGCCCCACCGGATCCGGTCCGGCGCCGCCGTCCGGGCCGACCAGATCGACACCGGACAGCACCTGGCCCACCAGATCGGGATGGCTGGCGTCCACGCCGGAGTCGATCACCGCGACGGTCACCCCCCGCCCGGTCGAGCTGCGCCAGGCCGTCTCGGCGCGCAGCTCGTCGAGCTGCCACTGCTCGTCGCGGACCTGGTCGGTGCGGCTCACGCTGTCACCAGGGGCGAACACCGCCGGCGCGCCGGCGAGCTGTCCGCCGGTGGCGGGCGCGGTGACGGGCGCGGCGGCCGCGGCCGGGGCCACGACGGCGAGCACCGCCACCGCACCGAGCAGCACCCGGCCGGTTGCCCGTCGGGCCGCTGCCGGACAGCTGTGCCGAACCCCAGTCACATCCTCTGCCATTCATCCCGACGGAACCATGACGATCGGAGATTACCGGTTTCCTCACCTGTCACGGGAGGAACCGGGGAGACACGTCACAGCGGTGGCAGCTGAGCGAGCTGGACGAGGCGTACGCCCTCCCGCCGGGTGACCAACCGACCACGGCCCGGTGGCAGCGGCCCGGGCCGGACCGGCCCGACCAGTGCGCCCTCCTCCGGGCTGCCCGCCATCACCAGGCCGGCCGTGGACAGCTCCCGCAGTCGCTGCACGATCGACTCGTACTGGGCCCGGCCCGCGCCGCCGGAGCGGCGGGCCAGCACCAGGTGCAGGCCGACGTCGCGGGCGTGCGGCAGGTGCTCCTCCAGGGCCCGCAACGGGTTCGCCGGCCCGGCCGCCACCAGGTCGTAGTCGTCGACCAGCACGAAGAGCTCCGGCCCGGACCACCACGACCGGTCGCGCAGCTGCTGCGGGGTGACCTCCGGCCCCGGGGCCCGCCGCTCCAGGTAGCCGGCCGCCGACTCGACCAGGTCGGCGGCGTGCGCCGCCGCGGTTCCGTAGCCGATCAGGTGCGGTGTCTCGATGGCGCCGAGCAGGCTGCGCCGGTAGTCGACCAGGATCACCCGGGCCTGCTCCGGGGTGAACCGGGTGATGATCGAGGTGGCCAGCGCGCGCAGGAACGACGACTTGCCGCACTCCGCGTCGCCGAAGACCACGAAGTGCGGCTCGGTGGCGAAGTCGAGCACCACCGGGCGCAGGTCCGCCTCGGCGATGC
Source organism: Micromonospora sp. NPDC005206 (assembly GCF_040608175.1). Taxonomy (NCBI): domain Bacteria; kingdom Bacillati; phylum Actinomycetota; class Actinomycetes; order Micromonosporales; family Micromonosporaceae; genus Micromonospora; species Micromonospora sp. NPDC005206. The sequence continues at coordinate 117,213 of NZ_JBEXHU010000004.1, forward strand.
CGATCGGCAGCCGCAACCCGGTCGTCGCGGCGAGGTCCAGCTCGGCGTACGGCAGCACTGGCGGCAGCAGCCGCACCCGGGGCGCCGGAGGGCCCGCCCAACTGCCGGCGACCCGCTTGACGAGGTCGGCGGTGTCCCCGCCCGCGGTGGCGAGCTGCGGTAGCGCGGTGAGGAAGTGCAGGCTCTCCGCGGTGACTCCCCGTCCGGGCCGCTCCGGCACGTTCGCGGCCGCCCGCCGGGCCACCAGCGAGTCGGCCGGGTCGCCGAGGCGCAGCTCCAGCCGGGAGCCGAACAGGTCCCGGATCGCCGGCCGGAAGTCCAGCCAGCGCAGCGCCGTGGCCACCACGTGCAGCCCGTACGACAGCCCCCGGGTGGCCAGCTCGGTGACCAGTGGCTCCAGGTCGTCGTACTCGCCGCGCACCGTGCTCCAGCCGTCGACCACCAGGAACACGTCGCCGAACGGGCCGGCGCCCGGCTGGCTGGCCGTTCCCGCCGCGGCCCGGCGCTGCCGGTACGCGGCCATCGACTCCACACCCAGCTCGGCGAAGCGGCGTTCCCGCTCGGCCAGCAGGGTGGTCATCTCGCCGACGGTGCGCCGTACCGCCGTCGGGTCGCCGCGGCCGGTCACCCCGCCCACGTGCGGCAGGTCGCGCAGCGCGGCCAGCCCTCCGCCGCCGAAGTCGAGGCAGTAGACCTGCACCTCGGCCGGGGTGTGGCTGAGTGCCAGCGCGCAGATCAGCGTGCGCAGCGCGGTGGACTTGCCGCTCTGCGGCGCGCCGACCACCGCGACGTGCCCGGCCGCGCCGTCCAGCGCCAGCCAGAGCAGGTCCCGGCGCTGCTCCAGCGGCCTGTCCACCACGGCCACCGGCACCCCGAGCGCGCCGTGCAGCTCCGGGTTGCCCACGGTGAGCCCGCGCGCCGGGTCCACCTCGACCGGGCCGAGCAGGTCGTCCAGGGCCGGTGGCTGGCCGAGCGGCGGGAGCCAGACCTGGTGCGCGGGCGGGCCCCGCCCGACGAGTCGGTCGACCAGCAGGTCGAGCAGGGTCTCCCGGCCGCTCTCCTCCTCGGCCAGGACGGGCGCGGCCGGGCTGACCGGCTCGGGCAGGGGCACGGCGTGGGTGGTGAACGTGAGTAGGCGGGCACCACCCCCGCCGGTGGCGCCGGCCGGCGCGGCCCGGCGGCGGACCGGGCCGGAGACGTACGCGGCCCTGAACCGGGCCAGCGGGTCCGTGCCGGCGCGCAGGTAGCCGTGGCCCGGTGAGCGGGGCAACTCGTGCGCGTCCGGCACCCCGAGCACGGTCCGGGATTCCAAGGCGGAGAAGGTCCGCAGCCCGATCCGGTACGACAGGTGGGTGTCGAGCCCGCGTAGGCGGCCCTCCTCCAGGCGCTGGCTGGCGAGCAGCAGGTGCACGCCGAGTGACCGGTCCAGCCGGCCGATCTGCACGAACAGGTCGATGAAGTCGGGTTTCGCGGAGAGCAGCTCGGAGAACTCGTCGCAGATCAGCAGCAGGGATGGCAGCGGCGCCAGCGGGCTGCCGGCAGCGCGGGCCCGCTCGTAGTCGCGCACGCCGGCGAAGTTCCCGGCCCGCCGCAGCAGCTCCTGGCGGCGGATCAGCTCACCGTTGATCGCGTCCACCATCCGGTCGACCAGGGGCAGCGCGTCGGCCAGGTTGGTGATCACGGCGGCGGTGTGCGGCAGCCGGTCGAACGAGGCGAAGGTGGCGCCGCCCTTGAAGTCGACCAGCACGAAGTTGAGCTGTTCGGAGCTGTGCGTGACGGCCAACCCCAGCACCAGCGTGCGCAGCAGCTCGGACTTGCCGGAGCCGGTGGCTCCGATGAGCAGGCCGTGCGGGCCCATCCCGTCCTGGGCGGACTCCTTGAGGTCCAGCTCGATGGCGCCGCCGTCGACGCCGACCCCGATCGGCACCCGCAACCGGTCCCGGGGCGAGCGCGGCGCCCAGCCCTGCTCGGCGGTGAAGCTCTCCGGGTCGCCGAGGCCGAGCAGCTCGGGCAGGCCCAGCTCGGCCTGGAGCGGGGCGTCCGGGCCACGTGCCGCCCCGGCCAGGCGCAGTGGCGCGAGCCGTCGGGCGACCGCCTCGGCGTCGGCGGGGTCGAGCTGGTCGGCGGTGCCCACCTCGGCGTGCCCCTCTATCGACCAGGAGTGCAGCCGTCGGCCGCGCAACTCCAGCAGCAGCGCGTAACGGTCGAGCAGGCGCGGCGGCGGAGTGTCCAGGTCCAGGACGGTGACCGCGTCGATGCCGCCGTCGCCGGTCAGGTCGGTGGCACCGGTCAGGTCGCCGCCGTCGAGGACCACCACCACGTGCGGGCCGTCGGTGGCCGGGCCGGCCGGGCTGAACCGGGACCGGCTGGTCAGCACGTCTCCGAGCAGCCGTTCCAGCTCGGCGGCGGAGCTGGTGACCAGCCGGACCGGACCGAGCGCGTCGGTGCGGCCGGGATGGTGGACGTGCGGCAGCCACTTCACCCACTCCCAGACGGCCCGGCGTTCCGGCCCGGCGCAGATCGCGACCAGCAGCTCGTCGGGCGCGTGGAAGACGGCCAGCTGGGTCAGCACGGCCCGGACCAGCGCCTGTGCGGCCGGGTCGCCGGTGGGCGGCCCGCCGGTGGCCGGTCCGCCGCCGGAGCGACCGCCGGTCCGCACGTACACCCGGGCGAAGCTGCGCAGCGACAGCGCCACCGGCAGGTCCGGCACCACGGAGTACGCGTCCAGGAAGCGGCGCAGCGCGCCGGCGGTCATCGGCTCCAGCTCCTCCAGTGGTCGGGTGACCGGTGGGACGAGCGGGGTGGCCAGCGTCTGCGGCCCGACGGCGACCCGGACCACCGCGAAGTCCGGGTCGGCGGGACGCCGCTCCCAGACCCGGTGGCTGTCCACCGTCGACCACAGCCGGCCCGGGTCCGGGTGTCGGTAGTAGAGCCCGGCCCGCTGCTGCCCGACGGTCTGCCGGACCCGGCGGCGCAGCGTGGCCAGGTGGCGCAGGTACTCGCGGCGGGCAGCCATCATCTCGGACTTCTTGGGGGTGCCCGAGGCGCTGCCCCAGGAGGTCACCAGCATCGCCAACGAGGAGAGCCCGAACATCCCGCCCACCACGTACGAGTAGGCGCCGCCGCCCCGGCCGAACATCATCGCCATCGCCACCGTGCCGCCGAGCATGGGCAGCAGCATGGGCATCTGCTGCCACCGTCCACCGGTCACCGCGGGGATCTCCGGCGGCGCCTCGACCGGTAGCTCACCGGCCGGGATCTCCGGCGCCGGCCGGCGGGGCGGACGCTTGATGACAACGGTGGACACTCGGCCTCCTGACTGCGCTGGGTAACCCGAGCCTGGCTCATGGTAGGTAAAGTCCTGTCGTCCGCGCAGCCTCCGATCCCTCTCGATATGGAGACCAGTCGATGACAACCGGGCTGGCCCGCGTCACCATCAGCGCGCCGCAACGGCGGGTGGACGTCGCCCTGCCGGAGCAGGTGCCTCTGGCCGAGCTGCTGCCCGACGTGCTCCGGCACGCCGGTGAGGGGCTGGCCGACGACGGCGAACGGCACGGCGGCTGGGTGCTGCGCCGCACCGACGGCGCCCTGTTGGCGACCGCTCAGGCGCTGCTGCCACAGGGGGTCCGCGACGGTGAGGTGCTGCACCTGGTGCCGGCCCGCGCCCACTGGCCCGAGCTGGAGTACGACGACGTGGTGGAGGCGATCGCCGACGGCGCCCGTCGCCGCGGCGGCGCCTGGTCGCCCACCGCCACCCGCGCGGCCGGCCTGGCGGGCGCTGCGGTGCCGCTCGCCGTCGGGCTGCTCGCCCTGCTCGCCGGTGGCCCGGCGTACCGCGGCGGCTGGCTCGCGGCGGCGGTGGTGGCGGTTCTGCTCACGGTGGCCGGCACGGTCGCCAGCCGTGCCAATGGCGACGGCGCCGCCGGGGCGACCCTCGGTGGCTACGCCCTGCCGTACGCGTTCGTGGCCGGCGCCCTACCGGTCGGCTCGGGCGACCCGGTCGGCCTTTTCGGGCCGCTGCGCTGGGTCGGCGCGCCCGAACTGCTGGCCGGTTCGGTGGCGCTCCTGCTGGTCGCGCTGCTCGGGCTGCTCGGGGTGGCCAGCCGGCTGCGGGTCTTCGTGGCCGGTGTAACGGTGGGGCTGGTCGGCGCCGGGGCGGCGCTCGGCGGGCTGCTGCTGACCCCGGCCGGCACGGCGGCGGTGCTGCTGAGCGCGTTGGTCTTCGCCGTCGGGGCGATCCCGCTGCGGGCCATCCGGCTGGGCAAGCTGCCGTTGCCGCCGATCACCCTGCCGGCCGCCACTCCCGCCGCGGAGCCGGAGCGGGCCCGGGACCTGCCGGACCGGGGCCGGGTGCACGCGGCGGTGTCCCGCACCGAGGAGATTCTCACCGGGATGCTGCTCGGGCACGCCCTGCTGGCGGTGGCCGCGGCGGCGGTGCTGGGGGTGGCCGGCGGCACCGCCGGCCGGGTGCTGGTGGCGGTGACCTCGGCCGTGCTGCTGCTGCGGTCGCGGCTCTTCGTCGCGCTGCGGCACCGGGTGCCGGCGCTCGCCGGTCTGGCCGGCTACGCGGTGCTGGGCACGGTGCTCGTCGGCCGGGCCGACGACGCCGGGCGGCTGGCGCTGGTCATCGGCGGGGCGGCGCTGGCCCTGGTGGCCGTCGCGGCCGGCACCGGGTACGCCCGCCGACCGGTCTCGCCGTACCTCGGCAGGATCGCGGACCTGACCGACACGGCGCTGGTGGTCGCCGTGGTGCCGGTCGCCTGTGCGGTGCTCGACCTGTACGACCGGACCCGGGGGCTGCTCGGTTGAGCGGCCCCCGGGCCCGGCACGTCAGCGTTCGTCAGTGGGTGGATTCGCCGCGCGCCTCGGCGTCCCGGGCCCGCTGGTAGGAGGCGTGGATCTCGGCCTCGGCCTCGGTGCGGCCGACCCAGGTCGCGCCCTCCACCGACTTGCCGGGCTCCAGGTCCTTGTACACCTCGAAGAAGTGCTGGATCTCCAGCCGGTCGAACTCACCCAGGTGGTGGATGTCGCGCAGGTGCTCCTGGCGGGGGTCCTCGTAGGGCACGCAGAGGACCTTGTCGTCGCCGCCCTTCTCGTCCGTCATCCGGAACATGCCGATGGTGCGGCAGCGGATCAGGCAGCCCGGGAAGGTCGGCTCGGGGACCAGCACCAGGGCGTCCAGCGGGTCGCCGTCCTCGCCCAGGGTGCCCTCAATGAACCCGTAGTCCGCCGGGTACTGGGTGGACGTGAAGAGGGTGCGGTCCAGCCGGATCCGGCCGGTCGCGTGGTCCACCTCATACTTGTTCCGGTGACCCTTGGGGATCTCAACCGTCACGTCGAAATCCATCTGCACGCTCCCTCGTCTGCCCACGCTGGCTAACGGAAACCACTGACGGCACCCCCGGACAGGTGAATGCCCACCCGCCGACTCCGGCCGCCGCATAGTCTTCGAACCGAAGTAGTGTCACCCAAGCCGATTTTCGCTGGGGGAGGAGGGGGTCGTGGGGAGGGAAGATTCACACTACCGCCCGGACGGGGGCGCCGCGCGCGGTACCGGACGATCCGGCTCCGGTGGTGCCACCGGCAGGGTCCCGGTGCCCGACGCCCACCTCCCTCGGGCGGCAGAGCAACCGCCTCCGACGCCGGAGGCGGTTCCCGAGCGTCCCCCGCCGTTGCCCTGGCGCCCGCCCGCCGGGCCGGCCCCCGTAGGCCCGAACGCCGGTCGCTTCCCGACCCTCGACGGCAACCGGCCGACGAGCGCCCCGCCGAGCGGGAGGGCTGCGATCCCGACCAGCCCGGCCCCGGGCCGCCCGCCGTCCGGCGACGAGTCGACCATCCCGATCCCGACCGGCGTCCCACCGCTCGGCCCGCCGATCTCCGCGCTGCCCGCGTCCGCCGGCGCCGTGTCGCCTCCCGCGTCCACCGGCGCCGCACCGCTCCCCACGCCCGCCGCGCCGCGCCGGCGACTGCCGGTGGTGCTGGGCCTGGTGCTGCTGCTGGTGCTCGCCGGCGTCGGGGTCGGCCTGACCCGGCCGGGCCCGGTCGCCGGCTGGCTGGGCGACGACGCCGAGCCCTCCCGGAACTCCGCCGGGGCGACCCCGGAGCCCGACCCGTCGGACGTGCTCGCCGGACCGGACCCGAACGCCCCCCTGCCCAGCCCCGACGGGGTACGGGCCGCGCTGGACCCGCTGGTCGGGGTGGCCGACCTGGGTGACCGGGTGAACGTCTCGGTGGCCGACGTGACCTCCGGCCGCACGCTGTTCGCCAAGGGGGAGGACGACGGGACGGTGCCCGCCTCGGTGACCAAGCTGGCGACGGCGGTGACCGTGCTGGCCGCCCGTGGCCCCGCGTACCGGATCCCCACCCGGGCGGTGGCCGGCGCCCAGCCCGGCGAGGTGGTGATCGTCGGTGGGGGCGACCCCACCCTCGCGGTCGACAAGAAGGGCTACTACCCGGGCGCGGCACGCCTCGACGACCTGGCCGCCCAGGTGCGCACCGCGCTCAATGGCGTCGCCCCGACCAGGGTCATCGTCGACGGCTCGATCTACTCCGGCCCGGTCTACGGCCCGGGTTGGGACGACGACATCCCCACCGGCGGGTCCGGCGGGGCGGTGACCGCGTTGATGGCCGACGGGGCACGCAGGGACCCGGGCGTCGGGCAGGGTGCCGCCGAGCGGGTCGCCGAGCCGGACCTGGCCGCCGGCCGGTCGTTCGCGCGGCTGCTCGGCGTACCGGCCGACGCCGTCAAGCGCGGCACAGCCCCGGCCGCGGCCGCCGGTGGCGCTGCCCCGGCACCCGGCGTCGAGCTGGGCGTGGTGCAGTCGCCGCCGCTGATCCGCCTGGTCGACGTCATGATCGCCGAGAGTGACAATCTGCTGGCCGAGGCACTGGCACGGCAGGTCGCGCTGGCCCGCAAGCAGCCGGCCTCGTTCGACGGGGCCGCCGCCGCGATGGACGCCCAGGTGGCCGAGCTGGGCCTGCCCGCCGACGAGATCACCCTCTCCGACGGCAGCGGGCTGTCCCGCCGCAACCGGATCAGCCCGTCCCTGCTGACCGACCTGGTCCGGCTGGCCGCCAGTCCCGACCATCCGGAGCTGGCGGGGATCTTCGGTGGCCTGCCGGTGGGCGGCTGGTCCGGCACCCTGGGCGACCGCTACCGCAACGCCCCCGGCACCGACGCCGGGGCGGGCACCGTGCGGGCGAAGACCGGCACGCTGACCGGTGTGCACGCCATCGCGGGCCTGGTCACCACGGCCGACGGCCGGCTGCTCACCTTCGCGGTGCTCACCGACAAGGTGCCCGGCGGGAGGGAGACCGCCCAGCCGGCGCTGGACCGGATCGCCGCCGCGCTCGCCAACTGCGGCTGCCGCTGACCGCCGCCGGCCGGGCTCCGCGGTTGGCCGTGTGCCGGGACCGCCGTCGCGAGCCCGGGCCGGGGTGTTGCGGCGCGGGTACGGTGGGGCCATGGCGCAGTTCGTGGACTGGGATCTGGCCGCCGCCACCGCGGGGGCGTTGAGCAAGTCGGGCCCCCGGGTGTCGTACACCGAGGCCACCGACGTGGTCGGCGACCTGCGGCGGCTGACCGACGAGGCAGCCGGGCACGTGGCCGACTACACGGGGCTGCGGGCGCAGGTGGCGCACCCGCCGGTGCGGGTGGTCGACCGCCGGGACTGGGCCGCCGCCAACATCGCCGGGCTTCGCGAGGTGATCACTCCGTTGGTCAGCCGGCTCTCCGGCGACAAGCAGCCCGGCGCGCTGACCGAGGCGATCGGGTCCCGGCTGACCGGGGTGCAGGCCGGCACCGTGCTGGCCTACCTGTCCGGCCGGGTGCTCGGCCAGTACGAGGTCTTCTCCGCCGACCCGGGCCAGCTGCTGCTGGTCGCGCCGAACATCGTCGAGGTGGAGCGCAAGCTCAGCGCCGACCCGCGGGACTTCCGGCTCTGGGTGTGCCTGCACGAGGTCACCCACCGCACCCAGTTCACTGCGGTGCCGTGGATGCGGGCCTACTTCCTGAGCGAGGTGCAGGCGTTCGTGGATGCCTCGTCCAGCGGCGGCGAACATCTGATCGAGCGGCTGCGGCGCGGGGTGGCCACCCTGTCCGAGGCGGTCCGCGACCCGGAGAGCCGGACCAGCGTGCTGGACATCGTGCAGACCCCGGCGCAGCGGGCTGTGCTGGACCGGCTCACCGCGCTGATGACCCTCCTGGAGGGGCACGCCGAGTTCGTCATGGACGGCGTCGGCCCGCAGGTGATCCCGAGCGTCGAGCGGATCCGGGCGTCGTTCAACCGGCGCCGCGAGGCGGGCAACCCGCTGGAGAAGGCGATCCGCCGGCTGCTCGGGGTGGACGTCAAGATGCGCCAGTACGCCGAGGGGCGCAAGTTCGTGCACGGCGTGGTCGAGCGGGTCGGCATGGACGGGTTCAACTCGATCTTCAACTCGCCGCTAACTCTGCCCCGCCTCGCCGAGTTGGGCGATCCGGACGCCTGGGTGGCCCGGGTGCACGGCTCGGCCGGCACCTTCCCGGCCGCCGGCTGATCGTCCGCCGGTGGCCGCGCTCGCCCCGCCGGTGGCCGCGATCCGGGTGGCGGTCCGCCGCGCGCTGACCGGGCTGCCGTCCGCTGGTCCGGTGCTGGTCGCCTGCTCCGGTGGCGCCGACTCGCTCGCCCTGGCCGCGGCCACCGCGTTCGTGGCGCCCCGGCTGGGTCGGGCCGCCGGCCTGGTGACCGTCGACCACGGCCTGCAGGCCGGCTCGGCGCAGCGCGCTGAGGCGGTGGCCACCTGGGCCCGGGAGGCCGGGTTCACGCCGGCGACGGTGGTCCGGGTGGAGGTGGCCGGGCGGCCGGGTGGACCCGAGGCGGCTGCCCGGGAGGCCCGCTACCAGGCGTTGACCGAGGTCGCCGGCCAGCACGGCGCGGTCGCGGTGCTCGCCGGGCACACCCGCGACGACCAGGCGGAGACCGTGCTGCTCGCGCTCGCCCGGGGTGCCGGCCCGCGCGGGCTGGCCGGAATGCCCGTCCGGCGGGACCTGGCCGGGGTGCCGCTGCTGCGCCCGTTGCTGGAGATCAGTCGGGAGCAGACCCGCGCCGCGTGTGAGGTGCTCGGGTTGAGCCCGTGGCAGGACCCGCACAACATCGACCCGTCGTACGCCCGGTCCCGGGTGCGGGCCGACGTGCTGCCGGCGCTGGTGCGGGCGCTCGGGCCGGGCGTGCTGGACAATCTGGCGCGTACCGCCCGGCTGGTGGCGGCCGACAACGCCGCCCTCGACGAGTTGGCGGAGACGGCGCTGGCGGCGGCCCGGTGTTCCGACGGAGGGCTCTCCGTGCGGGCGCTGGCCGGCCTGGTCCCCGCCGTGCGCGGCCGGGTGCTGCACACCTGGGCGCGGGAGCTGGGTGCCCTGCCGGGTGCGCTGTCGTATCGGCACGTCAACGCGCTGGACGCCCTGATCACCAACTGGCACGGTCAGGGCCCCGCCGACCTGCCCGGCGGCATTCGGGTGCTCCGCCGCGCCGACCGACTGGCACCCGTCGCTGTCAGCTGAACGCCCTTTGCGGAGCTGGTGTCGGGCCGATCTCAGCCGCTGTGGGCGCGGTCGCGGAAGGTGGTCCGGTAGCCGTGCGGGGTGGCGCCCACCCGGCGACTGAAGTGGTGGCGCAGCGCCGCCGCGTCGCTGAAGCCGGCCTGGTCGGCGACGGCCTCCACGCTCAACGGGGTCTCCTCCAACAACCGCCGGGCGAGCAGCACCCGCTGGTTGGTGAGCCAGTCGTGCGGGGTGGTGCCGGTCTCGGCGCGGAACCGGCGGGCGAACGTACGCGGTGCCATGCCGGCCCGGGCGGCCAACTCCTCCACCGTGATCGTCCGGTCCAGGTGCCCCATCAGCCACTCCAGCACCGGCTCCAGGGTGGGGGCCTCGGGCGCCTTCGGGATGGGCGCCTCGATGTACTGCGACTGGCCGCCGTCGCGGTGCGGCGGGACCACCATCCGTCGGGCCAGTCGGGTCGCGGTGGCCGAGCCGTGCTCCTGGCGGATCAGGTGCAGGCAGGCGTCGATGCCGGCCGCGGTGCCGGCACTGGTGAGCAGCCGGCCGTCCTGGACGTAGAGCGAGTTGCAGCGCACCTGGGCGCGCGGATGTTGGCGTTGCAGCTCGTCGACGTACCGCCAGTGGGTGGTGCACTCCCGGTCGTCGAGCAGCCCGGCCGCGCCGAGCAGGAAGGCGCCGGAGCAGACGCTGAACAGGTACGCGCCGCGGGCGTCGGCCCGGCGCAGCGCGTCGAGCACCGGGCCGGGAATGGTGGTGCCCTGGGTGTGCGCGGGCACGGCCACCAGGTCGGCGTCCTCCACCGGGCCGAGATCGGCGTGCGGGGTGAGGTGGAAGCCGGACGAGGTGCGTACCGGCGCGCCGTCGGGGCTGCACACATGGAAGCGGTAACCGGGGAAACCGTCCGGTGTCCGGTCGGTGCCGAACACCTCGGCGAGCACGCCGAGCTCGAAGGGGGCGACCTGGTCGAGGGCGAGGACGGCCACGGAGCGAAGCATGTGACGAGGGTAACCCCAGAGGTGGCAGTAAATCGATGCCCAGCGGCATTCCTGCCACTGTTCGGTCGGCGCGACTCGTCGCAGACTGGTCTCAGTCCGGTGCGCACCGGCGGCGAAACCGACAGCAACCATGCGAAAGCGAGCGCCGCCATGGAGTTCCTGCTCTTCCTCCTGTTCCTTGTCCTGCTCGCCGCCGCCTCGGCGGCCGGCTTCACCGTCGACAGTCACGATTCGGCCGACTGGAAGCCCAGCGACGACGGCCGTCGTTGGCAGTCCCGTACCAGCTGATGTGTTTGATGGTTTTTGCGACGAAAATCCCGGGCGGGACCGCGCCAAAAGGTGCGGCCCCGCCGACGGGGGCCATCCGACGTACGGCAGGCTAGGAGTCATGGCTGATGGCTCCTGGTACGACGCCGACATCGACCACGTGATCATCTCCGAGGCGCAGATCCGCGAGAAGACGGCGGAACTGGCCAAGCAGGTCTCCGCCGACTACGCCCACGTGGGCGACGGGCTGCTGCTGGTCTGCGTGCTCAAGGGCGCGGTGATGTTCATGGCGGACTTCGCCCGGGCGCTGGGCCGCAACGGCCCCCCGGCCGAGCTCGACTTCATGGCCATCTCCTCCTACGGCCAGGGCACCACCTCCTCCGGAGTGGTCCGCATCCTCAAGGACCTGGACCGGGACATCGCCGGCCGGCACGTGGTGGTCGTCGAGGACATCGTCGACTCCGGGCTCACGCTCTCCTGGCTGCTGCGCTACCTGGAGTCCCGCTCGGCGGCGAGCGTCGAGGTGGTCGCGCTGTTCCGCAAGCCGGACGCCGTCAAGGTGCCGGTCCCGGTGAAGTACGTCGGCTTCGACATCCCGACCGAGTTCGTCGTCGGGTACGGCCTCGACTTCGACGAGCGCTACCGGGAGCTGCCGTACGTCGGAGTGCTCAAGCCGGAGGTCTACGCCCGGAAGTGACGCCGGCCTGGCGCACACCCCGCTCCGACGCCGGTGTGAGGCCGACTTGTATCGGCACCCATCAAGCCGACGTTCAGCGCACTCTCAGCTCTTCCGGTTACCGTGGAGCCCGGTGGCGCGGAGGTTACTCCGCGCCCGACCCCCTCGATCGCGTGACCGGGCGTTCGGGTGGTCGGGCCGGACTCTCCGCCACGCCGGCTTCTGCCCGGACCCGCCGTACGTTTCGGTGAGGGCTGGCGAGCCTGCCCACGGTGCGCGCCGTCGATGGCGAAGGTGTGCCGAGTGCGGGGCTCGCAAGCTCACTCCTCGCGTACACGGTGTACCGTCGAATGACCGCGGCGCGGCAGTTTTCGCGCTTCGGGGCCGAGGCCGGCCCGCACGGCGGCTCCGGCCGCCGCTCAACCGCGGCGACACCATCAGACGGTCAGGACGTCGATCAGGAGGATGCGGGCGCTCCGGCGCTCGACAACAGTATGGAACGTACGCGTTTCTTCCGCCGACCGGTGGTCTGGATCATCCTGGTCATCCTCGGCGCCGTTGTGCTCAGTCAGCTGTTCACCGCTGGTCCCAGCTACCACCGCGTGGACACTTCCGTTGCGCTCGACCAGCTCCACACCGCCAAGATCAATAAAGTCGTCTTCCAGGACAAGGAGCAGACGCTCCAGCTGGACCTGGCCCAGAAGACGAAGTTCGGCGACACCACCACCAACAAGATCGAGGCCCAGTTCCCGTACCAGGTTGGTGACGAGGTCTGGAATGAGGTGCTGGACGCCAAGTCGGCCAACCGGGTCACCGGCCCGGCCGACGCCAAGGTCTCGTCGGACAGCATCTGGGTGAGCCTGCTGGTCAACCTGCTGCCGATCGCGCTGCTCGTGCTCCTGCTGCTGTTCTTCATGTCGCAGATGCAGGGCGGCGGCTCCCGGGTGCTCAACTTCGGTAAGTCCAAGGCGAAGATGATCACCAAGGACACTCCGAAGACGACCTTCGCGGACGTCGCGGGTGCCGAGGAGGCCGTCGAGGAGCTGTACGAGATCAAGGACTTCCTGCAGAACCCTGCGAAGTACCAGGCCCTGGGCGCCAAGATCCCGAAGGGCGTGCTGCTGTTCGGCCCGCCCGGCACCGGCAAGACGCTGCTGGCCCGCGCGGTCGCCGGCGAGGCCGGGGTGCCGTTCTACTCGATCTCCGGCTCCGACTTCGTGGAGATGTTCGTCGGTGTCGGCGCCAGCCGGGTCCGTGACCTCTTCGAGCAGGCCAAGACGAACGCACCGGCGATCGTCTTCGTCGACGAGATCGACGCCGTCGGCCGGCACCGTGGCGCCGGCATGGGCGGCGGCCACGACGAGCGGGAGCAGACGCTCAACCAGCTGCTCGTCGAGATGGACGGCTTCGACACCAAGGGCGGGGTCATCCTGATCGCGGCCACCAACCGACCGGACATCCTCGACCCGGCGCTGTTGCGCCCGGGCCGGTTCGACCGGCAGATCCCGGTGGACGCCCCCGACATGGAGGGCCGCAAGGCCATCCTGCGGGTGCACGCCAAGGGCAAGCCGTTCACTCCGGACGTCGACCTCGACGCGGTGGCACGGCGTACCCCGGGCTTCAGCGGTGCCGACCTGGCCAACGTGATCAACGAGTCGGCCCTGCTCACCGCTCGCAAGGACCAGCGGGCAATCACCAACGACTCGCTGGAAGAGTCGATCGACCGGGTGATCGCCGGTCCGCAGCGACGGACCCGGGTCATGAGCGACCAGGAAAAGAAGATCACCGCGTACCACGAGGGTGGGCACGCGCTGGTCGCCTGGGCGCTGCCGCACGCCGCGCCGGTGCACAAGGTGACGATCCTGTCCCGCGGCCGCTCGCTGGGCCACACCCTGGTGCTGCCCACCGAGGACAAGTACACCCAGACCCGCGCCGAGATGATCGACACCCTGGCGTACGCGCTGGGCGGTCGGGCCGCCGAGGAGCTGGTCTTCCACGAGCCGACCACCGGCGCCGGGAACGACATCGAGAAGGCCACCCAACTGGCCCGCGCGATGATCACCCAGTACGGCATGAGCTCCAAGCTCGGTGCGATCAAGTACGGCACCAGCGGGGACGAGCCGTTCCTTGGCCGCAACATGGGCCACGAGCGGGACTACTCGGACTCGGTGGCCGCCGAGATCGACGGCGAGATGCGGGCGCTGGTCGAGCTGGCGCACGATGAGGCCTGGGAGATCCTGGTCGAATACCGGGACGTATTGGACAGCATCGTGCTCGAGCTGATGGAGAAGGAGACCCTCTCCACCGCCGACATGGCCCGGATCTGCGCGCGGGTGGTCAAGCGCCCGCCGCTGGCGCCGTACAACGGCTTCGGCAAGCGCCAGCCCTCCACCGAGCCGCCCGTGCTCACCCCTGCGGAGAAGGACGCGCTCAAGGCACAGGCGCAGGCCGACGGCGCGCAGGCGTCGGTCGGCGGCGGCACCTCGTCCAACAACTCGGACGGCACGCACTGAGCAGCGACCCGACGGCCAGCTCCCCCCACCGGGAGCTGGCCGTCTCCGCGACCGAGCCCGACGGCGACGACGCGCTGGACTACGTGGCCGCGCGGCTGATCAGCGGAAAGCTGACCGGCCGCCCGGTCGAGGACGCGGTCGACCTGCGTCGCATCGAGAAGGCGGTCCGGGAGATCCTGATCGCGGTCGGGGAGGACCCGGACCGCGACGGGCTCCAGCAGACCCCGGCCCGGGTCGCTCGGGCGTACGCCGAGCTCTTCGCCGGCCTGCGGGTCGACCCGGCCCAGGTGCTCAGCACCACCTTCGAGGCCAACCACGAAGAGCTGGTGATCGTCCGGGACATCGACGTCATGAGTCTCTGCGAGCACCACCTGCTGCCGTTCCGCGGCAGTGCGCACATCGGCTACATCCCCGGCCCGGACGGACGGATCACCGGCCTGTCCAAGCTGGCCCGTCTGGTCGAGGTCTTCGCCCGCCGCCCGCAGGTGCAGGAACGGCTCACCTCGCAGGTCGCCGACCTGCTGATGACCAAACTCGCCCCACGCGGCGTCGTCGTCGTGCTGGAGTGCGAGCACATGTGCATGGCGATGCGCGGCATCCAGAAGTCCGGTGCGAAGACCATCACGTCGGCCGTGCGCGGCATCCTGCAGACGGACTCCAAGTCGCGGGCCGAGGCGATGGCGCTGATCATCCCCCGCTGACACCCGGACGCGTCACCGGCCGGCTGCCCCACCCCGGGACGGCCGGTCGTTGCGTCAGCCGGCCAGCAGGGCCAGCAACAGGCCGGTCGTGACCAGCACCGCCGGCACCAGGCAGACCAGCGCACCGAAGCGAACCGTGCGGTCCAGCCGCTCGCCGGGGGCGGCGCGGAACACCCGCCCGATGCCTACCCAGCCGGCGACGAAGGCGACCGCCGGCATCGGCAGCCCGCAGATCAACGCCGCCACACTCGCCGGGCCCGCCCCGGTCGCCACAAACACCACGACCTGGATCAGCGGCACCAGCAGCGCCAACGGCCCGTACACCAGGAGGTTGCGCCCCCGGGCCGGCCAGGACCCCGGGCGGAACCGGGTGCGCGCGGCCAGCGCCGCGTCCGCCGCCTCGGCCCGACCCCGCGCGGCCCGCAGCGCCGCCAGCACGGCCGCCGGGCCCCCCACCATCGACCGCGCCGCCTCGTTCACCTCCGGCGGGGACGGCACCAACGAGATCGCCGGTACGCCCAGCTCACGAAGCCGTTCCTGCTGGCTCGCGAGCCCGGTGCGGACCACCGTCAGCTCCTCCCGGGCGGCCTCCGCCGAGCGGGCCTGCTCACCGGCGGCGGCTGCCGCGCTGCGGCGTACCCCGTTCAGCTGGCGGGCCGCGGCGAGATACTCCGACCAGGCCGTGGTGGGCTCCGCGCTCGTTTCCGCGACGTCCCCGTCCGGCTCGGCGGTCCGCTGCCGTCCCGGCCCGGTCACCGTCGCGTTCGGACCCATCCCGACACCCCCCGCGCGCACCGCCGGATCACCTGGCCTCGTCGGCGAACGGCACCAGGACCGTGCCCCGCTCGTCCGGCCCGTCCCAGAGCACCGCCCGGTCGGGACGGGCCCGCCACTCCACCGGCCGGCCGAAGACCGCGGCGAGCTGGGCCGCCGGCACGTCCAGCACGGCCACGGCCGCGAGCTTGTCCACCTCGCCCTCCGGCTCCAGCAACGCGGCGAACGGTGGCACCGCCCGCCACCAGCCCAGCAGGTGCCGGCCCGACGGCGGCCCGTCCCGCAGCAGCGCGCGCAGCCGGTCCACCGGCAGCTCGCGGGGCCCCGGCCGGTCCAGACCGAAGACGACCAGGTAGGTCGGCAGCTCCCCGTCCGCGTCCGCGAGCAGCGTCGGCAGGTCCACCATGGCCGCCGAGTGGCGGACGGCCAGCTCCGCCGTCAACGCCTCCGCCAGCGGCCGGGAACCCGGGTCGGGAGCCCCCACCAGGAACCGGGCGGTGCCCGGCGAATGGTGGTCCGCCGTGCTCCGCGCCGCCGTCGCCAGCAGCCCACCCGCCGCCGGGCCGGATCCCAGCACCGCCAGGTTGCGCCCCGCCGCCGGCCCCAGCGGTACGGCGACCGTCGAGCGGGCCACGTCCACCGCCCGGCCGAGCAGAGCCGCTGGCCCGTGCGCCTGGCCGGCCAACGCCGCCCGGTGTCGCGGATCGTTGCCCAGCAACGGACGGGCGTACCCGGCGAACACCACCGGCGGCACCGACCCGGCCGGCCGTGCCGTCCACAGCTCGTGCCGCAGCCGATCCACCACCTCCGGGTGGTCCTGCGGATCGGGGTGGCGGATCAACCGTTCGTGACCGCGGATCGCGCCCCGGGGGCCGCCGAGCCCGCCCGCGGTGTTCACCACCGCGCTGCCCACCGGCAGGCCGGCGGCTGAGTCGTTGGTCGGTTCCAGCACCGGGCGGCCGCCCGGCAGCGCCACCCGCACCGGGAACTGGCCGAGCACCGAATCCCGGTGCCCGGTGTCCGCCCGGCCACTGAGCCCCAGCTCGCCCGCGCCGGCCAGCACCAGGTGTACGCCGTACGCCCGGCCGGCGCGGGCCAGCCCATCCAGCTGGGCGGCAACCTCGGCGGCCAGCCGGTCCCGCTCGGCGAAGATCAGCGGCAGATTGTCCAGCACGCACACGATCCGGGGCAGCGGCCGGTGCTGGCGCAGCTCCGCGAAGCGCTGCCCACCGGCGCGCCCGCCGGCCTCGGCCCGGCGCTGCACCTCGACCGTCAACTGATCCAGCAGGTCCCGGACGTACTCCCGATCCGCGGCCATCGCCGCCGCCCGCACCTGCGGGATCCAGGACCGGTCCCGCTCGGTCTGGAGGAACTCCACGAAGGACTCGCCGTCGCCCAGATCCACCAGGTAGAGCGCCAGGTCGTCCGGGCCGTACCGGGCGGCGAGCCCGAGCAGCGCCGTGGTCAGGAACGCCGCGCGACCCGCACCGGACCGGCCACTGACCAGCCAGTGCGGGGTCAGCTCGGTGAAGCCCAGCGGCACCGGGCGGCCCCCGGCGTCACCAACCGTGGTGGTCAACCCGTCGGCGGAATCCGACTCCCACAGCCCCTCACCCGTCGCCGGCAGCAGATCCGCCAGCGCCAACCGGGAACCCGCCTCCACCTGCGCGGCGAGCCGCCGACAGACCGCGTCGACCAGGTCGGCCGGCGGGTCCGCCTCGACGAAGACCGGCGAGTTCAGCCCGCCCGGCGGATCGGCGCCGGGGCTGGCGAAGGACGCCCCCGGCGGGTCACCGAGCAGCGCGTACGCGTTGCGCAGCACCAGCGGTGTGGCGCGCGGCAGTGGCCCCCGAGCCGCGTACGGGCCGGCGGGCGGCCAACCGGCCACCACCAGGTGCAGCCCGGCCGCCGGCCCCTGCTCAGCCAACGCCTCGACCCGTGCCAGGTCGGTCGGGCCGGTCAGCTCCGGCAGCGCGGCCACCACCAGCAGCAGCGTCCGGTCATGCCGGCGCCGCCCACTCGCCCCCGGCGCGACCCACTGCTCCGCCTCGGTCAACACCGCGCGCAGACCCGCCACATCCACCGCCGGCGGCGGCAACAGGCCAGCATCCGCCAGCGCCCCGAACGGGATGAGCACCGCCCCCGTGGCGTCCACCGCGCGCACCAGCAGGGCACCCGCCGGTGCCGCCGCCAGCGACCGCAGCAGCACAGCCCGAAGCAACCCCGCCACCCGCGGTTCCCGGGCGTCGGTGTCCACGCTCAGATGCCCGGTGCCGACGAGCGGCACCAGCGCGGGAAAACGGGCGTCGTCCAGCGGTGCCGCGGTACCCACCCGCACGAAGGACGGCGGGCCGTCGCCGGCCGGCGAATCCACGGTCAGCGAGTCCAGGGCGGCCCCCGACCATCCCGGGGCCAGCCGCGCGGCCACCGCCCGCAGCCGGTCGGCCACCTCGTACTGGCGGCGCTGATCGGCGGGGGCCGGTCGGGTCTCGTCCAGGATGCCGGCCGCGGCGGTCGCGACAGCCGCTGCACGCCGGTGCAGAGCTGCGGCGCGGTTCGTGCGTGCCTTCGGACCGGCCACCGCGTCCACCCCCTCTGCCCGAGGTTGGCAACCCCTCCCTGCACAGAGACGGTATCCCAGCCGAGGCCCCTCCTCCGGGAGGTGTCGCGGCGGTGCGCCGGTGTTGTCGTGGATGTCACCGGTGGGGAGGGGTCCGTCACGATCCGCTGGATCTGAGGCATTGGCTCCGGGGCGTCCAGCCGTTAGCTTCAGGGGGTGGAATCAGTGCAGCCCCCCGCCGGTTCCCAGGTCTCCCGCGTACCGGCCCAGCGGACGCCGTCCGAGCAGCTGCCGCCCGCCCCGGCCCCGCCAGCGCCGCAGCAGCCACGCCGCCGGGTACGCACCGTGCTCACCGTGTTGGCTGGGGTGCTCGCCCTGCTCTTCCTGGGCGCTGCGGTCACCGCGTATGTGCTGTACGACCGCGCCTCCACCCCGGACCGCAGCGCGCCCGACGTAGTGGTGGTCAACTATCTTCAAGCGGCACTCGTGTCCCGCGATCCCAACCGAGCGAAGCTTTTCACCTGCGACGGAGCGGTTCCCGCCCTGGAAGAGTTCGGCGCGCAGATGGTCCGGCGAGAGCAGGAGTTGAACGTCTCGTTCTCGATCAACATCGAGAACGTTGCTGTCTCGAAGGTCGGTCCTACTGATGCGTCGGTTACTGCTGTTATCCGTCGTAGCGCATCGATCGATGGTGTTCAGCAAAGCCTGGCGGATACGTGGCGCTTTGACGTGCAAGACAGAGAGGGATGGCGCGTGTGCGCCGGTGCCAGAGTCAGCTAGGTCGTCATTCGATCCACAGCAGATGAACGGGAACCTCCAGAGTTGTGGGGGACTGGCCTCGCCAGGCCCAGCGGTACCACTCCACCTCGGGCGTGATCCGGACGCAGATGTCTCCCTCGGCACCCGAGTAGGTTTCGGTCACCGCCCGCAGGTCCCGGTGCTCCAGGCCGCCTTCGATGTGCACCACGCGGCGCCCGGTGACGGCATCCGCCTCGAAGACCGGCGTGGGGGGCCGATGGGCCGGGCCGTCCAGTGAGACCAGGCGGATCCCGCTGGCCCGGGTGTCGGCCGGCTCGGGCCGGTCGCCGACCGTCTCCACCCAGACCCGATCGACCGGCACCAGCGGCGCGAACACCTCGACCTGGTCGGCTTCGGCCCGGTACCACTCGTGCTCGGGGATGACTGGCACATAGGTCCGGGCGCCCTGTACCACCCGGTCGTCCGCCCGCAGGTCGCCCCGCCACCCCAGCCCCGGCAGCCCGACCAGCACCCGTCGTCCGCGCAGCTCCACGCGCTCGGTGGCCGGCACGATCGCCAGTGGTCGGGGTGGCCGGGGCGCCCAGTCGGGCTGGTCGGCGAACGGGTCCGGCAGGGGTCCGGTCATGCCCGTGGTGGCCTCACTCCGCGCTACGCAGCGGGGCGCCCCGCTCGCGCATGAACGGTATCGGATCGATGGCGCCGCGGCTGGTGCGGTCGTTGCGCAGGTGCACCTCGAAGTGCAGGTGCGGGCCGGACGAGTTGCCGCTGCTGCCGACCTGCCCGATCACCTCACCGGCCGGCACGATCTGATCGGGCGACACCCGGGGGCGGACCATCATGTGGCAGTACCGGGTGATGTACCCCCCGGCGTGCAGCAGGTCGACGAACCAGCCGCAGCCGCCCTTGCCAGGGTGCCCGTCCACGTCGCAGTCCTTTCGGCCACGGTCGTCCGGGTCGCAGCGGGCGACCAGGACCCGGCCGGCGGCGGCGGCGCGGATTTCGGTGCCCTTGGCCGCCCCGATGTCGACCCCGTTGTGGCTGGGCCGGCTGCTGGTGCGGAAGCCGGAGCCGACCTCGCCCGGGATCGGAGCGGTCCAGCCGGAGGCGGCGATCTGGCCGCGCTCGGCCGCGTTGCACACCGCCTTGCCGTTGATCTCGATCGTGCGCGCCGCGCCGCCGGCCAGCGTGTCGACGATCCGGCTGGCCAGCTCCTCGTGCTTGGCGTAGGCGTCCGGGTAGGCGCTGATCTGGACCTGCTGCGCCACCACCGTCAGCGGCCGGCGCTGCCAGCTCCGCACCTTGACCAGCTTCTCGTAGAACTTACGGGCCGTGTACGCGGGGGTCATCCGCTCGGTGACGCTGCCCCACCCCGGCCGCTGCTGGAACAGCCCCAGCGAGTCATGGTCGGCGCCGACGCCCTCATGCGGTAGTGCCAGTGACGCGGGAACGCCACTGTTCGCCAGGTTGCGCAGCGCGGATTCCTGCATCGCGGTAGCCAGGGCGATCACCCAGCCCCGTGACGGCACCCCCAGGTCCTGGCCGACCTTGATGATGATGGCGGCGTTGCGGATCTGCGCATCGCCGTACTCGGTGAACCGCGGCAGCTCGCCGGCGATGTCCACCGGACGGATTGGGCCACAGCCCCAGCCGGCGAGGGCGTCCCCGTTCTCCGCGTCGCCGCCGAGCCCACTGAGGAAGAACGCCGCGGTTCCCCCGGTGCAGCAGAGCAGGAGCAGCACGCCGGTGAGCATTGTGGCGATCACACCGACCCGCACCGGTCGACGGAGGGCGCGGCTGCCGGCGTTCATTGCCGCTCCCAATCCACCACGTCGACCAGCCAGCCGCCATCCGCGGCGAGCAACTCCAGCCGGAGCCGGCCGGTGTCGAGGGGCAGCACCACCTCGACGAACGTCTCGGTGCGCGACCGCACCGCCGGTGGGCCGGTCACCTCCTCGGCCGGGACCCCGCCGGGATCGACGCCGACCAGCTTCTCGGTCAGCGCCGCTGTGGACAGCGGGCGCAGGGCTGCGTGCCACTGTTCGGCAGTCATGCCGGGGCGGCCGAGCCAGGCCGTGGTGAACCGGTCGGCGGTCTGTTCGGGCGTGCGGTCGCCCGGTCGGGTCACCGGTGACGGTGGAGGTTCGGTGGAGATCGCGCCATCGTCGCCGGCTGTCGGGTCCACGGTGGTGATCGGCCGGTCCGGCCGGCTGCTCAACCCGTCCGCCGGGTCGGCCGGATCGGAGACCAGCCGGGCCGCCCCGAGCACCCCGAAGACGAGCACCGCGATCACCAGCGCCACCCCCAGCCGGGACCGCAGAACCCGTGTGAACAGGAACTCCATTGCGCGTCGCATCGCCATCACCGCGCCTCTGAGCGCACCCGCGGTCCGGTGCGGTCCGGCGCACGCTCTGTGGAGCCCGGTCGGTAGACCACGAACGACGGATTCTCCGCTGGCACGTCCGGCTCGGTCCAGGTCGCCGGCTGCCGGCGACGGGGTTGGGGCGCCGCCGGTCGGCCCCGGCCGCCGGTCGCCTCCTTCGGCACGTCGTCCGCGCGTTCCCGACCATCCGGGCGCTCGGCGCCGGGACGCCGGCCGTCGACCCGGGCCGTCGGCGCCAGGACCGGGTCTTCCCGCCGCGCCTCCGGGCGCAGCGTGGTCTGCTCCGCCACGGGTGAGCGACGGCGGCCGCCCACCGGCTCCGCCGTGCCGCCCGGCTCTGCCACGTCCAGCCGCGCCGCGGTCCGCATGTCCCGGAAGAACCGGCGGTGCCAGGACCCGGCCGAACTGACCGCCTCGCTGCTGTCCTTGCCACCGAGCTGGGTGATCCGCCGGTACGGCCGCAGCAGCAGCCAACCGACCACCCCGCAGAGCCAGACCAGCACCACCTGGAGCCAGCCGGGCAGGGTTGGTGTGCTCATGATCAGGTCAACCGCGAACAGGTAGATCGCTGCCCCGGTACCGAAGATGGCGATGTTGAAGACCGCGGCCACCACGGCGTTCGCGAGCCGCCGCAGCCCAGCGCTGGCTGGTCGGAGCAGACCGACGGTGCCCAGGATCGGCGCCGCGATCACTGCCCACCGGAAGATGAGGAAGCCCAGCAGGACC
The DNA here is from genome assembly GCF_040608175.1 of Micromonospora sp. NPDC005206. Lineage (NCBI taxonomy): Bacteria > Bacillati > Actinomycetota > Actinomycetes > Micromonosporales > Micromonosporaceae > Micromonospora > Micromonospora sp. NPDC005206. Next base: position 139,102 of record NZ_JBEXHU010000004.1, read on the forward strand.
AGTAGCGACGCGGTCAGATCGAACATGGCGAACAGCACCGACGCCAGCACCGCGATGAAGCCGGCACCCACCCGGTCCATGTCGCGGACACCCTGGAGGTACTCGTACGCCTCCGGGTCCTCGTCCTGTATTTGTTGTGCCACTCGCGCCCACTGCTGCTGCTTGGCCTTGATCGTCGCCTTCCGAGTGTCCGGATTAGCGCGCATGGACCGAGCCTCGCCCCAGGTTAGGGACCGTGCGTCATAAAGGGCGGGGCCGTACTTACGTGCGGTCTCACTATCCGCAGAACCCAACACACCCCGGAGCCAGTTTCGGTACAGCATCGTCTCGGTAGCGGTGTCGCTGGCCCGTACGGCAGGCGTGCGAAGGTCCTTGCAGCGAGTGGGGTCGATGCATCGTCCGGGCGCCGGCTCCTTCGCTTGCGGGCCCACAGCGTCGTGCACCACCCCGAGGCCGGTGACAAGTGCGCCGTCGGCGACGTTCGCCGACTTAACCGGCCAGGCGGCAAGCGCGGTGACCGCGACCATCACCAGCAGCGCCCAGCCCGCCGTGGTCATGGCGTTGCTCATGTCCGCCTGGCGGGACCGCCAGAGCAAATAAAGCCCCACCACGCAGAGCGTGACGATGCCGAAGACGCTGAACACCTTCTCGTAGACGGCCTTAGTGGCCTTATCTACGAGCGGATCAGCCCAGCCCCACATCGATCCTGGATTCCAGGCGCGCTCCCTGAGCGCGTTTGATGCGCCGATGATTGCCGTTGCGGCCATGAATTCACCATTGGCAATCGTGGTGGTGAACTTGTAGTCGGGATGCAGCACGCTCGACGCACAGCCACCGCCGATGTCGTAGGTGGTGTAGCTGTATCCCGCGTAGCCGTAGAGGCTGTAGCGGCCGGCGACTCCGTTCGCCGCCTCTGCCGGTGGCGCTGCGGCGAACCAGCCGGCGAGGCCGGAGTCGGGGGTGCCGGGGGTCGGTGCGTTTCGGCAGGTGACCTCGTCCTCGCTGACCTCCTTGAGCTTCGCCACGCAGGTCCGGAAGTCGGCCTGCCACTCCGGTGTCGTGCAGAGGTCGGCGCGCGCCTGGGCGGCGGGCGGGGCGGCGGCGGCTGCCTCCGCGCCGATCAGCGGCCAGGTGAGGGAGGCCCCGGCCAGGACGCCGAGGGCGAGCAGGAACGCCGCGATCCGTGCCCGGGTCCTGGGGCCCCGGTCGAGGTCCCTGGTCGGCCTGCGGCGTGCCGAGACGACGACCGGCTGCGTTGGAGGTCCGTCCGGATGCAACGCCGGTGTCCGGCCGAACCTCCGCCTTGCCGGACGTCGTCTGGGCTCCGCCTCGGCTCGACCGAGGACCTCGACGCGGCCCCTAGCCATGTCACGCCTCCAGATCCGGCAGGGGGATGCTCGGGAGTACTCCGGCCGCTGCGGCGATCGCGGCGGGCGTCGTGTCGAGGTGGTCCAGCAGCCCTTTGACGTAAGAGACGTCGACGCGAACCTTCTGCACCCGCCCGTCGACGTCGCGCATCACGAACTCGCGGAAGCCGAGGCGGTTGGCCGAGCTGGTGTCGGCGGCGGAGAGCGACGCCAGGGTGGCCTCATACCCGTCGTTGACGGGCACCCGGAGCAGTCGCAGCGCTTCGGAGGCGATCTCGGCGTCTTCGGCGATCCGGCCGACGAAGACGGTGGAGACGAGGTTCTGCACGTCGAGGCCGAGGATGTCGCGCGGGTTCTGAGAGGCGACGAGTGCGGCAAGGTTCCACTTGCGGGAGTCCCGAGCGAGCCGGACGAGGAACGACCGCCCGGACCGCCAGCCCTCCATGAAGTGCGCCTCGTCCAGGCCGACGAGCTTGCGCGACGACATGGATCCGCCGTAGCAGCGGCGGACGGCGAGCCGGTGCGCGGTGTGCAGCATCGGCAGGGCGAGTGCCTCCTCGGCGGACCAGTACTCCCGTTCGATCTTGAGGTCGGGCAGCCGCAGCCCGGCCATGGTGATCACCGTGAGCGCCGCGTCGGCGCCGAGCAGCCCCTCCGGCGGTCGGCCGAAGAAGAGCATGGCCAGTGGCATCTCGGCGGTGTCGAGCAGGAGGTTGGCCAGTTCCTTCCCGGCGTCGTCGTCGAGTTGCCCGAGGCAGCTCACCACGTCGTCCAGGGTGGAGGTCTCCTCGGCGGGAACCTGACGGACCGCGTGCCGGAACAGGGTGGCGGTGGACGCCTCGCGGGCCACCTGCGGCGGCACCAGCATCATGCAGATGTCCTGGACCAGCATCCGGCGCTCGGCCCGGGCGTTGGAGACCGCGATCTCGAACTCACGGTCGCCGGAGGCGCCGGCGCCGAACTCACTGCGCAGCGGCGTCGGGATCAGCGAGTAGGGCGCCAGGGTGCCGTGCTCGGAGCCGGTCAGGTTCAGCACCCGGGAGTACGGCCGCAGCTCCGGCATGGCGCAGAGCCGGGCCAGCGGCCCGGACGGGTCGAGCAGGGTCACCTGGACCCCTCGCCGTGCGGCCAGGTAGCCCAGCGCGCCGAGCAGGGTCGACTTGCCGCCGCCCGGCTCCGCCACGAAGACCGCGAGCCCGGAGCGTTCCCGTACCTCCATGGGGAAGTGCAGGTCGAGGAAGACCGGGCGGCGGCAGGTGCCGGCGGTCCGGCCGATCAGGTCGCCCCGCCGGTCGCCGACGTTTGAGGCGGCCTGGGGGAGCGCGGCGGCGAGCAGCGGGACCGGCATCCGACGGACGTAGCCGGTGTTGGCGATCGGCTCGCCGGGGATGAACTCGCGGGCCAGCCAGTCCTGGTTCTTCGGGTGCTGGAGCGAGATGCGCAGCTCCCGGGAGTAGAGCTGGATGAGCCGACGGGCCCGTTCCAGGCACTCCTCCCGGGTCCGGCCGCCGACCGCGATCCGGTGCCAGCCGTGAGCGCGGGCCGAGTCGACCGGCAGCCCGGTGGTCATCTCGTCGCCGATCACCAAGGCGCGCTTGGCCAGCCGCTCCAACTCGGGCGGCGCGTCGATGCCATGTTCGGCGTAGTCGAGCTGCTGTGAGCGGATCATCCGCAGCCGGTGTTCGAGATTGCGGAACGAGTCGCCGGAGCCGAGGATGTCGACCCGGGTGGAGATCTCCATCGGCCAGGGCAGGCGCTCGTGGAAGTGCAGCCACGGCTCGTGCCGTTCCGGGATCTCCAGCGGCTCCATCCGGCCGACGGCGAGCACGGCGACGTGCCGTTCCTCGCCGGTCATGCGGTTGACCAGCTTCACGGTCGAGCCGTACGGGGTGCGGTAGCGCTCGACCTGCTCGGTCAGGGCGAGCAGGTCACCGCGCTCCCAGTGACCGTTGGTCACCGGGGAGAGCGTGCCCGGAGGCGCCATGCACAGCGCCACCGAGCGGTAGAGCAACCACTCCAGCTCCTGGGCGGTGACCCGCCGACCGCGCATGCCGAAGGCGCCGAGCACTTCGTCGAACTGCTCCACGGTGCGGCCCAGCTTGCGGCGTTCCCCATCGGCGGTGCCCCGCCCGAAGGTGCGCAGCAACCGTTCGGTGAGCGAGTCACCGAGCGACCGGCGGGCGAAGGTGACGCCCAGGTAGGTCTGCCCCTCGGCGTGGTTGACCGCCATCAGGTGCCGCTGGGCGGCGACCAGGTGGTCGGCCCAGCCGGTGGTGCCGGGCACGTCGGGCAGCGGCGCCGGGGTGTGCGCGTCGATGGTGCGGGCCCACTCGTCGGCGGGGAACGGCCGGGTGGTGCGGCGCAGGTGCAGCCGGAAGCCGGCCAGGCCGGCGTACTGCTCGGAGATCGCCGAGAGCAACGCCTCGCGTTCGGCGTCGGGCCGGAAGGCCCAGCGCACCTCGGGCAGCCAGTACCAGGCGGTGACCGTGTTCGGGGTGAAGGTCAGGTGGCCGGCGATCTCGGTGATGGCCAGTTCGACTGATGGGTCCCGGTCCCCAAATTTGATCTTCGGGGCGCGGACGCGGACCGGCCGGGTCGGCCGGTCCTGTCGGCTCACGGCCTTTTGCCGGGGCGCGGCTATTTCCCGCCCGGTCGGCTCCGCGCCGCCCGGTCCCGGTCGCGCCGGGCTGCGGCGTGGCGCGCGTTCCAGGGCCGGCCGGTCCGTCGGGGCGGCGCTGGACGGCCCGGCCGGCGGTGCCGTCGGGCGGCCGACCGGCGCGGCGCTGGGCGGTCGGGTCGTCGCGTCGGTGGTCGACGACGTGGGCGCACCCGCGGCGGTCGGGTCGGCCTCGTTCGATGTCCGGAGCATCGGAAGCCGGTCGCCGGCCTGGTGTGGCACCCGGGACTCGCCCGCGGGACTGCCGCCGCGGCGACGCGGCTCGACCGGCCGTCCGCTGCTGGTGGGCGCGTCGTCGTGGGCCCAGGGCGGTTCCAGGTCGGGTGCCCGGTCCGGCACCCGGTGGGCCGGTCGGGACGGCTCGGCGGCGGGCGGCTGCTGCTGCGGGATCGCCGGCTGTTCCCGGGGCGCCGGGGCGGCATGCGTCGCGCCCGGCCGGGACGCGTCGAAGAGATCCAGGAACGGGGAGTCGATGTCGGCGTTCTCGCCGGCCGACACCGCGCTCGGCTCGGCGGGCGGCGTCCGGCGGGGCACTGGACGGGGGGCCTGGAAGACCCCGACCGCACCGTGGCCGGGCGACGTCACCAGCGCGGGATCGAGCGCCACCTCGTCCTCGGATTCGGTGTAGTCGAATGACTGCGCACCGTGACCTGCCGGCGCGGCCGGACGGCCGGCCGGGGAACCCGGCGTGGAAGAGCGACTCATGCGACCGCCTTAGAGACTGTCGGGACACCCCGCAGCGGCTGCGGCGGGCCCAGCCGACGACCGGCGGCGTTGGAAATTGGTCCGGATACCGGTGTTGTATCCGGACCAATCCCCGCCTTGCCGGATCGCCGCCTGGACTCCGCCTCGCTCGCCCCGAGGTCTACCGACAGCCTCTTACCCGCGTCGTGCGACGGACCGATCGGCGTACGCCCGGTCATGCCAGCTCCTCCCGGATCCTGATCCGGCTGCCGACCAGGCGCGGGTCGCGCTGCTCGATCGCCGGCTCCCGGGTGCGTCGCCAGTCGGTCAGCGCGGTGCGGATGACCACCCGCGCCGGCCGGTCCGGGTCGACGTGCCGGAAGATGAACGACGTGGTCACGATGGCGAGCGCGATCTCCCAGGCCGGGAAGAGCTCGACCGTCAGCGTGAACAGCCAGTGGATGAACATGTAGAGGGGGACGAGCAGCATGAAGAGCCCGTACTGGGCGTACGGCAGGTGGACCGGAAGGGTGTAGCCGGGCGGCCCGAGGTAGACCAGGCGGGCCCGGTAGATGTCGTCGTCGGTGCGCAGCCGCATCTGGGAACGCGCCTATTCGAAGATCAGGTCGATCAGGTAATCGCCGACGAAGAAGAGTGTGGCCGCGCCGGCGATGAACGCCAGCCCGACGATCGCGATCGCGGAGCTGGTCAGCACCTTGGAGATCTCGCCCCGGCTGGCCCGCCCGATGAAGATGACGCCCAGCACGGCGAGCAGGATCGGCGCGATCTTGCTGGCGAAGAAGGTGACCACACTGTTGGTGTCGATCCCCTTCGGTGCCGGCTCGGCGAGCGGAGCGGACGCCAGGGTGGAGAGCGCGTGGGCGACGCCGGACGACGCCGTCTCCATGAGCTCGAAGGCGATCACTGGAACCTCCCCATATCGCGGCCGGCGGTGCCGCGGCGGTGCAGTAGGCAAGCCTGGCGGGAAATGTGCTCACAGGGCGCAGCGTTCTCGACCCTGCGTTCGTTACTCACCACAGAGAGTGGCGAGCTTTGGGCGGTTTTTCCCCGCTTCGGCCCTCCCTCCAGGCTTCGCCATCTCGATGCTGGCCAATTCCAAAGCGTACGGGCCGCCCCGGATTGCGACAAGCCGCGAAGGGACTGCCTGATACTGCCCGGACGACCGATCGTACACCTGTTCCAATGCGCACGTCAGGGATGGTGATCGGGGGCCGACCCGGGCTGGTCGGGTCCACCGCTACCACCGGTACCGTCTAGTCGTGACCGATCTGGTGCGGGCCCCGGGCCCGGTGGTGATGGGCGTCCTCAACGTCACGCCGGACTCCTTCTCCGACGGCGGACGGTACGCCGACCTCGGCGCGGCCGTCGGACACGGCGTCCGTCTGCGCGAGGCCGGTGCACACCTGGTCGACGTCGGCGGTGAGTCGACCCGCCCGGGCGCTGAGAGGATCGACGCGGCGACCGAGGCCGACCGGGTGCTGCCGGTCATCCGCGAGCTGACCGCCGCCGGCGTGCCGGTCAGCATCGACACCAGCCGCGCCCGGGTGGCCGAGGCCGCACTGGGTGCTGGCGCGGTCGTCGTCAACGACGTCTCCGGCGGACTGGCCGACCCGGACATGGCCCGGGTGGTCCGCGACGCGGGCTGTCCCTGGGTGCTGATGCACTGGCGTGGCCACTCCCGAGGAATGCGCGACCTGGCCAGCTACACCGACGTGGTGGCCGACGTCCGGGCCGAGCTGGTCCAGCGGATCGACGCGGCGCTGGCCGCCGGGGTGGCCGCCGACCGCATCGTCATCGACCCCGGCCTCGGCTTCGCCAAGACGGCGGCGCACAACTGGGAGCTCAGCGCCCGCCTGCCGGAGCTGCTCGACCTCGGATACCCGCTGCTCTTCGGCGCCAGCCGCAAGTCCTACCTCGGCCGGTTGCTCGCCGCCCCGGACGGGACGCCGCGACCCACCGCGCAGCGGGAGGCGGCCACCGTCGCCACCAGCGTGCTCGCGGTCGCGGCGGGCGCCTGGGGGGTACGCGTGCACGACGTCCAGGCCACCGCCGACGCGCTCGCCGTCTGGGTCGCCACCGGCAGACCGCGTGTGGCCCCCGCCCATGCCGGTCACGAGCGAGAGGGAAAGCGATGACCGACCGAATCGAGCTGACCGGCCTGCGGGCCCGGGGCCGGCACGGGGTGTACGACTTCGAACGGGTCCAGGGACAGGATTTCGTCGTCGACGCCGTACTGGAGCTGGACCTCGCCCCGGCCGCCGCCACCGACGATGTCAACTTCACCGTCCACTACGGCGAGCTGGCCGAACGCCTGGTCGCGGTGGTGACCGGCGAGCCGGTCAACCTGATCGAGACCCTCGCCGACCGGCTGCTCGCGGTCTGCCTGGCCGACGAGCGGGTCGCCAGCGCCACCGTCACCGTGCACAAGCCGGAGGCGCCGGTGCCGCACACCTTCACCGACGTGGCCGTCACCATGAGCCGGGCGCGTGCCCGGTGACCCGGGCCGTGCTCTCGCTCGGCAGCAACCTGGGCGATCGGCTGGGCCACCTGCGTACGGCCGTCGCCACGCTCGGGGACAGCGTGCTGGTGCTCTCCGGCGTGTACGAGACTCCACCGTGGGGTGACGCCGATCAGCCCGCGTACCTCAACGCGGTGCTGCTGGCCCAGGACGACGCCGCCACCCCACGGGACTGGCTGGAGCGGGCGTGGGCCGCGGAGCGCGCGGCCGGCCGGGTCCGTGACCCGCAGCGGCGGTTCGGGCCGCGCACCCTCGACGTGGACGTGATCGCGGTCTGGGGGGACGACGACGAGCCGGTGCTCAGCGACGATCCCGAGCTGACCCTGCCGCACCCCCGGGCGCACCTGCGCGCCTTCGTACTGCGACCGTGGATCGACATCCAGCCGTACGGGCGGCTGCCCGGTCACGGCTGGCTGACCGACCTGCTCACCGTTGGTCCGGTCGCCGACGACGCGCTGGATCTGCGCCCCCGACCGGAACTGGCGTTAGAGTCGACGGCATGACCGAGCGGAGCCGGCCGGCATGACGCAGGCGAAGTCCCCACCACCGGGCGGGCCGGGCCCGGACCGGTCGCGGATGGGCCCCACCCGGATCTCCAGCCTGGTCGTGGCCGCCCTGGCCGCGGCGGCGGTGGCCTGGCTGCTGATCAGCACCCTCTACTACAGCGGCATTCCCCGGCTGCCCTGGCTGCCGGTGGTGACGCTGGCGGCGCTCGCCGTGCTCGAGGCGTACGCCGCCGTCAATACCCGGGGCCGCATCGCACGCAAGCCCGGCCGTGATCCGGTCAACCCGCTGATGGTCGCCCGGTTCGTGGTGCTGGCCAAGGCGTCGGCGCTGGCCGCGGCCATTTTCGCCGGCTTCTACGCCGGGCTGACCGGCTGGCTCTTCGTCGAGACCACGCGGGCCGCCACGGAGGATCGGCCGGCCGCCGGGGGCGGTCTGCTCGCCTCGCTGGCGCTGGTGGGCGCCGCGCTCTGGCTTGAGCGTTCCTGCCGGGTGCCGGAGCGCCCGGACGACGAGCGTGAGCCCGACCAGCGGGAGAGCCGCCCCGGCCAGCGCTGACCAGGGGGTTACGCCCGGCTCCGGGCGCGGGTACGGTGCCTGCGATCGGAGAGCAACGGCCGCCCCGGTCCGTCCGCGTGTACCGGACCGGGGACGGCCGGCCACTGGGGAGGCGGCGTCATGGGGTACGAAGAAGCGGTCCGGGAAGGGTCGGTCGAGCCCTCGTCCGGGGTGCCCGCCGCCGTTCTGGAGAACGTCTTCGACGACCCCAGCCAAGGTGAGCCCGGTCGGGACCGGGTCGGCGTGCACCTGGGGTGGGAGGTCCTGCTGCTGGCCGGTGTCACCACTCTGGGCTGGCTGCTCTGGCGGGCCGACTCGAACGTGCTGCGTGGCGACAGCCTGCGCACCCTGCTGGTCGGCCTGGTCGGGCTCGGGCTGCTCACCCTCGCGGCCGGGCTGAGCCTGCGTACCGCCGCTCCGAACCTGGCCGTCGGGCCGGTCGCGGTCGCCGCCGCGCTGCACTACGCGGAGCAGGGTGACCAGGGTCTGGTGGCGTCGGTCGGTCCGGCGGTCGGAGTCGCCGCGCTGGCCGGGCTGGCGCTGGCGCTGGCGGTGGTGGTTCTGCACGTGCCGGGCTGGGCGGCCAGTCTCGCCGGCGCCGCCGGGGTGGTGGTGTACATCGAACGCCGGTCGGCGCCCGTGCTGGTGCAGGGCGACTACGACCCCGGGCGGAGCGCCGGCTACCTCTTCGCCGGTTTCGCCGCGGTGGCGGTCCTCGGCGGGCTGTTCGGTGCCATCCGGGCGATCCGCCGGCTGGTCGGCCGGTACCGGCCGGTCACCGATCCGGCCCGTCGCCGGGGAGTGATGGCTGCCGTGGTCACCGCGTTCGCGCTGGTCGGCTCCACCGTGCTTGCCGCCCTCGCCGGCGTGCTGCTCGCCGCCAACGGCCCCGGGCCGGTCACACCCGATCCCGGGCTGGACTGGACCGTGCTGGCGATCGGGGTGGCTCTGCTCGGCGGCACCAGCGCGTACGGCCGTCGGGGTGGCCTGTTCGGCACTCTGCTGGCGGTGGGCCTGGTCACGGTCTTTCAGGCGTACGCGCTGGCGCGCGGCTGGACGTTCGACCACTGGACGGTCGGCGGCGTCGCGCTCGGCGTCGGACTGCTGGTCACCCGGCTGGTCGAGACGTTCGGGCGGCCTCGGACGGGCAGCACCGACACGCCCGAGCCGGTCGGCGACGGCACGATCAGCACGGGCTGGACGATGCCGCGGTCGCAGCCGGTCGACACCTGGCCGCCCACCCTGCCGGCGCCGGCCGCGCCGCAACCGGTCGACCCGTGGCGGGATCCGCGCTGGGAGGACAGCCCGCGCCGGTGGGACGACGGCGAGCGGTGAGCCGTGTCGCGTCCGCTGAGCCGGAGCTAATCTCGACCGTTAGGCTCGGCGGCATGACCGACACACCTGCCGCCACCCCCGGCGGATCCTCGTTCGAGGAGCTCGACGCGCTTTCTACCGAGGAGCTGCGGGAGCGGGCGTTCGCCCGGGCCCGGGAGCACCGTGACGTGGGTTTCTACTGGTCGGTGCTGCGGCACCTGCCGAACGCGGACGAGGCGACGGTGCTGGACGGCGCGCCGAATTCGATCGGCCCGACCATCGACGAGGCGAATGCTCTGTGGCGGGAGCTGACCGGCCACGGTTACGAGGAGTCGGCCCCGCTGCTGCGGGCCGCCTTCATCGACTACCTGTTGAAGCACTGAGCCGGCCGGGGCGGCCCAGGTCCACCCGGTCGGTCGGCTCGGGGCCTGGGCGGATCATCGCGCGGTTCACCCGCACCGGCTCGGCCAGCCGGTACGGGACGGCCGCCGGCACCGGCGCGCTCGCCGTGCTGCTGCTGGTCGGGATCTGCGGCAGCCCGGCGTACACCGGATGGGTCGGCACGCAGACCGACCCGGCGTCGGCCGGCGCTTACTACCTGCGTCTGCTCGCCTGGCCCGCCTGGCGGCTGGACGCGGACGGGCAGCCCGGCGGGTTGCTCGCCGCCGACCTGGGGGCCGTCCTGCTGGTGGTCCTCGCGGTGGCTCTGCTCTACCTGCTGCCCGCCGCCCAGGTGGCCCGGGTGCCGGGCCCGGTCAGCCAGTTCTTCTCCGGCTGGGCCGCGTACGTGCTGGCCGGTGGGCTCGCCGCCGTGCTGGCGGCGCCGTTCGGCCCGGACCCGTCGCTGCTCGGCGCGTTGCAGGACGCCAGCAGCGGCGCCGGCTACGGCTTCCTCTGCGGTTGGATCATCGGCGCCGCCAGCCTCGGCGGCCGGGCCTGACCCGACCGGTCGAGCCGGGCGGGTCAGCCCGTCACGCGACCGAGGTCGAGCAGGCGCTGCCGGCTGAGCGCGCCCACGGGTCGGCCGCCGTCGGTCACCACGAGCCGGTCCCGTCCGGACGTGAGCAGCACCGCCAGCGCGTCGTACGCGGAGCCGTCCAGCGGCACGGTGGGCAGGTCCGCCTCGGCGTCGCCGGGCACCGGCTCCAGCGCGTCCCGGTCGAGCTGGGTGACCGCGAGCCGGCGGATGCCCCGGTCGGCCCCGACGAACTCGCGCACGAACGGGGTGGCGGGCGCGCCGAGCAGGGCGGCCGGCGTGTCGTACTGCTCCAGGTGTCCGCCCTGGGAGAGCACCGCGATCCGGTCGCCGAGCCGGACCGCCTCGTCGAGGTCGTGGGTGACCAGCAGGATCGTCTTGCGGACCTCGGCCTGGAGTCGGAGGAACTCCTCCTGGAGACGGGCCCGGACGATCGGGTCGACGGCCGAGAACGGCTCGTCCATCAGGAGCACCACGGGGTCGGCGGCGAGCGCACGGGCCACCCCGACCCGCTGCCGCTGCCCACCCGACAGTTCGTGCGGGTAGCGGCGGCCGAACTGGGCCGGGTCCAAGCCGACCAGGTCGAGCAGCTCGTCGACCCGGACCCGGGTCTGGTCACGGGACCAGCCGAGCAGCCCGGGCACGGTGGCCACGTTCGCCCGGACCGTCTGGTGTGGAAACAGCCCGACGTTCTGGATCACGTAGCCGATCCGGCGGCGCAGCCGCACCGGGTCGACGTCGGTGACGTCCTCGTCACCGAGCAAGATCCGCCCGGCGGTGGGCTCGATCAGCCGATTGACCATTCGGAGCACCGTCGACTTGCCGCAGCCGGACGGGCCGATCAGCACCACCAGCTCGCCGGCCCTGACCTCCAGGGTGAGGTCCCGGACGGCCTCGGTGCCGTTCGGGTAGCGCTTCTGGATGCCCTGAAGGGAGATCGACGCCGCGCGAGGGGAGCCGGTCCCGCCGGCAGCCTCCGGGGTAACGTCCACGTATGTCCTTCCGCCTGAGCTACCTGGCTGACCCGGGTAACCCCTGGTTCTCCTGGCAGTACGTGCGGGACAACTCTGACACGATCGTCGCGGCGGTGGGTGAACACGCCTCCCTCACCGGGCGCGCGGTGCTGATCGCGGTGCTGATCGCCCTGCCGTTGTCCGTGCTCGCGTACTGGTTCCGCCCGCTGGCCGGGCCCATCCTCGGCGTCACGGGCGTGATCTACACCATTCCGTCGCTGGCCCTGTTCGCGTTCATCGCGCCCTACCTGGGCACCGGCGCCACCACCGTGCTGGTCGGCCTGGTCCTGTACGCGCTGCTGCTGATCGTCCGCAACGTGGTGGCGGGGCTCAACCAGGTGCCGCCCGAGGTCCGCGAGGCCGCCGAGGGCATGGGCTACGGCCGGTGGGGCCGGCTGTTCCGGATCGACCTGCCGCTGGCGATCCCGGGCATCATGACCGGGCTGCGGCTGGCCACCGTGTCGACGGTCGCGCTGGTCACCGTGGGGGTGCTGGTCGGGCACGGCGGGCTCGGGCAGCTGATCTTCGCGGGTTTCCAGAACAACCTCTACAAGGCCGAGATCATGACCGGCACGGTGCTCAGCGTGGCGCTCGCGGTGCTCCTGGACCTGCTGCTGGTCCTCATCGGCCGGCTGGTCACCCCCTGGTCCGCCCGGGGCGTGCGGTGAGTGTCGCGGCGAGCCCGGTGCGCCAGGCGGTGATGTGGCTCAACGACCCGCTGAACTGGACCAATCCCGGCGGCATCCTGGACCGGCTCGGTGAGCATCTGGAGATCTCCGCCGCGGCGGTGGCTCTCGGCTGCCTGGTGGCCTGGCCGCTCGGACTCTGGCTGGGGCACACCGGGCGGGGTGGTGGCCTGGTGGTGCTGGTGTCCAACGCCACGCTGGCCATCCCGACCCTCGCGCTGCTGACCATCCTGCCGTTGACGTTCCTCGGCTTCGGCCGTACGCCGGTGGTGGTGGCGCTGGCCGTCTTCGCCGTTCCGCCGCTGCTGGCCAACGCGTACACCGGCGTACGCCAGGCGGACGTGGAGGCGCTCGACGCGGCCCGCGGGATGGGCCTGTCCGGCGGGCAGGTGCTGCGCCGGGTGGAGCTGCCGCTCGCGATCCCCTACCTGGCCGCCGGGTTCCGGACGGCCGCAGTGCAGGTGATCGCCACCGCCGCGCTGGCCTCGTTCGTCAACGGCGGCGGCCTCGGGGAGATCATCCGTACCGGCTTCGGCCTGAGTATCGCGGCCGGCGGGGGTCAGATCCTGGCCGGCGGTGTGCTCGTGGCCGGGCTCGCGTTGCTGGCCGAGCTGGTCCTGGGCGGTGTCGAACGGCTGGTCACCCCCCGTCCGCTGCGGCGCGACCGGCACCGCGCGGGACGACCCCGCCCCGCCGACGCCACCGGCCGCGCCTGATCTGAGCCCGTTTCGTCCGCGGGACGACCCGTTCGGGTGATCGGTCGACGAGCCGGCGACCGGCAGCGAGTTGTCGGTGACGATGCGGTGACGAACTCCACCTCAGGTTGTCGGTCGGTCCCGGAGGATGTTGGGTGGACATTCGCGGGCGGCCGACAGTCAGGATCGCCCGTCGGACACGCGGCCGGCCCGGGACGGGTCGCGCCGGGACACGGAAGGCGGGCACATGCGCGCACGTACACGTCTGGCGATCGGCGCGGTCGGCGCCGTCGCCGCGGCAGGGCTTCTGACCGGGTGCGGTGACGCTGGTTCGTCCGGCACCGACGCGCCCAAGCAGGGCGCCTCCGGGGCCGGGTGCGCCCCGGTCGCCGGGCAGCAGCTCATCGCACTGCAGGACGACAAGAAACTCCAGAACTCCGACAACATCATCCCGGCGGTCAACAGCAAGGCGGCCAACCCGCAGTTGATCGCCGCGCTGGACAAGGTCTCCGCCGTGCTCGACACCCCGAAGCTGATCCAGCTCAACAAGGCCGTCAACGACGACCGTAAGACCCCCAAGGTGGCGGCCGAGGAGTTCGCTTCCGCCAACAACGTCACCGCGGGTGTAGCCAAGGGTCCGGGTGGCGAGATCGTGGTGGGAGCCGGCAACTTCGCCGAGAGCCAGACCCTGGGCGAGCTGTACCGGATCGCGCTCACCGCCGCCGGCTACCAGGTCAAGGTTCAGCAGATCGGCAACCGGGAGCTCTACGAGCCGGCGCTGGAGAAGGGCGAGGTGCAGGTCGTCCCGGAGTACGCGGCGACCATGGCGGAGTTCCTCAACACCAAGGCCAACGGCCAGAACGCCCAGCCGGTCTCCTCGCCCGACATCAACAACACGGTGACCGCGCTGAAGGCCGAAGGCGACAAGGTGGGCATCACCTTCGGCGCCCCGGCCGCCGCACAGGACCAGAACGCCTTCGCGGTCACGCAGGCCTTCGCCGACAAGTACGGCGTGCGGACCCTGTCCGAGCTGGCCGCGAAGTGCTCGGGCAACGCGACCGTGCTGGGTGGTCCGCCGGAGTGCCAGCAGCGTCCGTTCTGCAAGCCGGGCCTGGAGAAGACGTACGGGCTGTCGGTGGGCTCGTTCTCCTCGCTGGACCAGGGCGGGCCGCTGACCAAGAACGGGCTGCGCACCGGCACCATCAGCGTGGGCCTGATCTTCTCGTCGGACGGCGCGTTCGCCACCAGCTGAGCCGCATTCTGAGGCGCTGACGACGCCCCCGACCTCATCGGGTCGGGGGCGTCGTCAGGTCAGTACGCCCGCGCCCAGCCGGTGCACGCCTCACCAGAGCACACCCGGTACTGCAGCGCGTACGACGAACCGGAGGTGTTCTTCTGGCCGCACCCCGTGGCGGAGCCGTTGGGGTCCCGGACGTTGTCGGTGTAACGGTGTTGAGCCGGACTTCGGTCACCGCGCCGATACCGTTGGCTCGGTAGATGCGGCGATGGATGGCCAGGTCAAGTTCCCCGAGGGGTGTTCAGGTCCGTTCCCCTGAGCGGGGATCCTCGGTAGGCTGCACAGCCATGCCAGCCCCGGTCGCCCCCGATGCCCGGCGTCAACCGCCGCTGCTCACCCTGCTCTTCTGGGCCGGGGTGGGCCTCGCTCCGGTGGCGGCGCTGATCCTGCTGGTCGCCGACGGCAACGGCCCGCTGCGCTTCGCGGCGGTGCTCGCCATCCTGGCGGTGGTGCTGATCGGCCTGTCCATCGCGCTGCGGCCCGACGGTGAGGACGCCTCGGCGCGAGCCGATGAGCTGCTGGACGAAATCGAGGAACTCCGCCGGGAGCTGCGCGCCGAGATCGTCGCCGCCGCGCAGCGCGGTAACCAAGCGCTCGACCAGGCACAGCGGGCCCAGGAGGGTGTCGTCGCCGTCCGCCGCCGCCTCGACGCCAGCGGCGCTGCGCTCGCCGGCGGCGCACCCGCCGCCGCGGAACTGGCGGGCGCCGGCCGGGCGCGGGTGCCGGTTGGCGAGCCAGTCGACGATGTCCCGGTCGCCCACAGCCGCGTGTCGGTGCCCGGCGACGCCCCGGCGGGCCGCGTCCGGGTGTCGCCCTCGGAGGACGCCGGTGCCCGGTGGGGCCGCCCCGAGCGCGCGGACGATGATGAGCCGGCGTACCACCGGGAGGCCCCCGACGCCGGTGCCGAGCCGCCGGCCGCCGGGCTGTACGGCGCGGAACGACCGGCCGCCGGGTACGGCCCGGAACGGCCGGCCGCCGCCGGGTACGGCTCCGTGCCCCGCCCTCGTGAGCACGACCGCCCCGAGTCGGCGCGCCGCCCGGTCGGGGTGGTGCGGCACACCGAGACCGTGCACGTCACCACCCGGCACACCGTGGTGGACGGCGGTCCGGCGGAGCCTGGTGCGCGGTACGGCGGCGGGTACGCCGGGCAGTGGACCCCGCCGGCGCAGGAGTGGACCCGGGGTGGCGGCGCGGAGGAGCGTTCCCGGGGGGCGCAGCCCGCGACCCGGGGTGAGCCCGGCTGGACGGCCCGCCGCGACGAGCCGGAGTGGACCGATCCGCGCGACGCGTACTCCCAGCCCGACGAGCCCGGCTGGGAGGCCCGGCCGCAGCCCGTCGCGGGCCGGTCGCAGCCGGATTCGTGGGCGGGCCCCGACGACCGCGGCTGGTCGGAACAGCGGGAACCCGACCGGGCGACGGCCGCGGCGCAGCCCGGACCGGCTCTGCGGGCCGACGACACCGGTGAGTACTGGTCGCAGCTGCGGGCCGGTGACCGGTGGGCCGCCGTTCGGGACGACGAGAACGGCCGTGAGTTGCGGGTCGGGGAGCGCCGGGCCGAGGTGCACGCCGACGCCACGGGCGCCGAGTACCGGGTGGCCGACCGCTGGGCCTCCGTCCGCCACGAGGAGTCCCGCCGGCACGAGGACGCGCGCCACTACGACGAGCCGCGCCGGTACGACGAGCGCGAGCCGTACCAGCGGGACGAGCCGGCGCGCCGGCACGACCGCGACGGCGGTTGGCGGGACGAGCCGACGGACCGGCCGGCGCTGCCGGTGGGCGGCGTGCCGGTGCCGGACGAGTGGCGCCCGCCGCGCCAGCGGGGCCACCAGGCGGAGCCCGCGCCGGAGCGGGCCGGCCGACGCCGGGTCGACGAGCGGTACGGCTACCCGCCGCAGGACGATGTGCCGCGCGCCGGGGGTGCCCCGGCCACCGACCGCTGGCGCTGACCGGTCACTTGTCGATGTCGCCGACCACGAAGAACATCGAGCCGAGGATGGCGATCAGGTCCGGCACCAGGCAACCGGGCAGTAGGGTGGACAGTGCCTGCACGTTGGCGTACGACGCGGTGCGCAGCTTCAACCGCCAGGGCGTCTTCTCACCCCGGGACACCAGGTAGTAGCCGTTGATGCCGAGCGGGTTCTCGGTCCAGGCGTAGGTGTGCCCCTCCGGCGCCTTGAGCACCTTCGGGAGGCGGGTGTTGATCGGCCCGGTCAGCTGGTCCACCCGGTCCAGGCACTGCTCGGCGAGGTCCAGCGAGGCGTACACCTGGTCGAGCAGCACCTCGAAACGGGCGTGGCAGTCACCGGCGGTGCGGGTGACCACCGGCACGTCCAGCTGGTCGTAGGCCAGGTAGGGATCGTCGCGGCGTAGGTCCAGGTCGAGCCCGGACGCCCGGGCCACCGGCCCGGACGCGCCGAACGCGGCGGCGTCCGCGGCGGAGAGCACGCCCACGCCCACCGTCCGGGCCAGGAAGATCTCGTTGCGCCGGATCAGGTGGTCCAGGTCGGGGAGCCGCCGGCGTACCTCGCCGATCGCCGCGCGGGCCCGGCCGGTCCAGCCGTACGGCACCTCCTCCTTGAGGCCACCCACCCGGTTGAACATGTAGTGGATCCGCCCGCCGGAGACCTCCTCCATCACCGCCTGGATGGTCTCCCGCTCCCGGAAGGCGTAGAAGACCGGCGTGATCGCGCCGATCTCCAGCGGGTAGGAGCCGAGGAACATCAGGTGGTTGAGCACCCGGTTCAGCTCGGCCAGCGCCATCCGCAGCCAGGTGGCCCGCTCGGGCACCTCCATGCCCATCAGCCGCTCCACCGCGAGCACGACACCCAGCTCGTTGGAGAACGCCGAGAGCCAGTCGTGCCGGTTGGCCAGCACGATGATCTGCCGGTAGTCGCGTACCTCGAAGAGCTTTTCCGCCCCCCGGTGCATGTAGCCGATGATCGGTTCGCAGGCGATCACCCGCTCGCCGTCGAGTACCAGCTTCAGCCGCAGCACGCCGTGGGTGGAGGGGTGCTGCGGGCCGATGTTCAGCACCATGTCGGTGCCGAGCTGCTGATCGCCGGTGCCGGCGACCAGGCCGGCCCCGGTGCCGACGGTCAGTTCACGGAGGTCCCCGGCGTCGGTGGTCATGTCCGTCATCGTGCCACGGCCGGACCGAGCGGGATGCCGACCGGTTGGCGCAGCCACCAGTGCCCGCCGAGCCCGGCCGGGTCGGTCAGCTCGGCCACCGCCGACGCGGCGGCCAGCGCCCGCACGTACCCCGCCGGGTCGGTGCCGGCCAGGCTCAGCGGCGGTCGGCCGCCGTCGGCCCCGAGCGCCCGCAGCGCCTCCCGCTGCGAGACCAGGGAGTACGCACACCGAGCGACCGCCGCACCGGCGGAGGCGACCGAGTCCATGGCCACGTGCGCGGTCACATCACTCGAACCGTCCGGCACCGGAGGCACCTGCCGCCCGGCCCGGTACCCGGTCAACGTCCCGTCGACCGGCCGGCTCTCCCGCAGATGTCCGTAGTCGACCGCGACCGCCAGCCCGCGTTCGATCCTGCCTACTGCGCCGGCCCACGCTTCGTCCCGCGTCCTTCCGATTTCTGCGCGGTGGTCGCTGTGGGGGGTTTCCGGGCAGCCCGGCCGGCTCCGGGCGGTCAGGCTTGATCCCTGCGCCGGCCGGGCTGCCCGGAAACCCGACTCGCTCGCGCTGGTCGCGTCCGTCCTGGTCAATGCCAGATCTGGGTCGCTGTCCGCACCTGGGGAGGCCGAGTCCGTGGGCCACCACTCCGTCAGCCAATCAAGATCAGCAGGACTGACCAGCTCACCAACCGTCTCCGCACCGCTCTCGGGATCGACCAACACATATCGCCAGCCATCTGTCGTGTGCACCGCCACGTCCAGCGGAACGTTGTCCAACCACTCGGTTGCCAGCAGCACCCCATTGATCCCAGCAGGAATCTCAGACACCCACCCGATCTCCTCCGGTAGGTGCTCGGGACGGGGCGCCAACTCGACTGCCGTGAACCGCACGCGTTCCGCGAGCGACGGACGAACGGCGACCGCCGACGGCTCGTCACTCAACCGCCGGGCGGAGGCCGTGGGAGTCAGGGTTTCCGGGGAGCCCGCCCGCGGAGGGATCAAGCCTGACCGCCCGGAGCGGGTGGGCTCCCCGGAAACCCCCACCGCGAGCCCGACGGCGCCCTCGAACGCGACAAGCCCATGTAGGGCATGCAACAGCTCGCCCCGCCCAGCGCCCACGTCGACCACGTCCAGCCGCGACGGGTGGCCAAGGGCTGTGTCCACCTCTGCGATCAGGCGTAGCAGTGCGCTGGCGAACGCCGGGGAGGCGTGCACGCTGGTTCGGAAGTGATCGGCCGGCCCGGTGCCGGCGACGAAGAAGCCGTCCGGCCCGTAGAGGGCCTGGCTCATCGCGTCCCGCCACAGCATCGCCATCAGCTCAGTCCGGGTTCGGGGTGCGTCACCGTGCCGACCCTACGGTCACCTGGCGGATCGACCCGCGCACCCGGCCGAGTGCCGGACAGGAACTGCCGGTGTCCCGGCAGGAGTCAGGGCCGCCGTTCACGGCTCATGCCTGGAAGTAGTGCCCTGCGTCCAGGTCGGCGATCAGGCCGGGGTGGGAGGGGGTCCAGTCCAGCAGTTCGCGTGTGATCGCGGACGACGTCGGATTGTCCAGCTGCACGAACGACCCGAGGAAGCCGAAGTGGTCGTTCGCCTCATCGGCGCTGATGCTTCGGACCGGGATGTCGAGGTTGCGGCCGATGGCAGCGGCGATCTGCTGGAAGGGGACTCCCTCGTCGGCGGCTCCGTGCAGGCGCGCACCGGCCGGGGCCCTTTCGAGGGCGAGCCGGTAGAGCTCGGCCGCGTCGAGCGTGTGCACGGCCGGCCACCGGTTGGCGCCCTCGCCGACATATGCGGCGTACCCGTTCTGCCGGGCGGCCGCGATGATGGCGGTGATGAAGCCGTAGTGGTCGAGCGAGCTGTGCACCGTGGGCGCGAGCCGGACGATGGAGGAGCGCACATCGCGGGAGGCGAGGTTGGCTACGAAGTTCTCCGCGTCGATCCGGTAGCCGCCGCTCGGGAAGGTGTCGCGTTCGGTGCCGGGGCGGCCGACGATGTCGCCCATCGCGAGCATGGCCGTTCCGGTCGTGCCGACGAGGGGTTTGCCGGAGCCGTCCAAGCCGTCGGCGAGTGCCTTGAGGGCGTCCAGATCGGCCGCGGCGGCACCGGCCAGGTCGCCGTTGATCATGAGGTCGTGGCGGAACGCCAGGTGGATCACCCCGTCGGAGGCGGCCGCCTCTTCCCGAAGCACGTCGAGGTCGGACAGGTCGCCGCGGCGTGCCTGGGCGCCGAGCTTCTCGATCGTGGCGGCGGACGCGTCTGAGCGTGCCAGGCCGACGACTTCGTGCCCGGCGGAGAGCAGTTCCGGCACGACCGCAGAGCCGAGATGGCCGGAGGCACCTGTGACGAATACGCGCATGGTGGTTCCTTCGTGTGAGTACCGATGTCACGTGGCGACATCACCGTAGCTCGCGATGTCACCGCGCGACATCCCTCGGACGAAATAATGTCACGGTGTGACATCGGATACCATCGCCACATGGCCCGCTGGCAACCGGACGCGCGCGGCCGCCTGGAGGCGGCCGCCTTCGAGCTGTTCCGCGAGCGCGGGTTCGAGCAGACGACGGTCGCCGACATCGCCGCCCGCGCCGGTCTCGACAAACGCACCTTCTACCGGCTCTTCGGCGACAAGCGGGAGGCGCTCTTCAGCGGCGGCGGGCACCTGGAGGAGGTCCTGGTCAAGGCGGTGGCCGAGACGGACGCCGCCCCTTTCGAGGCGGTCGTCGCCGCCTTCCGTCGGGTGGCGGAGGAAATCTTCGCCGACCGCCTCGAGCTGGTCCGGGTGCGCCAGTCCATCATTGCGAGCAGCCCCGAGCTGCAGGAGCGTGAGCTGCGCAAAGGGACCTCAATGGTGGCCGCGGTCATTGCCGCGCTGCGGGCCAAGGGCCTCGGCGAGACCACGGCCACCCTGGCCACCGAGTCGGGTGTCACGGTCTTCCGGGTTGCGTACGCCCGTTGGGTCGCGCCCGACAGCGACGCCCCGCTCACCGACCTGATCGCCGAGGTGGCCACCGAGCTGCGCGCGATCACGTCGGCCCCGGGGGCATGCCCCGACCGTGGTCGGCCGTGACCTCCACCCCGCTGCCCGGGTAGCCGGGTGATGCCCCCCCCGCCGCTGGTCCCGCAGCGGTTGGGAAGGGGCCCTTGTACAACCGGAGGCCTTAACAAGGGGCCCTTTCTTCGGTGGTGAACGTTTTCACACATCCTGTTTCGGCTCTGTGACGCGGGCGCATACTTGCGATCGACCGGTACCCCTTCTCGAGGACTGGATCGTCGTCATGAGCGCACCGCTGCGCCCGCGTCCGGCCGCCCCTCACGGGCCCGCCGTTCTCGGTGCTCCCCCCGCCACCTCCCGTCTGCTCACCGTCGGTGTCGTTGGCGCCGGCCGGGTCGGTGCCGTGCTGGGCGCCGCACTCGCCGCCGCCGGCCACCGGGTGGTCGCCGTCACCGGCGGCTCCGGAGCCAGCCGTGCCCGGCTCGCCCTGCTGCTGCCGGAGGTGCCCCGGCGCCCGGTTTCCGCTGTCGCCCACGCCGCCACCGACCTGCTGCTGCTCGCGGTGCCGGACGACGCGCTGGCCGGTGTGGTGGCCGACCTCGCCGACCGGGGCGCGCTGCGCCCGGGCCAGATCGTCGCGCACACCTCCGGCGCCCACGGGCTGGCCGTGCTGGCGCCGGCCGTCGCGGTGGGCACCCGGCCGCTCGCCCTGCACCCGGCGATGACCTTCACCGGTACGCCGGACGACCTGACCCTGCTGGCCGGCATCTCGTACGGGGTGACCGCTCCGGCGGAGTTGCGCCCCCTGGCCGCCCGACTGGTCGCCGACCTCGGCGGAGTGCCCGAGTGGGTGGGCGAGGCCGACCGCCCGCTGTACCACGCCGCGCTGGCCCACGGCGCGAACCACCTGGTGACCCTGGTGAACGAGGCCACCGACCGGCTGCGCGACGCCGGGGTGGCCCGGCCGGAGAAGGTGCTCGCCCCGTTGCTGCGGGCGGCCCTGGAGAACGCGCTGCGGCTCGGCGACGACGCGCTCACCGGCCCGGTCTCGCGTGGCGACGCGGGCACGGTCCAGCGGCACCTGGCCCGGTTGGCCGCGACCGCCCCGGAGTCCGTTCCCGCGTACCTGGCGCTGGCCCGGCGTACCGCCGACCGGGCGATCGCCGCCGGCCGGCTGCGGCCGGTGGACGCGCAGTCGCTGCTCGGCGTGCTCGCCGACACCACCCGGCAGGTGAACGCGTGAGCGCCAGGAGTGAGCCGATCTTGCGAGCCCCGCAGTGCTGGACCGAGGTGACGCGATGACGCAGCTTGTGCACACCCGCGCCGACCTGGCCGAGGCTCGTGCCGGGCTGAAGGGCACGGTCGGTGTGGTGATGACCATGGGTGCCCTGCACTCCGGGCACGAGACGCTGCTGCGCGCGGCGCGGGACCGGGCCGACCACGTGCTGGTGACGATCTTCGTGAACCCGTTGCAGTTCGGGCCGAACGAGGACTTCGACCGCTATCCGCGGACCCTGGACGCGGACCTCGAGGTGTGCCGTCGGGCCGGCGCCGACGTGGTCTTCGTCCCGTCGGTGGCCGAGATGTACCCGGACGGCCAGCCCCGGGTGCGGCTCGACCCGGGCCCGCTCGGCGGGGAGTTGGAGGGCGCGAGCCGCCCCGGCTTCTTCCACGGGGTCCTCACCGTGGTGCTGAAGCTGTTCCAGCTCACCCAGCCGGACCTGGCGTTCTTCGGAGAGAAGGACTACCAGCAGCTCACCCTGGTCCGGCGGATGGCCCGGGATCTGGACGTGCCGGTCGAGGTGGTCGGTGTGCCGACCGTCCGGGAGCCGGACGGGTTGGCCCTGTCCAGCCGTAACCGCTACCTGAGCGGGCCCGAGCGGGCCGCCGCGCTGAGCCTGTACGCCGCGCTGCGGGCCGGTGCCCAGGCCGCCGATGCCGGTCTGGACGCGGGGGCGGTGCTGACCGCCGCGCACGCCGCGTTCGGCGCCGGTACGCCGGGTGCCCGGCTCGACTACCTGGTGCTCACCGATCCGGAGCTGGAGCCGGGGCCGGTGTCCGGGCCGGCGCGGCTGGTGATCGCCGCGTGGGTGGGCGCCACGCGGTTGATCGACAACGCGGCCATCCACCTCGCTCCCCGCCCCTGACCCGGCCGCACCCTCCACCACTTTCGCGAAAGGCCATCCCGATGCTGCGGACCATGCTCAAGTCGAAGATCCACCGCGCCACGGTGACCCAGGCCGACCTGCACTACGTCGGTTCGGTGACGGTGGACGAGGATCTGCTCGACGCCGCCGACCTGCTCCCCGGCGAGCAGGTGGCGATCGTGGACATCACCAACGGTGCCCGGCTGGAGACGTACGTCATCCCGGGCGAGCGGGGCAGTGGCGTGATCGGCATCAACGGCGCGGCCGCGCACCTGGTGCACCCTGGTGACCTGGTCATCCTGATCTCGTACGGGCAGATGGACGACGCCGAGGCCCGGTCGTACCGGCCGCGGGTGGTGCACGTGGACGCCGACAACCGGGTGGTCGAGCTGGGCGCCGATCCGGCTGCGGCGGCTCCGGGCACGGCCGGCGACCCGGTGCCGAGCCCGCTGGCCGTGGCCAGCGCCTGATCCGCGCGGCGATTCCGGTCTGTCACCGGAAGGTCATTTCCGGTTACCCTTGTCACGCCGTCGGAAGCTGGTCAGTGGCTGGGGGAGGCCGCGATGCGCCGTGCGATGACGACCCTGCTCGCCGCTGCCGTCACGGCAGTTCTGCTGGTCGGCTGCGCCGAAGACGGCGGCATGGACGGTGATCTGACCGATGACTGGGCGGCCCTGCCGCCGGCGGCGGCGTTCACCCCGGTCGCCGGGGTGTGTCAGACCGCCGACTTCACCGACGTGGTCACCCTGGCCAGCTACCAGCCGATGGACTGCGCCGGCCCGCACCGGTTGGAGACCGTGCACGTCGGCGCTTTGCCGGTCGAGCGGGCCACCGCCCCGGCCGGTGGCTCGGCGGAGCTCCGTGGCGCGTTCGCCGACTGCGACACCCGGGCCACCGGGTACGTGGGCGACGACTGGCGGGCGGGCCGGCTGCGGCTGTCGGTGGCGCTGCCCTCGGCGCCGGGCTGGGCGGCCGGATCCCGCTGGTACCGGTGCGACCTCAGCGAGCTGACCACGGTGGAGGCGGCGGCCACGGTGGTGGTCCGGTCGGGCAGCCTGCGGGACGCGTTGAAGGGGACCTCCGGGCCGCGGCTGGGCTGTCAGCAGACCCGCGGCGGGGCCGGCCGGGGCGTGGAGACGCTGATCCCGGTGGAGTGCGGCGCTCGGCACGACGCCGAGTTCGTCGGGGTCTGGCGAGCGACGGACCGGCCGTACCCGACCCGGGATGCCGACTGGGCTCCGCTCTACACGGGTTGTCGCAGCGTCCTCGGCCGGTACGTGGGGGTGCCGGACGACGCCGAGCTGCGGTTCCGCAGCGGAGTGGTCGTTCGCCCGCCGGGTGCGGGGCGCTGGCGGGTCGGTGACCGCGGGGTCCGCTGCTACCTGTGGCTCAGCGACCGTACGGTGACCGGCTCGCTGCGGAGCGCGGGCCCGGCGGGGCTGCCGGTCCGGACGAAGTGACCATCGCCCGCCGGTCGGCGCGGCACGGTGGGCGCGGGACGGGGTAGCCCATACCACTCGTCCCGCCCCCGGCGCCCCGGACGAGGACGGTTCGGGTTGACTGGGGGGATGGACCTTCCGACCGTCGACCTGCCGGCCCTGCCCCCGTTGCTGGCCGCGCCCGTGCCCGGCTGGGTGGAGACCACCGACGTGATCGTGGTGGGTTCCGGGGTTGCCGGGTTGACCGCGGCGCTGCACCTGCGCGAGGCGGGCCTGCACGTCACGGTGGTCACCAAGGTCAATATCGATGACGGCTCGACCCGGTGGGCGCAGGGCGGCATCGCGGCGGTCCTCGATCCGCGGGACACTCCGGCGGCGCACGCCTCGGACACCGAGGTCGCCGGCGTCGGGCTCTGCGACCCGGCGGCTGTCCAGGTGCTGGTTGAGGAGGGCCCGGTCCGACTGCGGGAGCTGATCCGGATCGGCGCCGAGTTCGACCGCCACCCGGACGGCTCGTTGATGCTGACCCGTGAGGGCGGGCACCGGGCGGACCGGATCGTGCACGCCGGCGGGGACGCCACCGGGGCCGAGGTGCAGCGGGCCCTGCACGCGGCGGTTCAGCGGGACCCGTGGATCCGGTTGGTCGAGCACGCCCTGGTGCTGGACCTGCTGCGCGCTCCCGGCGACGGCCCGGACGGGCTCGGCCGGGCCTGCGGGATCACCCTGCACGTGCTCGGCGAGGGCAGCGAGGACGGCGTCGGAGCGCTGCTGGCCCGGGCGGTGGTGCTGGCCACCGGCGGGATGGGTCAGATCTTCGCGGCCACCACCAACCCGGCGGTCTCCACCGGGGACGGGGTGGCGCTGGCGATGCGGGCGGGCGCGGCGGTGACCGACGTGGAGTTCGTCCAGTTCCATCCGACCGCCCTCATGACACCGCCCGGTGCCGGTGTGCCCGGCGCCGGGCACGCGCAGCAGCCGCTGGTCTCCGAGGCGCTGCGCGGCGAGGGCGCGTACCTGGTGGACGGGGACGGCAAGCGGTTCATGGTGGGCCAGCACGAGCTGGCCGAGCTGGCTCCCCGGGACGTCGTGGCCAAGGGCATCCACCGGGTGCTGCTCGCCACCGGCGCGGACCACGTCTTCCTCGACGCCCGGCACCTGGGCGGGGAGTTCCTGGCCGGGCGGTTCCCGACCATCGTGGCGTCCTGCCTGGCGATCGGTGTCGACCCGGCCACGGACCTGATCCCGGTCGCCCCGGCCGCGCACTACGCCTCCGGCGGTGTCCGCACCGATCTTTTCGGCCGCACCTCGATTCCCGGCCTGTACGCGTGCGGCGAGGTCGCCTGCACGGGTGTGCACGGCGCGAACCGCCTGGCCAGCAATTCGCTGCTGGAGGGTCTGGTCTTCTCCCGGCGGATCGCCGACGACATCGCGGCGGGCCTGCCCGAGCAGGTCCGACCGGCGGACACCGGCGCGTGGCGCGGTGGTGCGGGCTGGGTGCTGCCGGCCGAGGCGACGCCGGCCCTGCAACGGGCGATGACCCGGGGCGCCGGGGTGCTCCGTTCGGCTGCCACGCTGGCCGAGACGGCCGGGACGCTGACCGAGATGGGCACCGCCCGAGGTCGGCCGCGGACGGCCGACTGGGAGGCGACGAACCTGCTCACCGTGGCGTCGACGTTGGTGGCCGCCGCGTACGCGCGCGGTGAGACCCGGGGTTGCCACTGGCGGGAGGACTTCCCGACGGCCGACGAGCGGTGGTTGGGCCACCTGGTCGGGTCGGTCGGGGCGCAGGGTCGGTTGACGCAGCAATGGGAGGGACGGCAACAGTGAGCGCGAGGAGTGAGCCGGTGTTGCGAGCCCCGCAGTCGCGAACGGAGATGGCATTGACGGAGTCGACGCAGCGGGCGTTGCGGGCGGGCGGCCTGGACCCGGCGCAGGTGCGGACGGTGATCGAGACCGCGCTGGTCGAGGATCTGGGGCCGGACTTCCTCGACGTCACCAGCGTGGCCACCATCCCGGCGGAGCAGACCGACACCGCCGATCTGGTGGCCCGCGCGGACGGCGTGGTGGCCGGGCTGAGCGTGGCCGCCGCCGTGTTCGAGCTGGTCGGCGAGGTGACCGGCTTCGGCCGTACCGTCGAGGTGTCGCAGGTGGCCGGCGACGGCGAGCGGGTGGCCCGCGGCGATGTGCTGGCGACGGTGACCGGGCCGACCCGGCTGCTGCTCACCGCCGAGCGGACGGCGCTCAACCTGCTCTGCCGGATGTCCGGGGTGGCCACCCACACCCGTGCCTGGGCGGACGCGCTGGCCGGCACGAAGGCGATGGTGCTGGACACCCGCAAGACCACGCCGGGCCTGCGGGCGCTGGAGAAGTACGCGGTGCGGGCGGGCGGCGGCACCAACAAGCGGATGGGCCTCTACGACGTGGCCATGATCAAGGACAACCACAAGCTCGCGGCCGGGGGCATCACCGCGGCGTACCGGCGGGTCCGGGAGGCGTTCCCGGAGGTGCCGGTGCAGGTCGAGGTGACCACGGTCGACGAGGCGCTGGAGGCGGTGGACGCCGGCGCGGACTTCCTGCTCTGCGACAACATGACCCCGGAGACGCTGGCCGAGGCGGTGGCCGCGGTGGGTGACCGGGCGGAGCTGGAGGCGACCGGCGGGCTCACCCTGGAGGTGGCGGGCCGGTACGCGGCCACCGGCGTGGACTTCCTCTCGGTGGGCGCGCTGACCCACTCGTCGCCCATCCTGGACATCGCGATGGACCTGCGGATCGAATGACGGGTACGCGGCCGGCGGCGGGCCGCGCCTCAGACGGTGGTCAGTGAGGTGGCGGCCAGATTGAAGATCACCCGGTTCTCGGTGTCCTGCCGGCCGTCGAGCCCGTACTTGGCCCGGAAGAGCTCCAGCACCCGGTTGTAGATCGCGGGCGCCAGCTCGTCCGCCTCGCCGATGGCGAAGACCTCGCCCGCCACCTCGGGCCGGTCCAGCACCACACTCAGCCCGGCCAGCCCGTGTCGGGCGACGTTGCGCACCAGGTCGGTGCCGGCGATGTACCAGTCGCCGTCGGAGCGTACGTAGAGCGCCTCGCAGGTCTCCAGGTCCCGTCCGGCCTGGCGTAGGCAGAGCCGCAGGCTGAGGCAGGCCTCCAGGTCCTCCAGGGGCGCGGTCTCCCACAGCTCGGCGAACCGGTCGTCGACGAACTCGCCCAGCGGGGTGGAGACGAACGCCTCGATCTGCTGGGTGTCGAAGGTGCTGCCCTGCACCGGGAAGAACGAGATGAACGCCTTGCCGTCCCAGCGGTACATCTGCACCGAAGGGGCGGCGCTGTAGACCCGGACCTGGAGCCGGGCCCGGGCGGCCTCCGGCAGCTCCTCGCGGAGCCGGGCCAGGTGCCACAGGTTGTTGAGGATGGCCACCGAGGCGTCCCGCCGGCGCAGCTCCTCGCCGCGCAGCCGGACCGCCGGTGAGTCCGGGTCCAGCAGCAGCACCTTGACGGTGGCGCCGTTGGCGAGCGCGGAGCGCAGCGCGGCCACGAACCGGGTCGCGTACGGGCCCTCGAGCATGCTGGTCCAGGTCTCCAGGATGGCCACGGTCTCCCGGCACTGGGCGACCCGTTCGATCAGCGCATCCCGGTCCAGCCGGGGATGCTCGATGATGCTGACCGTCTGGAGTTCGCGGAAGAGCGGGTTGAGCACCACGTAGGTCAGCAGCGTCATGATCAGCGCGGCGCCGATGTTGAGGTAGAGGTCCCCGGCGAAGCTGCCGGTCTCCCGTCGGGACGCCTGCCACGCCTGCACGATCATCCAGATCGCGCCGCCGGCCAGCGCGACCAGCACCAGCACGTGCCGCCGGCGCCGGCGCAGGGTGTTGCGCCCGCGCACCCACCACGTCCCCGACATGTCCGCTCCCCGTCCGGCCGCGCCGTGGATCGACCTATGTTCATGTCGTGATGGGACCAGGATACGGTCCGCCGGCCGGTCCGCGCCCGTCCGTACGGTCGTTGTCTAGGCTTCGTGCGTGCTGCTCTGCATCGACATCGGAAACACCAACACCGTGCTGGCGACCTTCGACGGCGACAAGCTGGTGCATTCCTGGCGGATCAAGACCGATGCCCGCTCGACGGCGGACGAGCTGGGCCTGATGTTCCGGGGCCTGCTCGCCGGGGACAACGTCGAGATCACCGGCGTGGCCGCCTGCTCCACGGTGCCGGCCGCGCTGCGCTCGCTGCGCACCATGCTCGGCCGCTACTACGCCGACCTGCCCAGCGTGATCGTCGAGCCCGGTGTGCGGACCGGGGTTCAGCTGGCGATCGACAACCCGAAGGAGGTGGGCGCCGACCGGGTGGTGAACACGCTGGCCGCGTACACGCTCTACGGCGGGCCGTCGATCGTGGTGGACTTTGGCACCACCACCAACTTCGACGTGATCAGCGGTCGTGGCGAGTTCCTCGGCGGGGCGTTCGCCCCGGGCATCGAGATCTCCTTCGACGCGCTGGCCGCCAGGGCCGCCCAGCTGCGCAAGGTCGAGGCCACCAAGCCCCGCTCGGTGATCGGCAAGAACACCGTGGAGTGCCTCCAGTCCGGCCTGTACTTCGGCTTCGCCGGGCAGGTGGACCGGATCGTCGAGCGGATGACCGAGGAGTTGGGCGAGGTGAAGGCGGTGATCGCCACCGGCGGCCTCGCCGCGCTGGTGATCAACGAATGCCACAGCATCACCCACCATGAGCCGATGATCACGTTGATCGGGCTGCGGATGGTCTACGACCGGAACCTGTGACTCCGGTGGGGGTTCAGCGCCGTCGGGCGCGGAAGACCACGGTCCGGTACGGCAGCTCGACGCTCTCCCGTCCGGCCAGGTCCGGATGGCCGGCGAGGAGCTGCCGCAGCTCCCGGTCGACGGTCGCCCGCTGCTGGCGATCCGCCGTCAGGTAGTGGGAGCGGGTGTGACTCATCCCGACCACTTCGTCGGGGGTGAGGGTGGTGTGGTGCTCGAACACGCCCAGCTCCACCGCGTCGAAGGCCGGGCCGAGGTCGGTCACCGACTCGGTCAGGTCGATGGTGTGGTCGCCCATGTGGGCGATCCGGCCCAGCTCGGCCACCCAGTCGACGCGATCGTCCCGGGTGTTCCAGATCGGGGCGAACGTCCCGCCCGGCCGCAGCACACGGGCGACCTCGGCGTGCGCGCGCTCCTTGTCGAACCAGTGGTAGGCCTGGCCGACCACCACCGCGTCGGCGCTGCCGTCCGGTAGCGGCATCGACTCGGCGCTGCCGGCCAGGGCCGTGACGTCGGGGGTGGCGGAGTCCAGTTGGGCCCGCATGCCGGGGTCGGGCTCCACCGGCAGCACCCGGTGGCCGAGTGCCCGTACGACCCTGGTCAGGATGCCGGTGCCGGCCCCGAGGTCGACGACCTGCGCGGCGTCGCTCAGCCCGCCGAGCGCCCAGCGCACCGCCTCTACGGGATAGCTGGGACGAAACCGGTCATAGTCGCTGGCCGCGGCACCGAAGGACAGGGCGTGAGTGTGATCGACCATGAGGCGCAGGTTATCCGGTAACGACCCCCAGGGGGCTTGAGTACGCTCGGGCCTGACCCCCCGTATCTCCGTGACGAGGAAGCGTGCCGTGAGCGAGCAGAACGCCGTGCCAGTGGACCCCGCCGACGACCTTCCCGAGCAGATGAAGGTCCGCCGGGAGAAGCGGGACCGGATGATCGCCGACGGCATCGAGGCCTACCCCGTCGGATTCCCGCGTACCGCCACCCTGTCGGAGGTCCGTGGGCGCTACGCCGACCTGCCCACCGACACCGCCACCGGCGACCAGGTCTCGGTCACCGGACGGGTGATCTTCGTACGCAACACGGGCAAGCTCTGCTTTGCGACGCTGCGCGACGGCGACGGCACCGAGTTGCAGGCGATGCTCTCGCTGGACCGGGTCGGGCCGGAGCGGCTGGAGGCCTGGAAGCGGCTGGTCGACCTCGGCGACCACGTCGGCGTCGCCGGCGAGGTGATCACCAGTCGCCGCGGCGAGCTGTCGGTGCTGGCCGATCGTTGGGACATGACCGCCAAGGCGCTGCGGCCGTTGCCGGTGGCGCACAAGCCCCTCTCCGAGGAGGCGCGGGTCCGGCAGCGCTACGTCGACCTGATCGTCCGGCCGCAGGCCCGGCAGATGGTCCGTACCCGGGCCGCGGCGGTGCGCAGCATCCGCGATTCGTTGCATGGGCAGGGTTTCATCGAGGTGGAAACTCCGATGTTGCAACTGCTGCACGGCGGCGCGGCGGCCCGACCGTTCGTGACCCACAGCAATGCGTTGAACACCGACCTGTATCTGCGAATCGCTCCGGAACTGTTTCTCAAGCGCGCGGTGGTCGGCGGTGTCGACCGTGTCTTCGAGATCAACCGCAACTTCCGTAATGAGGGTGTCGACTCTTCGCACTCACCGGAGTTCGCGATGCTGGAGACGTACGAGGCGTACGGCGACTACGACACGATGGCCGAGTTGACCCGCAATCTCGTGCAACAGGCGGCGGTCGCGGTCAGCGGCTCGACCGTGGTGACCCACGCCGACGGTCGGGAGTTCGACCTGGGTGGTGAGTGGCGGTCGGTGACCCTGTTCGGCGTGCTTTCCGAGGCGCTTGGCGAGGAGGTCACGGTCCGCACCGAACGGTCCCGCCTGGTGGAGTACGCGGACAAGGTGGGATTGGCCGTGGACCCGAAGTGGGGCCCGGGCAAGCTGGCCGAGGAACTGTTCGAGGAGCTGGTCGTCCCCGGCCTGGAGGCGCCCACCTTCATCCGGGACTACCCGGAGGAGACCAGCCCGCTCACCCGTGCGCACCGCAGCGAGCCGGGGCTGGCCGAGAAGTGGGACCTCTACGTGCTCGGGTTCGAGCTGGGCACCGCGTACTCGGAGCTGGTCGACCCGGTGGTGCAGCGGGAGCGGCTGGTGGCCCAGGCGCAGCTCGCCGCCCGTGGCGACGACGAGGCGATGCGTCTCGACGAGGACTTTCTCCGGGCGATGGAGTACGGAATGCCGCCGGCCGGCGGTATGGGAATGGGAATCGACCGGCTGTTGATGGCCCTGACCGGGCTCGGAATTCGGGAAACCATCCTCTTCCCGTTGGTCCGCCCGGAGTAGTCCGGCTCGCCTCGCGCCGCGTCGATACCGCATCCTATTGACGGGGCGCGCGGCGCGGGGGTTATTGTGCTCTCGTTAGCAGGAGCACCCTGCTCGAAAGGAATGTGGGACGTGGCCAAGCAGATCATTCACAAGCTGGTCGATGACCTGGACGGCGGGGACGCGGACGAGACTGTCAAGTTCGCCCTCGACGGCGTTCAGTACGAGATCGACCTGTCGAGTTCCAACGCCGCGAAATTGCGCGACGTATTCGCTCCCTACGTGGGCGCCGGCACCAAGGTGGGCCGGGGCGGCGTGGTGATCGGTGGACGGGCCGCCCGCGGCCGGGGCGGCGCGACCGCTGACCGGGAGCAGAACAAGGCGATCCGGGAGTGGGCCAAGAAGGCCGGCAAGGACATCTCGGACCGGGGGCGCATCCCGCAGGAGATCGTCGACGAGTACCACGCGAAGCGCTGATCCTCAGCAGTCTGGTGGCCAGCGGCCGCCGCAGGGCGACACCGACGCCGGGCCGGAGCATTCTCCGGGCCGGCGTCGCCGTATTCCCGTCAGACGCGGGGCCGGAGGTCGGAGGCCGAGCCAGGGTCGGGAAGCATTCCCACGCGACCGACGTTGTCCACAACCGGTGGAGCAGTTGTCCACAGCCTGTGGAAAACCCTCCCCAGGGTCGGGCGTGGCGTTCGTCGCCAGCGCCGGCCCCCTCCCCGGAGCTCTCCGGAGCCGGGAGAGGGCTTCCGTCGCGCCGGTCGGATTTCGCTCTGCGCGTAGCGACAGGGGTACCGGAACACCTCCTGAGCGCGGACGGTTGTGCAAAACGACGTGGAACCGACCCGTACCCGAGACACACGACCTCAGCTGAGTCGGTCAGCGACGATAGAGTAAGGAGGCACGGACGCCCGTCCCGGACGTTCGTGCACCGGCCCCGCCAAGATCTTGACCATCAAGGCGCACGGCACGTGAGGAGCACGAGGGCATGTTCGAGCGGTTCACCGACCGAGCGCGACGGGTTGTCGTCCTGGCCCAAGAAGAGGCCCGGATGCTCAACCACAACTACATCGGTACGGAACACATCCTGCTGGGCCTGATCCACGAAGGTGAAGGCGTCGCGGCAAAGGCCCTGGAGAGCCTCGGCATCTCCCTGGAGGGCGTCCGCCAGCAGGTCGAGGAGATCATCGGCCAGGGTCAGCAGGCGCCGAGCGGGCACATCCCGTTCACGCCGCGGGCCAAGAAGGTGCTTGAGCTGTCGCTGCGCGAGGCGCTGCAGCTCGGCCACAACTACATCGGCACGGAGCACATCCTGCTCGGTCTGATCCGCGAGGGTGAGGGCGTCGCCGCCCAGGTGCTGGTCAAGCTCGGCGCCGACCTCAACCGGGTCCGCCAGCAGGTGATCCAGCTGCTCTCCGGCTACCAGGGCAAGGAGCCGGCCGCGGCGGGCGCCGCGCCGGGTGAGGCCGCGCCGTCGACCAGCCTGGTGCTGGACCAGTTCGGCCGCAACCTGACCCAGGCCGCCCGTGAGGGCAAGCTCGACCCGGTCATCGGGCGCGAGAAGGAAATCGAGCGGGTCATGCAGGTGCTCTCCCGCCGTACCAAGAACAACCCGGTCCTGATCGGTGAGCCAGGTGTCGGTAAGACCGCCGTGGTGGAGGGCCTGTCCCAGAAGATCATCAAGGGCGAGGTGCCCGAGACGCTCAAGGACAAGCAGCTCTACACGCTTGACCTCGGTGCGCTGGTCGCCGGTTCCCGTTACCGCGGTGACTTCGAGGAGCGCCTCAAGAAGGTGCTCAAGGAGATCCGCACCCGCGGCGACATCATCTTGTTCATCGACGAGATCCACACCCTGGTGGGCGCGGGTGCCGCCGAGGGCGCGATCGACGCGGCGAGCATCCTCAAGCCGATGCTGGCCCGCGGTGAGCTGCAGACGATCGGAGCCACCACGCTCGACGAGTACCGCAAGCACCTGGAGAAGGACGCCGCGCTCGAGCGCCGGTTCCAGCCGATCCAGGTGGGTGAGCCGTCGCTGGCGCACACCATCGAGATCCTCAAGGGCCTGCGCGACCGCTACGAGGCGCACCACCGGGTCTCGATCACGGACGCGGCCCTCGTCGCGGCCGCGACTCTGGCCGATCGATACATCTCCGACCGCTTCCTGCCGGACAAGGCGATCGACCTGATCGACGAGGCCGGTGCCCGGATGCGGATCCGCCGGATGACCGCGCCGCCAGACCTGCGCGACTTCGACGAGCGCATCGCCCAGGTGCGTCGCGACAAGGAGTCCGCGATCGACGCGCAGGACTTCGAGCGCGCCGCCCAGCTGCGCGACAAGGAGAAGCAGCTCCTCGGCCAGAAGGCGCAGCGGGAGAAGGAGTGGAAGGCCGGTGACCTGGACGTCGTCAGCGAGGTTGACGACGAGCAGATCGCCGAGGTGCTCGGCAACTGGACCGGCATCCCGGTCTACAAGCTGACCGAGGAGGAGACCTCGCGCCTGCTGCGCATGGAGGACGAGCTGCACAAGCGCGTCATCGGCCAGGAGGACGCGGTCAAGGCGGTCTCGAAGGCGATCCGGCGTACCCGGGCCGGCCTGAAGGACCCGAAGCGCCCGTCGGGCTCGTTCATCTTCGCCGGCCCGTCCGGTGTCGGTAAGACCGAGCTGTCCAAGGCGCTCGCCGAGTTCCTCTTCGGCAGCGAGGACGCCCTCATCCAGCTGGACATGTCCGAGTTCCACGACCGCTACACGGTCTCCCGGCTGGTGGGTGCCCCTCCCGGCTACGTCGGCTACGACGAGGGCGGGCAGCTGACCGAGAAGGTGCGGCGTCGGCCGTTCTCGGTGGTTCTCTTCGACGAGATCGAGAAGGCCCACCCGGACGTGTTCAACACGCTGCTCCAGATCCTGGAGGACGGTCGGCTCACCGACGGTCAGGGTCGGATCGTGGACTTCAAGAACACGGTCATCATCCTGACCACCAACCTGGGCACCAGGGACGTCGCCAAGGCGGTGTCGCTCGGCTTCCAGGCGTCGGAGGACTCCGAGTCCAACTACGACCGGATGAAGCAGAAGGTCAACGACGAGCTCAAGCAGCACTTCCGGCCTGAGTTCCTCAACCGGATCGACGACACCATCGTCTTCCACCAGCTGCGCCAGAACGAGATCCTCTCGATCGTGGACATCATGATCCAGCGGATCGAGACGCAGCTGCGCAACAAGGACATGGGTCTGGAGCTGACCGACAACGCCAAGAAGTACCTGGCGTTGAAGGGCTTCGACCCGGTGCTCGGTGCCCGTCCTCTGCGTCGCACGATCCAGCGCGACATTGAGGACAACCTGTCCGAGCGGATCCTGTTCAACGAGCTGACCCCGGGTCAGATCGTTGTGGTGGACTGCGAGGGCGACCCGAACGACATCGACAAGTCCAAGCTCGTGTTCCGGGGCGCGGAGAAGCCGGTGGAGGTTCCGGACGCCGTGCCGGCCGACCTCGGTGGCACCGCAGCCGCGGGCGCCGACGAGTAACACAAGCAGCATCAGGGGCGGGGCCCCGGTGGCGCGAGCCACCGGGGCCCCGCTCTTTTCGCTGTCCCCGCCGTGTGCGCGGCTTCCACCCCTCGGCGGTCGGTGTCCGCCCGAAGCGGCCCCCACCGGGTGGCCGTCACTGTCTTTGGCGCTATACCTCAGAGGTATAAATATGCCTCTGAGGTATAGCGCTCGTTGCTGACCTCGCCCCGGCCGCGTCGGCGGAGGTGATCAGGCGGGTAGGGACGGGCCGTCGCCGGTGAGGCGGAAGGCGTCGGTGCCTACCGGCTCCACCAGCCCGTCCTGAACCAGGCCGGCCAGGGCCCGGGCGCGCTGCACGTCGTCGGTCCAGACCTGGTCCAGCCGCTGGTGCGGCACCGGTCCGGTGTTCTCTCGGAGCACCCCGAGCAGCAGCCCGCGTACCTGCCGGTCGGTGCCCGCGTACCGCTGGGGGCGGCGTGTGGGTCCGGCCGGCGCCTCCTGCCCGGAGGCCCTCCACGCGCAGACCGACTCGACCGGGCAGGCCGTGCAGCGCGGTGAACGGGCCGTGCAGATCACCGCGCCCAGCTCCATGAACGCCGCACTGGCCAGGGCCGCTGCGGCCGGCTCGGCGGGCAGCAGCTCCTCGGTCGCGACCAGGTCGGCGGGCCGGGTGGCCGCCCCCGCGTCCGGTTCGCCGGCCACCGCTCGGCAGACCACCCGGCGCACATTCGTGTCGACCACCGGGTGCCGCTGCCCGTACGCGAACGCGGCCACCGCCCGCGCCGTGTACGTGCCGACCCCGGGCAGCGCCAAAAGCTGCTCCAGTCGGTCCGGCACCTGGCCGCCGTGCCGGTCCACGATCGCGACCGCGCACTCCCGCAGCCGGACCGCCCGGCGGGGGTAGCCGAGGCGCGCCCACATCCGGATCGCCTCGGCCGGGCTGTCCGCCGCCAGCGCGGCCGGGTCCGGCCAGCGGGCCAACCACGCCTGCCAGGCGGGGACCACCCGGACCACCGGCGTCTGCTGGAGCATGACCTCGCTGACCAAAATGGCCCACGGGCTGACCCCGGGCTCGCGCCACGGCAGGTCACGGGCGTGCTGTCGGTACCACTGGCTGATCAGAGTGGCGAAATCGGGTTGAGTCATCGCGCCGTCGATGATGTCACGCGGCGCGTTCCCGCTGGATGGGCGGCTCGGGCGGGGTGTCACGGCGGCGGCCGACGGATCGGGCAGAATGCCCGGATGAACGAGCTCGCGATCACCGTCATCGGTCGGGACCGGCCGGGCATCGTGGCCGACGTCGCCGAGGTGCTGGCCCGACTGGGCGCCAATCTCACCGACAGCACGATGACCCGGTTGCGGGGGCACTTCGCGATGACCCTCATCTGCACCGGTCCGGCCGCCACCGAGGTCGAGGCGGCGCTGGCGCCGCTGGCCGCCGAGGGTCAGCTTCTGGCGACGGTACGCGCGGTCATCCCGGACGGTGAGGTGGCCCCGGTGGGCGAGCCGTACGTGATGGCGGTGCACGGGTCGGACCGGATGGGCATCGTCGCGGCGATGACCCGGGTGCTGGTGGACGCCGGCGGGAACGTCACCGACCTGAGTACCCGGTTGGCCGGCTCGCTCTAC
This sequence comes from Micromonospora sp. NPDC005206, assembly GCF_040608175.1. Taxonomy (NCBI): domain Bacteria; kingdom Bacillati; phylum Actinomycetota; class Actinomycetes; order Micromonosporales; family Micromonosporaceae; genus Micromonospora; species Micromonospora sp. NPDC005206. Next base: position 175,357 of record NZ_JBEXHU010000004.1, read on the forward strand.
GTGGTGCTGGCTGAGGTGGAGTTGCCGGCCGGCGTCGCCGACGGGCTGACCGACCGGTTGCATCGGACGGCTGCCGAGCTGGGGGTCGAGGTCACCCTCCGGCCGGCGGATCCGGATCTGCTGTGACCGGCGAGCGGAGCGACCCGGGCACTGACTGGAACGTCGGGACGTACGTCGGCCTGGGCGACTGGACGCCGGAGTCGCTGGCCGAGCCGGGCGAGGTGCGCGCGGTGGTGTCGGCCCCGCACCCGGTGCTGAGCCGGGCCGGCGGCGAGGTCGATCCAACCGCGGGGGACACCGTCCGGTTGGCCGCCGACCTCGTCGCCACCATGCGGGTGTCGCCGGGTTGCGTCGGCCTGGCCGCACCGCAGATCGGGGTGGCGGCCCGGGTGTTCGCCGTCGACGTGACCGGGCATCCGAAGGCCGTCACCGTGCACGGCACCTTCGTGCTCTGCAACGCCCGGGTGGTCGAGGCGACCCGGTGGAAACCAGGCCGGGAGGGCTGCATGTCGGTGCCGGACCTGACCGGGGACGTGAAGCGGGCCAGCCGGTTGGTGGTGGAGGGCGACCTGCCGGGCAGCGGGGAACCGGTCCGTCTGGTGACCGACGGCTTCGAGGCGCGCGCGTTGCAGCACGAGATCGACCACTGCGCCGGGCTGCTCTTCCTCGACCGGGTGGCCGGCGCACACGCCGTCTATCAGCGCAAGGTCTACCTCTGACGGTGCGCCGGACGATCGACAATGTCGTCCTCAGTGGACGGTTACCGGGTGGTGCCGGCGGCGCTCCGGCGCGTCGCGGCGGGCTGGGGGGCGCAGCGCCGCTACGGTGGGAGGCATCATGCGTCTGACGGTCGGCCCCCTGCCACCCGCCGTGTACTGGCGGCGTCGCGCCGTCGTACTCGGAGCGGGGCTTCTCTTCCTGATTGTCCTGCTCTACTCGTGCACCGGCTCGGGTCGCTCCGACGGTCGGCCGCAGGCGGGGGAGACGCCGACGTCTGCTCCGACGTCCGCCGCGAGCCCGGGTCCCGGCGGGCCGGTGTTGACCCCGCAGACCGGCGCTCCGCCGGCGTCCGACGATCCTGACAACGGGAGTCCGAGCCCGGAGACCACCAGCAACGACCCGCCACCGGGCTCGGCTGCCGGGTCGGTGGACGACGGCACCTGCACCGATGCGGAGATCAGCGTGACCTCGGTGGCACGGCCCACCTCCGTTCAACGCGGAGCGGTCGTCGACCTGAAGCTCAAGATCAAGAACACCTCGGACCGGACGTGCAGCCGGAACGTCGGTGCCGACCTTCAGGAGATCTTCATCAAGTCCGGGGCCGAGAAGGTGTGGTCGTCGGACACCTGCGGCAAGGTCAAGGGTTCGGACGTGCAGTCCTTCACCCCGAACTTCGAGCGTTCCTACGAGGTGGGCTGGAACGGGCGGGACACCACCCGCTGCGACGGCAGTGGGCTGGCCGCCGGCCCCTTCCCGCCGGTCGGGACGTACCAGGTGTTCGCCCGGGTCGGCACCAAGCTCAGCGCGCCGGTAAAGGTCACAGTCACCGGCTGAGCCGGGTCAGACGTACCGCTCCAGGATTGATGCCTCGGCGAGCCGGGACAGCCCCTCGCGGACACCCCGGGCCCGGGCATCGCCGACCCCCTCGACTGCCTGCAGGTCCTCCACCGTGGCGCCCAGCAGCCGCTGGAGGCTGCCGAAGTGCACCACCAGCCGGTCGACCACCGGCACCGGCAGCCGGGGCACCTTGGCCAGCAGCCGGAAGCCCCGAGGGCTGACCGCGGCGTCCAGCGCGTCCGATGCGGCCGGGTAACCGATGGCCTTGGCCACCGACACCAGGTCGATCAGCTCGGTGGCGCCGAGCAGGTCCAGCTCGACCAGCGCCTCGTCCAGAGTGCGGGACTTGCGGCCGACCGGGAGGTAGTCCCGGATGACCAGCGTCCGGTCGGCGTCCACGCCGGCCATCAGCTCGTCGAGCTGGAGGGCGAGCAGACGGCCATCGGTGCCCAGCTCGACCACGTAGCCGGCGATCTCGTCGGCGATCCGGCGGACCATCTCCAGTCGCTGCACCACCGCCACCGCGTCCCGCACGGTGACCAGGTCCTCGATCTCCAGCGCGGAGAGCGTCCCGGAGACCTCGTCCAGCCGGAGCTTGTAGCGCTCCAGGGTGGCCAGCGCCTGGTTGGCTCTGGAGAGGATGGCCGCCGAGTCGTCGAGCACGTGCCGCTGACCGTTGACGTAGAGGCTGATGATCCGCATCGACTGGCTGACCGAGATGACCGGATAGCCGGTCTGCCGGGCCACCCGCTCGGCCGTGCGGTGCCGGGTGCCGGACTCCTCCGTCGGGATGGACGGGTCGGGCATCAGGTGCACGGCCGCCCGGACGATCCGGGTGCCGTCGCTGGAGAGCACGACCGCGCCATCCATCTTGCAGAGCTCCCGCACCCGGGTCGCGGAGAACTCCACGTCCAGGGGGAAGCCGCCGGTGCACAGGCCCTCGACGACCTTGTCGTAGCCGAGCACGATGAGCGCGCCGGTGCGGCCGCGCAGAATGCGCTCTAACCCGTCCCGCAGCGCGGTGCCGGGTGCCATCAGGGCGAGGTTCGCCCGCAGCGGGTCCCCGGCGCTCCCGGCGGCTCCCGCGGTCACGCTGACACTGATCGTGCGGGCGGGCGAGCCCACGCCGCCGGTGCGGGCGTGGGGCGGCGCGCCGGCAGGCTTGGTGGTATCGCGGTCGATCGGCACGGGCACAGTCTACGGACTGCCGTGCGGTGGGTGCTGTCGTGGTTACTGTGATGTGTCACGATGCCGCCCCTTCAGCCGTTTCCCGCTTGCGGCGTGCTGTCCGGTATCGCCGTCCCCGTCGACACGGTGGGTCACTCGGCGGACGCACGAGCGGCATGGTGCAACGCCGAGCGGACGTCCGTGACCTCGGTCACCCGCATCTGTTCGGGACCGGCACCGGTGCTGGCCGGGCCGCAGCCGGGCGGGACCAGGGCCACCTTGAACCCGAGCCGGGCCGCCTCGGCCAACCGGCGCGGCACCGCCCCGACCCGGCGCACCTCGCCGGTCAGCCCCACCTCGCCGATCGCCACCAGGTGCGGCGCGATGGCCAGGTTGAGCCCGCCGGACGCGACCGCCAGCGCGACCGCCAGGTCGGCGGCCGGCTCCACCACGCGGATTCCGCCCACGGTGGCCGCGAAGACCTCCCGGTCGTGCAGGGTGAGCCGCTCGGTGCGGCGTTGCAGCACCGCGAGCACCATCGCCAGCCGGGCCGAGTCGAGGCCGGAGACCGTACGCCGGGGCGAGCCGGCGACCGTCGCGCCGATAAGTGCCTGCACCTCGGTGACCAGGGCGCGGCGCCCCTCCATCGCCACCGTCACGCAGGTGCCCGGCACCGGCTCGGAGTAACGGGTCAGGAACAGCCCGGACGGGTCGGCGAGGCTGCTGATGCCGCCCTCGTGCATCTCGAAGCAGCCGACCTCGTCGGCCGCGCCGAACCGGTTCTTGACGCCGCGCACGAGCCGCAGCGACGAGTGCTTGTCGCCCTCGAAGTGCAGCACCACGTCGACCAGGTGCTCCAGCACCCGGGGGCCGGCGACCTGGCCGTCCTTGGTGACGTGCCCGACCAGCACCGTGGCGATGCCCCGCTCCTTGGCGACCGAGACCAGCGCCGAGGTGACCGCCCGGACCTGGGTCACCCCACCGGGCACCCCCTCGGTGCCGGTCGTCGAGATGGTCTGCACCGAGTCGAGCACCAGCAGGCCCGGCTTGACCGCGTCGAGGTGCCCGAGCACCGCCGCCAGGTCGCTCTCCGCCGCGAGGTAGAGCTGGTCGTGCAGGGTGCCCATCCGCTCGGCGCGGAGGCGTACCTGACTGACCGACTCTTCGCCGCTGACCACGAGCGACGGGCTGCCGGCGCCGACGGCCCACTGCTGCGCCACGTCCAGCAGCAGGGTGGACTTGCCCACGCCCGGCTCGCCGGCGAGCAGCACCACCGCGCCCGGGACCAGGCCGCCGCCGAGCACCCGGTCGAGCTCGCTCACCCCGGTGGGCCGGGCGCGGGCCGGTGCGGCGCTGATGGTGGCGATCGGTCGGGCCGGCTCGGCGGGAAGCCGGGAGCTGACCACCCGACCGGAGACCGTCGGGCCGGTCACCGTGCACTCGACCACCGAGCCCCACTCGCCGCATTCCGGGCAGCGCCCCACCCACTTCGGCGGCTGGTGGCCACAGGCGTCGCACTCGTAGGCCGGGCGTGGCTCGCGGGCGGTGGACCGACCGCGGGCGCCGCTGGCCGTGCCGCCGCGCGGAGGGGTCGATCGGGAGGTGGTCACATCAGGACGCTAGCCCTCGCGTACGACGAAAACACCCCGGCGTGGTGGTCACCACGCCGGGGCGTTTGTCGATGTCGCTCGGGTCAGCCGTGGGTCGTGCCGCCCTCGTCACCCTCGTAGCCGCCCTCGCGCTCGATGATCGGCGAGGGGGGCGCTGCCGGGGTGAGCGGCACCGCGACCGGCGCGGGGCCGGTGAGCGTGTTGCCGTTACCGAAGTCGAAGGTCACGACGACGTTCTGGCCGGAGCGCAGCGCCTCGGTCAGGCCGATCAGCCGGAGCTGCTGGGTGGCCTCGGAGTTGAGCTGGAGGTAGCTCAGCGGAGCCAGCTCGATCCGGGCGGGCTGACCCGGAGTGGAGGGGCTGGCCGAGCCGGACGCCCGCGCGGACTCCGGGGCGGACGGGGTGGCCGAGGACGATCCGGTCTCCGACGGGGTCGCCGACGGGCTGGCCGAGCCGGAGTCGGAGGCGGACGGGCTGGCGGAGGCCGACTCGGAGGCGGACGGCGACGGGCTCTCCGAGCCGCCGCTGATCACGACCTCGCGGGCGCTCTCGGTGGTGACGGTGACCGTCACCGTGTCCTTCGAGTCGTTGTAGATCACGGCGTTGAGTGTTGCGTCCTGCCCAGCCCGGTAGCCCTCGGTGCCCGGGTACTCGACCAGCAGGCCACGCACCGCGAAGACGCCGTTGCCGGACGAGAGGTTCACGCCCTGGACCGACGTCGCCTTCTTGGCGGTCTCGGCGATCTGGCCGGCGCCGCACCCGGACGCCAGCAGGCTGGTCGTCACCGCAATCCCGGACAGCAACAGGGCCGCCCGCCGGGATCCCCTGATCGAGCGCGTCACGTCGGTCCTCCTCGTCACGATCCCCACCCGGCCGTACGCCGGGCACGGTGGCCATACCCGCGCAGACCGCGCTCCAGGGTAGTTGGAGCTGATCGAGGCCCGCACGCGGACCCGGGCAATGCCACCTTCCCGGGTGCCGGTCACACCACCCGACCGCTCACCACCAGCAGGACCACGTCGATGAGGGCCACCAGCATCACCGCCCGGAAGGCGGCCACCGGCCGGCGGCCGGCCCGGACCGCCGAGCGCCCGGCGTACCAGCCCAGCGCCGGCACCACGGCGGCCGCGCCCACCGCCGTCATCCCGATCACCGACGGTGGCCCGGGCGGCCCGAGGACCAGGGCCGCGGTCGCCGCGAGGAGCAACCCGGCCGCGGCGGCCCGGCTGCCGGTTGGGCCCAACCGGTGCGGCAGGCCCCGCACCCCGGTGCGGGCGTCGTCGGCCAGGTCAGGCAGGACGTTGGCGAAGTGCGCCCCGGCACCCAGGCAGGCGGCCGCCGCCAGCAGCCAGGCCGGCGGGGTCGGCTCGTCGGGCAGCCCCAGCACCACGAAGGCGGGCAGCGCGCCGAAGGAGACCGCGTACGGCAGCACCGAGAACGCGGTGGCCTTGAGCGGCCAGTCGTAGAGCAGCGCGGAGACCAGGGCGACGGTGAGCCAGAACGCCGCCGTAGGGTTCGTGGTCAGCGCCAGCAGCGGGCAGGCCACCGCGGCCGCCGCCGCGGCCCAGGCCGTGGTGCGGCGGCCGACCGCGCCGGTGGCGACCGGCTTGTCGGTACGCCCCACCGTGGCGTCCCGTTCGGCGTCCAGCGCGTCGTTGGTCCAGCCCACGGCGAGCTGGCTGGCCAGCACCGCGAGCACCACCGAGGCGATTCCGGCCGGCCGGTGCCCCACTCCCCAGGCCAGCAGACCCGCCACTGTGGTCACCGCCGCGGCCGGTTCCGGATGGCTCGCCCTGACCAGCCCTAACACCCTCGACGACATAAGGGAAGTCTGGTCGTTACCGAGCAGTCGTGCCACGCTCGGAGCCATGCGAGACGTGGCTGCGGCCGCGGCGTCCACCGGCCCCCGGGTGCTGCCGCGCAACGATCCGCGCCAGTACGACGATCTGGCCGGTGAGTGGTGGCGGCCGGATGGCGCGTTCGCGATGCTGCACTGGCTCGCCGAGGCCCGCGCGGCACTGGTGCCACCGGCTGCCCGCCCTGACGCGCTCCTGGTCGACCTGGGCTGCGGTGCCGGGCTGCTCGCGCCGCACCTGGCTGGCAAGGGATACCGGCACGTCGGGGTCGACCTGACCCGCTCGGCGCTGGTCCAGGCAGCCGGGCACGGGGTGCGCGTGATCCAGGCCGACGTCACCGCGGTCCCGCTCGCCGATGGCTGCGCCGACGTGGTTTCCGCAGGTGAGCTGCTCGAACACGTCCCGGCCTGGCCGCGCGCGGTGGCCGAGGCGTGCCGGCTGCTGCGCCCGGGTGGGCTGCTGGTGCTGGACACCCTGAACGACACCGCACTGGCCCGGCTGGTCGCGGTGCGCATCGCCGAGCGACTGCCGACCGTGCCGCGCGGCATCCACGATCCACAGTTGTTCGTGGATGCCCGGGCGCTGGTGGCCGAGTGCGCCCGGCATGGCGTCGTGTTGCGGCTGCGCGGCATCCGACCTCAGGTCGGTGGCCTGGTCACCTGGCTGTTGCGGCGGGCCCGCGCCGCCCGGAGGCCCGGTGCGGCGGCCACCGGCCGTGCTCCGCGCATCGTGCCGACCCGGTCCACCGCGGTGCTGTACCAGGGCCGGGGGGTCCGCAACGGATAGTCGGGCCGTGGCGGGGGTAAGGGACGCCGAGAAGGGGGCAATATGACGGTGCACGCGCTGGAGGCGGCCCGCCGGTTGGCGCCGCGGTTCGCCGCGCGGGCGGCGGAACACGACCGGGACGGCTCCTTTCCGGTCGAGGACTTCCGTGACCTGCGGGAGGCCGGCCTGTTCGGGTTGATGGTGCCCCGGTCGTTGGGTGGCCTGGGCGCCAGCTTCGCCGAGTACGCCGCGGTGGCGACCGAACTTGCCCGAGGCAACGGCGCGACCGCCCTGGTGTTCAACATGCACGCCTCGGTGACCGGCGCGTTGGGCGCGGTCACCGAGGAGTTGGCCGAGGCGCTGGGCGTGCCGGACGAGGCGCTGGCCGCCCGGGACCGGCTGCTCACCGCCGCGGCGCAGGGCTCCTGGTACGCGGTGGCGATGAGCGAGCGCGGCGCCGGGGCCCGGCTCTCCCAGCTGAGCACGGTCTACGAGGCGACCGATGCGGGCTGGCGCCTCAAGGGCAGCAAGACCTTCTGCTCCGGCGCCGGGCACGCCGACGGTTACCTGGTGGCCGCGCGCAGCACCGCGGACCAGTCGGTGGTCTCCCAGTTCCTGGTGCCTGCCGGCCCGGAGGGCCTGACCGTCGAGCCGACCTGGGACGCGCTCGGCATGCGCGCCACCTCGTCGCACGACCTGCACCTGGACGTCACGGTGCCGGCCGACCGGCTGCTGGGCGGAGTGGAGGGGCTCGCCCTGGTGGTCGCCCAGCTGATGCCGCACTGGTTGGTGGCCAGCTACGCGGCGGTCTACGTGGGGGTGGCCCGGGCGGCGATCGACGCGGCGGCCGAGCACCTCAACGCCCGCAACCTGGCCGGTCTGCCGGCCGTGCGCGCGCGGTTGGGGCGGGCGGACGCGGCCACGGCGGCGGCCCAGCTGGTGGTGGCCGAGGCGGCCCGCCGGGTGGACGAGACGCCGGGTGACGCGGAGACCAACCGTTGGGTGTGGCGGGCGAAGCTGCTCGCCGGCACCACGGCCGCCGAGGTGGCGGCGTCGATGCTGGAGGCGGCGGGCACCTCGGCGACGCGGCGCGGCCACCCGTTGGAGCGTCTCTACCGGGACGCCCGCTGCGGCTCGCTGCATCCGGCCACGTCGGACGTCTGCGCCGACTGGCTCGGTATTGCCGCGCTGGGCGGGGATCCGGACCGTGACGGATCGGCCCCACGTTGGTGAGCCGGTGCGGCTGGACCGGCGCGGGGGATCGGCTGGCCGGGATGGCCGGGGGGGGAGGAGTCGGGGGAGGATGGGGTCGGACGAGAGGTGGGGATCGTGGCCGTACCAGTGATCGCGGGGCTCGGGACGGCACAGCCGCCGTCCGCTTCGCAGGACGAGTTGTGGGAGGGCTTCTTCTCCCGGCACTTCTCCGGCACCACCCGGTCGTTGGCCCAGCGGATCTTCGCGAACTCGGGGGTGACGCGCCGACAGGCCGCGGTCAATCCCCTGCTGGAGGACGTCTCGGACTGGCCGACCGAACGCCGGATGCGCCGCTACCAGGTGGAGGCGCTGCCGCTGGGCAAGGAGGCGGTCGGCCGTGCGCTGACCGCGGCCGGGCTGGGCGCCGGCGACATCGGGCTGTTCATCGTCTGTTCCTGCACCGGGTACGCCACCCCCGGGCTCGACATCCTGCTCGCCCGGGATCTCGGCATGGCTCCGGACACCCAGCGGATGTTCGTCGGTCACATGGGCTGTTACGCGGCGCTGCCGGGGCTGGGCGCGGCGAGCGACTTCGTCACCGCCCGGGGCCGTCCAGCGTTGCTGCTCTGCGCGGAGCTGACGAGCCTGCACATCCAGCCGTCCAGCGCCCGGGTGGACACCCAGCAGATCGTCTCGCATGCGCTCTTCTCGGACGCCGCGGTCGCCGCCGTGGTGATGCCGGGCGGCCCGGGGTACGTCATGCGTGAGGTCACCTCGATCACCGACACGTCCACCGCCGACCACATGACGTGGGACGTCACCGACGCGGGCTTCCGGATGGGGTTGTCGCCGAAGGTGCCGCAGGTGCTCTCCCGGCACGTCCGTGGGCTGGTCGACGACCTGCTGGCCCGGCACGGCACCACGGTCTCCGAGGTGGACGGCTGGGCGGTGCACCCGGGCGGGCCGCGCATCCTCAACGTGGTCGAGCGGGAGCTGGCCCTCCCGCCGCAGGCGCTGGCGGCGTCCCGGGCGACGCTCGACGAGCACGGCAACTGCTCCTCCCCGACCGTGCTGCTGATCCTCGATCGGCTGAGCCGTGCGACGGCGGCGCCCCGGCGGATCGTCATGCTGGCGTTCGGTCCCGGCCTCACCCTGTACGCCGTGCTGCTCGATCGACAGGGCTGATCGCCGCGCGACCCGGCCGGTACGCTCGCCGCATGGATGCTGCGGCGGACGACCGGCTGCGTTCGGCGGCGCTGGTCGGGGTGGCCCTGGCCGCCCTGGCCGTCGGCGGCTGGTGGTGGCGTGCCGCCGCGCCCGCTGCGACGGCCCAGCCGGCTCCCACCCCGACCGTCCGGCCGGACGAGATCGGGCCGGGAAGTGGCACGCCTTCCGGCGTGCCCGACGTGCGGCGCACGGTGCAGCTGGATTCGGAGACGAGTGTGATCGCCCGCGAGGGGGAGACCTCGTCGGTGTGGATCGACCCGGAGACGGGCAGGATCACCGACCTTGACGGCCCCGCGGATGAGTTCGTATCCCAGGGGGACCCGGCGGACGGGCTGCCCGGATTCAGCGCGACGATCTGGCGGGAGCGGGCGACGCTCACCCCTGGAAAGAGCGTGATCCGGGAGGCCTCGGGCGACGGCGGCCGCTATCTGCTGCAGTACCGCTGCACCCGGCCGGGCGGCATGCTGGTGGTGGTCACCGGCGCGCGGCTGACGGGACCGTCCCGGATCGACTGTGACGGCGCGCTCAACATGGCCGACGTCGACGCGATCGGTGGCCCGATCCGGGTGTCGCTGTCGACGGCCGGCGAGGAGCCGGTCGACGTCGAGGCTCAATTCGTCGAGCTGTCCTGACCCGAGCCGTACGTCCGGCGTTCGCTGGCCGGGCCGTCCGGCGAGGCCACCTCAGCGGGCGAGGGCGGTCAGGTCCTCCCGGTACGCGTCGACCGGCCCCACTTCGGGTAGCACCCGGGTCACCACGCCGGCGCGGTCGACCAGCAGTGCGGTCGCGGTGTCGTTGCGCGCCGGCTCGCCCAGGAACGAGCGCAGCCCGCCAGCGGGGTCGGCCAGGGCGCGGACGTCCCGCCCGACCGGCGGTGGGGCGGTAACCGCCCGCCCTCCGCTGACGGTGACCACGGCCACCCCGGCGGGCGCCGCCGCCACGGCCTCGGCCACCCGGTCCGCGCACGGGCAGCCGTCCACCAGGATGATCATGGCGGGCAGTAGGCCGCGCAGGGGTACCGGTGACTGGCCGGCGTCGACCAGGTCCAGCGCGGGCAGCGCCCGCCCGGCGAGGGGCGCGGGTGGCGCGTAGGGAGCCGGGGTCGGGCGGTCGGCGCCACGGTTGGCGCGCGGCCAGGTGACCGCCAGCAGGCCGGCCAGTGTGGTGAGCACGGCCACCAGCAGGATCAGCAGTGGCAGGGCCATGGCGCGGTGCCCACCCGGTAGGCCGGTGGTCCGGCGCAGCTCACGGCGGATCTGGGCGGCCTCGGTGGCGAGTGCGGACGCGTCGTCGGGGACGACCACCCGACCCCACTCGGGTGGCAGGTCGGGCAGCCCGTGGCCCTCTGCGTCCGGCTTGCCCATCGGACCCCCTGGCAGCGTCTCGAGAGCGGAGTGTGGTGCTGCCTCCAGCGTCCCGCACCGGGGGCACCTCCCGCTACACCTGGGCGCGGTCCCGCCCGGCGGGATACCATGAGGTGAGCGCATAGCCCTTGATCTCGACGTTCTGTTCACCCGTACCGGGAAGTCATCCGTGCGTTACGGAGCGTGTTCGAACCATCGGTTTGACCGCCTGTCAAGCTGAAGAAAGACCTCTCACAGGGCCCCTGAGCTGCGCCAACGGTCAGGACATCGGTGAGACATCGGTGCCTGACCGTGTTACCCTAGACACAGCGAAAGGGGTTTCGAACCTATGGTTTTCAGTGTCGGCGAGACCGTTGTTTACCCCCACCACGGGGCCGCACTCATCGAGGCAATCGAGACTCGGGTCATCAAGGGCGAGCCTAAGCAGTACCTCGTCCTGAGGGTCGCGCAGGGTGACCTGACGGTCCGGGTGCCGGCCGAGAACGCCGAGATCGTGGGCGTGCGTGAGGTGGTCGGCGAAGAGGGCCTCGGCAAGGTCTTCGACGTTCTTCGGGCTCCGCACACCGAGGAGCCGACCAACTGGTCGCGGCGTTACAAGGCCAACCTGGAGAAGCTGGCCTCCGGCAACCCGCTGAAGGTCGCCGAGGTCGTGCGTGACCTGTGGCGTCGGGAGCGGGAGCGGGGCCTTTCCGCGGGCGAGAAGCGGATGCTCGCCAAGGCCCGTGACATCCTCGTCGGCGAGGTCGCGCTGGCGGAGAAGAGCACCAAGGACGAGGCGGAGACGCTGCTCGACAAGGTGCTCACCGAGGCCTAGTCCGCACAGCATCGTCGTACCCACTTCGTAGCGAAGAAACCACCGAGGACCGCGACGTGACCGCGCAGCTGAATCCGCGCGGTGACGTCGCGGTCCTCGTGCCTGCGGCGGGTGCCGGTGTACGGCTCGGCCCCGGCCGACCCAAGGCGCTGCGCCTGCTCGCCGGGGAGCCGCTGCTGGTGCACGCCGTGCGCCGGTTGGCCGCCGCACCCTCGGTGCACACGATCGTGGTGGCCGCCCCGGCCGCCGAGGTGACGGCCGTCCGCGAGTTGCTCGCCCCGGTCGCCCCGGTGACCGTTGTGCCCGGCGGCGCGGAGCGGCAGGCGTCGGTGGCCGCGGCGTTGGCCGCGGTGCCCGCCGGTCCGGCGATCATCCTCGTGCACGACGCCGCCCGTGCGCTAACGCCGCCCGAGCTGGTGGAGTCCGTCGCCGCAGCGGTCCGGGACGGGCGGGACGCGGTCATCCCGGTGCTGCCGGTCGTCGACACGATCAAGGAGGTCGACGCCGACGAGGTGGTGCTCGGCACCGTGGACCGATCCGCCCTGCGGGCGGTGCAGACGCCACAGGGCTTCCGCCGGTCCGTGCTCACCGCCGCGCACGCCGCGGCCGGCGATTCGCTCACCGACGACGCCGGGTTGGTCGAGAAGCAGCGCGGCACGGTGAGCTGCGTGCCCGGCTCGGAGTACGCGCTGAAGATCACCCGCCCGCTCGACCTCGCGCTGGCCGAGCATCTGCTCGCGGCCGCCGATTGACGCGTACCCTCGGTTCATGATCGTTCCCCGGGTGGCCGTCGGCACCGACGTGCACGCGTTCGAGCCCGGCCGGCCCTGCTGGGTGGCCGGCCTGCTCTGGCCCGACCAGGACGGCCTCGCCGGGCACTCGGACGCCGACGTGGCCGCGCACGCCGCCTGCAACGCGCTGCTCTCCGCCGCCGGTCTGGGTGATCTCGGTTCCGCCTTCGGGGTGGGCCAGCCGGAGTGGGCGGGCGCGTCCGGGGTGGCCCTGCTGACCGAGACGGCACGCCGGGTGCGGGCCGCCGGCCTGGAGATCGGCAACGTCTCCGTGCAGATCGTCGGCAACCGACCCAAGATCGGCCGGCGCCGCGCGGAGGCCCAGCAGGTTCTCTCCGCTGCCGTCGGTGCCCCGGTCACCGTCTCCGCCGCGACCACCGACGGGCTCGGCTTCACCGGCCGCGAAGAAGGGCTCGCCGGCATCGCGGTGGCCCTGGTGTACGACGCGCCGGCCACCTAGGCTCGCCGCGATGTCCAGCGACCCCGCCTCCGACCGTTCCGCCGCCGACGGCTACCTCGAGCGCGCCCAGCTTCTCGCCGAACTCGGTCGCCACGACGAGGCGGCCGGGGAACTGACCTATGGGCTCGCGCTGAAGCCCGACGACCCGGAAGCGCTCACCATGCTGGCCCGCGTACACCTGGCGGCCGGCCGGCCGGTCGACGCGCTCACCGCCGCCGACGCGGCCGTGGCCGTGGCCGCCGCACCGGAGGCACTCCCGCCGCTGGTCGCCCGGGGCATGGCGCTGGCCGACCTGGAGCGCTACGCCGAGTCGGCCGCCACCGCCGACCAGCTCCTCGCGCTCGGCCCGGCGGACGCGTACGCCCAGCGCAGCGCGGCGGCGCTCCTGGCCGATTCGCGCAACGGCCAGCCGGCGTTGAACGCGGCCTGGCGCGGGGTCGAGCTGGCCCCGGACGAACCGCAGGCGCACCTGGTGCTCGGCCTGGTGGCGGCCCGGCTGGAGCTGTTCGACCTGGCCGAGCGGGCCTACCGCGAGGCGCTGCGGCTCGACCCGCGCCTCGCCGACGCCCGGCACGACGTGGGTGTCATCCGGCTGGAGCAGCGCCGCTGGTCGGAGGCGTTGGAACACCTCGCCGAGGCGGCCACGATCAGCCCGCGCCGGATGGACTCCGGGCGGACCATCGCGTACGGCCTGCATCGTCTGGTGCTCTACGGCGCTGGCTGGTCGCTGGTGGCCGCGGTGCTGGTGGCCTTCGCGGCCTCGGCGAACGACGGCTTCTCCCGCGTCCTGGCGGTGCTCGCCGCGCTCACCGGGGCGATCGTCGTCTGGCAGCTCGCGGCTCGGCTGCCGGGGCTGACCCGGACCGTCCTACCCGCCCTGCTGCACTCGGACCGGACGATGGCCCTGGCGATCTACGCCGTGGCGGCCGCGCCGATCCTGCTCCTGGTGTACGCGGTTGTCGGCTCGCCGTGGCCGCTCGTACTGGCCATCGCCGCCACCGCGGTCGCCGAGTTCGCCATCTTCACCCGCACGGCCATCCGCTCGTGATCTAGGTGCGACGCGCCCACGTCCAGGCGTAGCCGTCGTCCTCGCAGGCGGGGGCCGCGTCGCAGAGGTCCAGCGGGCGGAAGGTGTCGACCATGACGGCCAGTTCGTCGAAGTAGTCCGCACCGATGGAGCGCTCGGCGGCGCCCGGCTGGGGGCCGTGGGTGAAGCCGGACGGGTGCAGCGAGATCGAGCCCTGCTCGATGCCGGAGCCGCGCCGGGCCTCGTAGTTGCCGCCGGTGTAGAGGAGCATCTCGTCGGAGTCGACGTTGTGGTGGTTGTACGGCACCGGGATCGAGTCCGGGTGGTAGTCGACCTTGCGGGGAACGAACGAGCAGATGACGAAGTTCGGGCCCTGGAAGGTTTGGTGCACGGGCGGGGGCTGGTGGATCCGGCCCGTGATCGGCTCGAAGTCGTGGATGGAGAACGCCCACGGGTAGAGGTGCCCGTCCCAGCCGACCACGTCGAACGGGTGGTTCGCGTAGACGTAGCGGGTCCAGCCACGCCGGTGCCGGACCAGCACCTCCGCCTCCTCGCCGTCGACGAGCAGCGGGGCGTCCGGGCCGCGGACGTCGCGCTCGCAGTACGGCGAGTGCTCCAGGAACTGGCCCCGGACCGAGAGGTAGCGCTTGGGCGGGCCGATGTGCCCGGACGCCTCGATGGTGAGCAGCCGGACGGGCTGCTCGCCGGTGGGCACGAGCCGGTGGATGGTCGAGGTGGGGATGACGACGTAGTCGCCGGCCACCGCGTCCAGCACGCCGAACGGGGACTCGACCCGCAGCGCCCCCGACTCGACGTAGAGGCAGTGGTCGCCGGTGGCGTCGCGGAACAGTGGCGATGGCCGGTCGGCGAGGACGTACCCGATCCGTACGTCGTCGTTGGCGAGCAGGTACTGCCGGCCGAGGACCGGGTCGGCGCCGCCGGCGTCGAGCTTGTGGGTGCGCAGGTGGCGGGGCTTGAGCGGCAGGTTCGGCGTCCGGGTGAACACCGGCGGGGTGAACTCGTCGGCAGCCAGGATCGCGGTGGGCGCGTGCCGGTGGTAGAGCAGGGACGAGTCGGAGGAGAAGCCCTCCTGGCCCATCAGCTCCTCGGCGTAGAGGCTGCCGTCGGGCTGACGGAACTGGGTGTGGCGCTTGCGCGGCACCTCGCCGACGCTGCGGTAGTACGGCATCTCGCCTCCCGATATGTCCCGTCAACCGGCCGGAGGCGTCCGATAATCGGACGCTGTTGTCCGTTCCTTGTAGCGTCCCGTACATTCTTGTTCCGTGTCAACGCAGGTGCCCGCACTCCTCGACGGCCTGGTGGATGACGCCGCCGTCTTCCCTCCGGGCAGCGCCGCGCTGCCCGACGCCCTGTCCGCCCACCGCGGGCACCGCGCCGCCTGGTACACCGACCTGGTCGGCCCGCTGCTGGTCCCGGCCTCGACCGTCGCCGCGGGCGAGCTGAGTGGTCTCGTCGACCCCGCCGAGGGCCTGGTGGTCGGCGTGATCGGAGACACCGGGATCGGGAACCTGCCCTTCGCGCTGTCGTTCCTGGCGCCGGACGGCGTCACCGCCCGGCAGGTCGAGGTGGCGGTCGCCCGGCGGGGCGAGGATCCGCTGCCCGGCATCGCCGAGCTGCTGCGGGTGGCCGATTCCCTGCCCGACGTCGAGGCCGTCTACGCCGAGCTGCCGCTGACCTTCGGGCTGACGGGCGCGCTGGACGCGCTCGCCGCCGCCCGGGCCGACGGGGTGCCGGTCGCGGCCAAGTTCCGCACCGGTGGGTTGGCCGCCGAGCTATTCCCCACGCCGGCCGAGCTGGCCGCGGTTATCTGCGCCTGCCGGGACCGGGACCTGCCGTTCAAGCTGACCGCGGGGCTGCACCAGGCGGTCCGCCACCTCGACCCGGAGACCGGGTTCACCCACCACGGCTACGCCAACGTGCTGGCCGCGACGTTGGCGGCCGCCGAGGGCGACGGCGTGGGCACGGTCGCCGAGCTGCTCATCGTCACCGATCCGCGCCCGCTGCTGGAGCGCACGAACGGCCGGCTGGACGCGCTCCGCCCGCTCTGGGTCGGCTTCGGCTCGTGCAGCATCCTGGAACCACTGACCGATCTGATCCGGCTGGGGCTGGTGAACGGGGGCTACGACGCATGACCTGGGTGACCGGTGTCGACGGTTCGCCGTACGGGGTGACGAACCTGCCGTACGGGGTGTTTCGGTCCGACGGGGGTCGGCCGCGGATCGGCGTGCGGATCGGTTCGTGGGTGCTCGACCTGGCCGCGGCGGAGGCCGCCGAGCTGGTGCTGGCCGCCGGGACGCTGTGCCGGCCCACTCTCAACGACTTCATGGCGCTGGGCCGTCCGCAGTGGACGGCCGTGCGGCGGCGGATCACCGAACTGCTGACCGACCCGGCGCACCGGGCCGAGGTGGAGCCGCTGCTGGTGCCGCTGGATGAGGTGGAGTTGCTGCTCCCGGTCGACGTGGCCGACTACGTCGACTTCTACTCCTCCGAGCACCATGCGTCGAACGTCGGGCAGATCTTCCGCCCGGGCCAGCCGCCGTTGCTGCCCAACTGGAAGCACCTGCCGATCGGCTACCACGGGCGGGCCGGCACGGTGGTGGTCTCCGGGACGCCGGTTATCCGCCCGACCGGCCAGCGCGCCTCCGCCGAGGGCCCGGTCACCGGCCCGTCCGTACGCCTCGACATCGAGGCTGAGGTCGGCTTCGTGGTCGGCGTTCCCAGCCCGCTGGGCGCCCGGGTGTCCGTCGACGACTTCGCCGACCACGTCTTCGGCGTGGTGCTGGTCAACGACTGGTCGGCGCGGGACATCCAGGCCTGGGAGTACCAGCCGCTCGGGCCGTTCCTGGGCAAGTCCTTCGCCACCTCGATCTCGGCCTGGGTGACGCCACTCGACGCGCTCGCTGACGCCTTCGTGCCGGCGCCGGACCAGGACCCGCCGGTCGTCGACTACCTGCGGGACGTGCCGCACCTGGGGCTGGACCTCCGGCTGGCCGTCGAATGGAACGGCGAGCGGGTCAGCGAGCCGCCGTTCGCCACCATGTACTGGACGCCGGCCCAGCAGTTGGCGCACCTCACCGTCAACGGCGCGTCCCTGCGCACCGGCGACCTGTACGCCTCGGGCACCGTCTCCGGCCCGGACCGTGGGCAGGTCGGCTCGTTCCTGGAGCTGACCTGGGGCGGGGCAGAGCCGGTGAAGCTCGGCGGGGAGAGTCGCACCTTCCTCGCCGACGGCGACACGGTGACCATCACCGCCACCGCTCCCGGCCCGGACGGCACCACCGTCGCCCTCGGCGAGGTCACCGGGACGGTCCGTCCGGCCCGCTGATCCGGGCACCCCTTGACCGGCCGGTCGGACCGGGTTCGGGGGTCGTGCTGGACCCAGTGTGGGCCCGTCCGGGGAACCGTCTCGTCGATGGGACTGATGATCGCACCGGCTGTGCGATCACCGATCCGGGTTACCCCGTTGATCGTCGCGGATTCCATCGCCGCCCCGCCGCCCGGTACGGGCCGGGCCGCGCCCGGCTGCCAGCGGTGGGGCACCCCATCACACACGGAGGTAGGACGATGCACGATTTCGCGGGCGCGGTATGGCGTACCAGCAGCCGTTCCAACGACCAGGGGCTCTGCGTGGAGGTGGCGGACAACCTGGTCGACGTCGTCGGTCTGGTCGCGGTCCGCGACTCCAAGGACCAGGCCGGTCCCACACTCGCCGTCAGCCCGCCGGGATGGACGGCGTTCATCGGCGCGATCCGGGCCGGTCGCTTCGATCGCTGACCGCCGTACCGGTCGCTGACCGCCGCCGATCGGCCGGGCGAAACGGACAACGTGGCCTCCGGGCGGTGGAAATTCCGTCCCGGAGGCCCCGTCCGGCCCTTACCCCGCGTACCGTCGAGGACACGGGAGGGTGGCATGTCGACGGTGGCGGTTACCGGGTTCATCGAGGCGCACGCCGTCGACGTCTGGCGTCTACTGACCGACCTTCCCGGCCGTGCGGCCCGGCTGAGCGCCGCCGGCCCGGTCGAGCTGCTCACCCCGGGTCCGTTCGGGCCCGGCACCGCGTGGCGCGAGGAGCGCACCCAGCCGGGCGGCGGCACGCTGACCGAGGAGTTCCTGGTGGTGGAGGCGCGCGCCCCACACCGGCTGGTGCTCTGTTCCTCCGGTGCCGGTGTGGACTACCGGATCACCTGGAGCCTGCAGTCGGTCCAGCGTCGCCGTCGTGGCTGCACGGCGGTCACCGTCACCCAGGAGGCGGTGCCGACCGCCCCGTACGGCCGGGTGGTGGCGCTGCTGCTCGGTGGGCTCGCCGCCCGGGCGGTGGAGGTGGCGCTTCGGCGTGATCTCGCCGACCTGGCCCTCGCGGCCGGCGCCACCGGCTCCGTCGAAGCAGCCTGACCTTCATCCGTCCGGTTCCACCGCCGATGTCCCCGCCGGTCGGCGCGACCTGACCAGGGTCCGACGGGTTCCGCTGGGTAGGGTGCCGGGCGGAGGTGCGGCATGGGGTTCCCGAAGGGCCGACGACGGCTCGTGATGGCGGTCGTGGCGCTGCTCGCCACCGCGGCGGTCGCGGTCATCGTCCACCGGGTGCTCGCGCCGGCCGAGGTGAGCACGGTGGCACGGGGGACGTACCCGGCCGCGGCTCAGCCGGCCGTCGGTGTGGTCGGTCGGCTGCCGGTCGCCCCGTTGATCGTGGACGCGCGGCTGCGGGTGTACGCCGCGCACCGCCAAGTCTATGCCGACCGGCCGGTCGACGGGCGGCGCCGGACCAGCCCGTACTGGTCGTACCGGCGCTGGCCGGCGGAGCTGACCGGGGTGGTGGCCAGCGGCAGGACCGTGGTCAGCCGCTGGTCCGACGGCCGTCTGGTCGCGCTCGACGCGTCGACCGGGCGGGTGCTCTGGCGAGCCGACGGCCCGGTGCCCGCCCGGGGTGGGCCGGTGGTCCGGCGTACCGGGGCGGCAACGGTCTGGGATCCGCGCGGGATCTACCTCACCGACCTCAAGGACGGCCGGACGGTGCTGGTGGTCACCGGAGACACCCAGGCACGCGGGGTGGCGCTGAGCGGCGGCCGGGAGCTGTGGCGGGTCGACCTGCCCGGAGGCTGCCGCGACGACGTCGGCACCACCTCCTCCGGCCAGCTGATCGGCGTCGACAACTGCGCCGGCCCGGCCACGGTCGAGTTCCGGGACGCGGTGACCGGCATGGTGCGCGAGCGCTGGCGGCCGCCGAACGGCCCGGACGGGCTGGTGGCGACACCGCTCGGTTGCCGTACCGGGCGGTCGGACTGCCCGGGGCTGCGGACCGCCGGGCCGGGTGACGCGGGTGGCCGGGGGTGGCTGCTAGGCGCCGGTGAGCCGATCGCCGCCCCCGCGCTGGACTCGTCCGGCACCATCCTGGCCGGCGAGCAGGCGATCACCGTGCTCGACGGTGTGGCCGTTGGTCGGTCGACCCGCTCCGGTGCCGAGCTGTGGCGGGTCGACGGGCTGGGACGGGCCCGGGTGCTCGCCGCCCAACCCGGCCGGGTGCACCTGCTGACCGACGAGAACGACCTGGTGACGCTCGATCCGGTGACCGGTAGGCAGCTCTCTCGCTTCACGCTCAACGTCGGCTCGGACGGGACCGGCTGGGCGCCCGGGGCGGTGGCGGCGGCGGACGGCTACCTCGCGGTGGAACGGCTCCGCGAGCCGGTCGACCCGACCGGGGACGACCAGCGGTACTACCTGACCGCCGAGACGGTGGTCCTGGCCGCCACCTGATCGGTTGGCTGGTGGTGCGCCGTCGGCGACCGGAGTGAGCCGGCGAGTCAGACCAGTGCCGCCTCCGCGGCGGCCAGGAACGCGTCGTTCTCGGCCGGAGTGCCGATGGTGACGCGGACCCCGTCCCCGGCGAACGGGCGGACGATGACCCCGCGCGCCTCGCACGACTTGCCGAACGCCACCGCCCGGTCGCCCAGCGGCAGCCAGATGAAGTTGGCCTGGCTGGTGGGGACGTCGGGCACGAACTTGCGCACCGCCTCGGTGACCCGGTCCCGCTCGGCGACGACCAGGGCACAACGGCGCTCCATCTCCGGAGCCTGGGCCAGCGCGGCAAGAGCCCCGGCCTGGGCGGCCGTGCTGGTGGAGAACGGGGTCACCACCTTGCGGATCGCCGCCGCCACGACCGGCTGGGCGACCAGCCAGCCCACCCGCAGCCCAGCCAGGCCCCACGCCTTGGACAGGGTGCGCAGCACCGCCACGTTCGGCCGGTCCAGGTAGTCGAGCCCGTCCGGCACCTCCGGGTCGGTGACGAACTCCCGGTATGCCTCGTCGATGACCACCAGCACGTCGTCCGGCACCGCGTCGAGGAACCGGTCCAGCTCCGCCCGGCGTACCGCAGTGCCGGTGGGGTTGTTCGGGTTGCAGACCAGGACCATCCGGGTCCGGTCGGTCACCGCCGCGGCCAGCGCCGCCAGGTCGTGCCCGTGCCCGGCGTCGTTGGGCACGCGCACGCTGGTCGCGCCGCTGGTCGCCGCAATGATCGGGTACGCCTCGAACGACCGCCACGAGTAGAGCAGTTCGTCGCCGGGCAGGCAGGTGGCCCGCACCAGGTGCTCGGCGAGCGCCACCGACCCGCAGCCGGTGGCGATCCGGTCGGCGTCCACCCCGTACCGCTGGGCCAGCGCGTCGCGCAACGCGACCACGCCCATGTCCGGGTAGCGGTGCGAAGCGGCGAGCGCCTCGGTGACCGCCTCCACCACACCGGGCAGCGGCCCGTACGGCACCTCGTTGCTGGCCAGCTTGATCGCCTCCGGCAGACCCAGCTCACGCGCCAGGTCGGCGGGGCTGCGCCCCGGTACGTAGCTGGGCAGCGCGTCGAGGTCGGCGCGGGTCAGCCGCAGCGCCGGCTGGTGACGTCCGGAGTCGGTCATGGGGTTTCTCCCGAGGGCTCGTTGCTGTCGTTCTGGGTGGCGGAACCGGTGGTGCGGGGGACCTGGACGACCACCGTCTGCGCACGTCTGTCGTGCAGCGCCTGACGGAGCGGGTGGTCGAAGAGCGGGGAGAGGGCGTCGACCAATTGCAGCAGCAGGCCGAGCCCGGCGCAGTACCAGAGCAGGGTGGGCATGCCGAGCGTGGTCCACCGGCTCAGCGCCGAGCCGA
Organism: Micromonospora sp. NPDC005206; assembly: GCF_040608175.1. NCBI lineage: Bacteria > Bacillati > Actinomycetota > Actinomycetes > Micromonosporales > Micromonosporaceae > Micromonospora > Micromonospora sp. NPDC005206. Next base: position 196,341 of record NZ_JBEXHU010000004.1, read on the forward strand.
AGCCCAGCGGCTGGTCGGCGGCGAGCGGCACGGCGCGGATCCGCATCACCCGCTTGCCGATGGTCTGCCCGCCAACGGCCATGGCGGGCACCTCGTACGCCAGCCAGAGCGCCGTGGCGATCACCAGGATCACCACCAGGAGAAGCCCGGCCTGTTCGCCAGGCACCGGCATCCCCTCGGCGGAGGTGTCGCCGCGCGCTGCTCGCCGGAAAAGTTCCCGCCAGTACGGCGCCCACTCCTGGACCCACCGCCAGACGAACCAGCCGTTGACCAGTGCGTTCAGCGCGAAGACGAGGCCAAAGTCGATCAGTCGGGCGGTGAACCGCTGGCCGTAGCCGGCCAACGCCAGCCCGTGCGGGCGCGGCTCGGGCGGCCGTCCAGGCCAGCCGGGAGGAGCACCGTGCGGCGCCCAGCCGGGCGGAACACCGTGCGGTGCCCAGCCGGGGGGACCCGCCTGCGGTCCCCAGCCCGGGCCGTGCCCCGGCTGTGTGCCCGGCCCTGGCTGTGGACCTGGACCGTGGTGTGGCGACCAGCCCGGCGCGGCGGTCACCGGGCCGGGAGCGGCCGGCGGTGCCGGCGCGGCCGGGGTGACCGGGACGGGTGGCGGCTCGACCGGGGGTGGCCCGTCCGGCGGAGTCTCGTCGACGGGGATGGGCGCGCCGAGCCAGCCCTCGCCGTCCCAGTAGCGCCGGGTCTCACGGTCGGCCGGGTCGACGTACCAGCCAGGTTGCACGCTCACGCCGCCGCTCCGCTTCGCTGCGCGCCGGCGCGAGGCGCCACGCTACTGAGCCTGATGGTTCGCTCGCTGCGCTCGCTCACGAGGACACCTTAACGACGACGGTTCCGGCGACCTTGTCGTGGAGGCACTGCTGCCAGGGCTTATCCCAGAGCTGCCACAACCCGTCGAGATAGCTCAGACCGGGAATTAGGCCGGCGCCCTGCTGCACCAGGTACCGCTTGGCGGCGGCCCGACGGTCGAGGGTGCGGGCCGGGTCGAGCGGAACGATCCGCAGCTTCATGCTCTTCTTGCCGAACGTCTGGCCGCTCTTGAACATCATCTCGACGTAGTAGACGTACCCGATCACCAGCGAGATCGCGAAGACCGCGAGTTCGATCCACAGCAACGGCAGCAGGAAATCGTTGAGGAAGTCAGGCTCGCGGAGGGTGCCGTCCGGCGCGACCTGGAAGAGGTCGGGCATGACGACGATCATGAAGATGATCATTGCGGGTACGGCGAGCGCCATGCCGATCACCAGGAAGACCGCGGTGTCGATCAGAGCGGCCAGCAGCCGGTCGGCGAAGCTGGCCAGCGGCTGCCCGCCGGGGCTCAGTGCCGGTGGCGGGGTCACCGGTCGGGGCGGCCCGGCGTACCACGGCGCCGGGGCGTATCCGGGCGGAGCGTACTGCGGCGGCACCGCGTACCCCTGGGGGTGTGGTCCGGGCGGCGGAGCGACGCCGCCGGCGGCGGGCGGGGGCCCACCGACCGGCGGCGTCGGGTACGACGGAGGCTGCGTCACGCTCGCAAGTGTTACAGGTTGCCGCGGGCTTCCTGCTCCCGCTCGATGGCCTGGAAGAGCGCCTTGAAGTTGCCCTTGCCGAAGCCGAGCGAGCCGTGCCGCTCGATCAACTCGAAGAAGACGGTCGGCCGGTCCTGCACGGGCTTGGTGAAGATCTGGAGCAGGTAGCCGTCCTCGTCCCGGTCGACCAGGATCCTGCGGGCCTTCAGCTCCTCGATCGGCACCCGCACGTTGCCGATCCGGGCACGCAGCTCCGGGTCCTCGTAGTACGAGTCCGGGGTGTCCAGGAACTCCACCCCGGCGGCCCGCATCGCGTCGACGCTGGCCAGGATGTCGTTGGTGGCGACGGCGATGTGCTGGGCGCCCGGGCCCTGGTAGAACTCGAGGTACTCGTCGATCTGCGACTTCTTGCGCGCGATCGCCGGCTCGTTGAGCGGGAACTTCACCTTGCGGGTGCCGCTCGCCACGACCTTGCTCATCAGCGCCGAGTAGTCGGTGGCGATGTCGTCGCCGATGAACTCCGCCATGTTGGTGAAGCCCATCACCCGCTTGTAGAACTCGACCCACTCGTCCATCCGGCCCAGTTCCACGTTGCCGACCACGTGGTCGACGGCCTGGAAGAAGCGCTTCGGCTGGATGCCGGCGTCGATCATCGGCTGCCGGTCCACGATCGGGCCGCGGGCCACGAAGCCGGGCAGGAACGGGCCGGTGTAGCGGGACCGGTCGACCAGCGTGTGCCGGGTGTCGCCGTACGCGGCGATGGCCGCCATCCGGACCGTGCCGTGCTCGTCGGTCACCTCGTGCGGCTCCACGACGCTGGTGGCGCCCTGGGCGATGGCGTGTGCGTACGCGGTGTCCACGTCCGGCACCTCGAGCGCGATGTCGCTCACCCCGTCGCTGTGCCGGGCCACGTGCTCGGCGCCGTCGGCGTCCGGGCGCACCGCGCCGGTCAGCACGAACCGGGCGGAGCCGCTGGTCAGCACGTACTGGGCGTGGTCCCGGTAGCCCTGCTCGGGGCCGCGGTACGCCACGCAGGTCATGCCGAACGCGGTGGAGTAGTAGTGCGCGGCCTGCTTGGCGTTGCCGACCAGGAAGTGCACGTGGTCGAGGCCCTTCACCGGGAAGGGGTCGTGGCTGATGTCGTGGTCGACGGCGCCGACGAGCCGGTCGACGTCGACGTCCTCGGTCGACTGGGGTCGGTCGATCGCCTGGGTCATGGTGGCCTCCCTCGCGTACCGGCCGGCCTCGTGGGCCGCCGTGGTTGGTTCCTGTGGCGAGGATCGCTGTGCCGGCCCCGACTGGGCAACTGTCGGAGTAAAAGCTGGTCAGGTTGCACATTCGGTATGGTCTGAACCCATGAATGGTGAGCAGGCTGTACAGCTCGACACGCTCGACGTGCGTTTGATCGAACTGCTCGCCGAGGAGCCGCGGATCGGCGTGCTGGAGTGCTCCCGGCGGCTCGGGGTGGCCCGAGGCACCGTGCAGGCCCGGCTGAACAAGCTGGTCGACCGGGGAGTCATCGGCGGGTTCGGCCCGGAGATCTCACCGGCCGCGATCGGGTTCGGGGTGACCAGCTTCGTCACCCTGGAGATCAGTCAGCGGCACGGCCACGACCCGGTCACCGCCCACCTGGCCGCCATTCCCGAGGTGCTGGAGGCGCACACCATCACCGGTTCCAGTGACCTGCTCTGCCGGATCGTGGCCCGCTCCAACACGGACCTGCAGCGGGTCATCGACCAGATCGTGTCGTCCGTTGGGATCACTCGGGCTTCGACGATCATCGCGCTGGCCGAGCAGATCCCGTACCGCACGCTGCCGCTGGTGCGCAGTGCCGTACGGACCGAAGGAAGGGCACCTTCTTAACGCCTCCGGTAGAGGAAGGGCCCCCTGTTAACACCTCCGGCCGCAGAAAGCGCGGCGACACGGCGGCGCGGGCGTACGAAAGATCCGTGATCGTGGCTACCGTGTGCGTGTGGCGAAGGGGAGCGTGCGCGGCGGGCTGCTGCTTGGCCTCGCCGTGGTGGTCGCCCTCGCCGCGACCGGCGTGTGGAACCCTTTCCCGGGCCTGTGGGACTGGGTGGACCGCAGTGAACCCATCTCCGAGCCGGACGTGGTCTGGCAGGTGCGGGCCGGCGGCACCCCGCGCAGCGTGACCATCGCCGGCGACACGGTGGTGGTCGAGCAGCGCACCCGGGTCGAAGCCCGCAGCCTCGCCACCGGCGCTCAGCTCTGGGAGCGCAAGGCGGACTGGTCCGCGGTGGCCGGCGGCGACCGGGACCCGGTGGTCGCGGTAGGAAAGCTCCTGGTCAAGGGGTACGAGCTGCTCGACCCCAGCACCGGGGTGACCCGGCGACGTGACGACGACGCGGTTGCCGTCTGGACGTACCGCAACCTGCTGCTGGACGCCCACTGCACCGACGCCACCGACTGCACCCTGAGCGCCTGGGATCCGCGCGGCACCGCACCACTGTGGACGGCCTTCCTGCCCGGCGTGAGCAGCGGGCTGCTCGCCGACAACCCGGGTCTGCGCGGCACCCGCCGGCTCACCGCCACCCGGATCGACGACCGGGTGGCCGGACCGGAGCCGGTGCCACCACTGCTCGGGTTCCCGGTCGACGGTCGCGTGCACGTGGTCGACACCGCGACCGGCCGGGTGCTGCAGAACGTCGAGCCGGACCGGGACGAGCGGCTCTCCGTGGTGGGCGGTCGGATGCTGCGGATCGACGCCCGCTCCCAGGACGGCACCTGCTACTTCGCCATCTCCGCCCGCGACCCGGCTACTGGGCAGGAGGCCTGGCAGCGGGCCGGCGTCAACCTGCGGACCGCCGACAGCGCCGGCTGCGCCCAGCGCGAGGACCCGCAGGGCGCGCGGAACGTCCTGATCGGGGTCGGCCCGGACGGCCGCGAGGCGGTCATCGACGGGTACGACGGGCGGCTGCTCTGGGTCGGCGAACCGGGTACCAAGCTGATCGCGGTCGACGACCGGTACGCCCTGTTCCGGGCCGCCGACAAGCGCTCGGTGGTGGCCCGCGAACTCGGCACCGACCGGGTTCTGTGGACCCGGCCCGCCGGCGGCAAGGCCGGCGCGGCGCTCACGCCGTACGCGGCGGTGGTCGCCGACGAGAAGCCGTCCCGGTTGGTCGCCGTGGACCCGCGCAGCGGCCGGGAGCTTGCCGCCCTGCGGACCCCCGCGAACGCCCTCGCCGTCGGGCCGCAGGGCATGATCGTCGGTGAGGGGCGGGAAATCGGGTACGTCCGCTTCGGCGCGACCGCCGGCGCCCCCGGCGCACCGCCCGGCAGCGGCGGCATCCCCGGCCCGGGCGGCACCGGCCCCGCCCCCGGAGGCGACGACAACTGCGGGCCCAAGCGGGAACTCTGCGGCGACCCGGCCGGAGGCAAGGACGGCTGAGCGGGCGGTGCCGGCGCGGCCAGCCTCGGCCGGGCGGGACGCTGACCGGGACGAGCCGGGAGCTCGGCGGGGCCGGCGAATGAGAGCGGCATCCCAGGACCAGCCCGGCGGGTGGGAATGATCGACCGGTCTGCCCTAGGCTTGCCGCTCATGAGCAGTGCCGCCGCATTCTCGTACGCCCCCTTGCTGCCGACCGGCCCCGACCAGACCGACTACCGCCTGGTCACCGACGAGGGCGTGGACGTCGTACACGGCCCGGGAGGCCGCCGGTTCCTCACCGTGGAGCCGGCCGCGCTCACCGCCCTGACCGCCGAGGCGATGCACGACATCGCGCACTTCCTGCGCCCCGCGCACCTGGCTCAGCTCCGGGCGATCATCGACGACCCGGCCGCCTCACCGAACGACCGGTTCGTGGCGCTGGATCTGCTGCGCAACGCCAACATCGCCGCCGGCGGGGTGCTGCCGATGTGTCAGGACACCGGCACCGCCATCGTGATGGGCAAGCGGGGCCGGCACGTTCTGACCGACGGGGCCGACGCCGAGGCCATCTCCCGGGGTGTCTACCAGGCGTACACCAAGCTGAACCTGCGTTACTCGCAGCTCGCCCCGCTGACCATGTGGGACGAGCGGAACACCGGCAGCAACCTGCCGGCCCAGGTCGAGCTGTACGCCGAGGACCCGGACGGGCACCCCGACGCGTACAAGTTCCTGTTCATGGCCAAGGGCGGCGGCTCGGCCAACAAGTCGTACCTCTACCAGGAGACGAAGGCGCTGCTCAACCCGACGCGGATGATGCAGTTCCTGGAGGAGAAGCTGCGGCTGATCGGCACCGCGGCCTGCCCGCCGTACCACCTGGCCATCGTCATCGGCGGCACCTCCGCCGAGTACGCCCTGAAGACCGCGAAGTACGCCAGCGCCAAGTACCTGGACGCGCTGCCCACCGCCGGCTCGATGAGCGCCCACGGCTTCCGGGACCTGGAGCTGGAGGCGGAGGTGCTGGAGCTGACCCGCAACTTCGGCATCGGCGCGCAGTTCGGTGGCCGGTACTTCTGCCATGACGTGCGGGTGGTCCGGCTGCCCCGGCACGGTGCCTCCTGCCCGGTGGCGATCGCGGTCTCCTGCTCGGCGGACCGGCAGGCGGTCGCCAAGATCACCCCGTCGGGTGTCTGGCTGGAGCGGCTGGAGACCGACCCGGCGCGCTTCCTGCCCGACGTCACCGACGATTCGCTCGACGCCGAGACGGTCGTCCGGGTCGACCTGAACCGGCCGATGGACGAGATCCGCGCCGAGCTGTCCAAGTACCCGGTGAAGACCCGGCTGTCGCTGTCCGGCCCGCTGGTGGTGGCCCGGGACATCGCGCACGCCAAGATCGCCGAGCGGCTGGACGCTGGCGAGCCGATGCCGCAGTACCTCCGCGACCACGCGGTCTACTACGCCGGCCCGGCCAAGACCCCCGAGGGGTACGCCTCCGGCTCATTCGGGCCGACCACCGCCGGCCGGATGGACGCCTATGTGGAGAAGTTCCAGGAGGCCGGCGGCTCGCAGGTGATGCTGGCCAAGGGCAACCGGTCTGGTCAGGTGACCCGCTCCTGCCAGCAGCACGGCGGCTTCTACCTCGGCTCGATCGGAGGCCCCGCCGCACGCCTTGCCCAGGACTGCATCAAGCACGTCGAGGTCCTGGAGTATCCGGAGCTGGGCATGGAGGCGATCTGGAAGATCGAGGTGGAGGACTTCCCCGCCTTCATCGTGGTCGACGACAAGGGCAACGACTTCTTCGCCGAGGTCACCAAGCCGGTGCTCACCGTCGGTCGTCGCTGACCCGCGTACGCGAAGGGGGCACCGGGCGATCAGCCCGACGCCCCCTTCTGTCGTCTGTGCTTCACCGACATCGGTGCGCCCGCCCCCGCTGGGGTGGGAACGGGCGCACCGCCCCCGTCGGATGTCGTCACCGACAACCCGGAGCGAGTCTCCGGCGCGTCGCTGTCGATCCGCTCTCAGATCACTATCGCCGGATCGAGGCGATCCGTGACCGTGGGGCTACTCTGCTGGAAGTTGCACCATCGATGCGGGGGAGCAGATGCGGTTCGGGATCCTGGGGCCTCTGCGGGTCGGCGGTGGCGAGTCCACCGTCACCGCCGGTCGCGACCGGATCGTGCTCGCCATGCTGCTGCTGCGGTCCGGCCGGTTGGTGCCGGTCGAGGAGCTGGTCGACGCAGTCTGGGAGGAGCGCCCACCGGCCACCGCCCGCGCACAGTTGCAGACCTGCGTGTCGCGGTTGCGGCGCCGGTTCGCCGAGCTCGGGCTGGCACCGGAGACCATCGTCACCGACCCGGCGGGGTACGGCGTGCGTACCGCGCCGGCTGACCTGGACGCCGAGGTCTTCACCCGCACTGTGGAGACTGCCCGGGCCGCTGTCTCGGCCGGTCGGTTGGTCGACGCGCGGGAACGGTTCCGCGCGGCCCTGGTGCTCTGGCGTGGGCCGGCACTCGGGGGCATCACCAGCCGCAGCGTCCGCCGCCGCGCCCAAGGGCTCGACGAGCAGCGCCTCACCGCGCTGGAGGAGTGCGTCGACGTCGAGTTGCGCCTCGGCCAGGCCGCCGAGCTGCTGGAGGAGCTGACCGAGAGCGTCGACCAGCACCCGCTGCGGGAACGCCTGCGCGGCCAACTGATGCTCGCCCTCTCCTCGGTCGGCCGGCAGGCCGACGCGCTCGCGGTCTACCGGGAGGGCCGGCAGATCTACGCCGACGAGCTGGGCATCGAACCGGGCGTCGAGTTGCAGGAACTGCACCAGCGGGTGCTCGCCGGCGACCTGGCCCTGGCCGGCCGGGAGACCAGGCTGGTCGCCCCGGTCCGGTCGCTACCCCGGGCGATCGGTGACTTCACCGGCCGGCACGAGACGATGGCCCGCCTGGTCAAGGAGATCGAGGAGGACGGCAGCCGGATCCAACTGATCGACGGGATGGCCGGCAGCGGCAAGACCACCCTCGCCGTGCACGTCGCCACCGCGCTCGCCGACCGCTACCCGGATGCCCAGCTCTTCGTCGACCTGCACGGGCACAGCGAGCGCAGCCCGCTGACGCCGGCCACGGCCATGGCCGCCCTGCTTCGCCAGCTTGGCGTAGCGGCGGAGCGGATGCCGGTGGACCCGGACGACCGGCTGGCGCTCTGGCGGACCGAGCTGGCCGGCCGGCGCGCCCTGGTGGTGCTGGACAACGCGGCCAGCGTCGACCAGGTGGCACCGCTGCTGCCCAACGGCTCACACTGCCTGGTCCTGATCACCAGCCGCCGCCGGCTGGTCGGGGTGGACGAGGGACGACCGTCGTCGCTGCCCGTGCTCGACGCCGACGAGGCCGTCGAGCTGCTGGGTCGGGTGGCCGGCGCGGAACGTGTCGCCGCCGAACCGGAGGCGGCCGCCGAGGTGGCGCGTCGTTGCGGCCACCTTCCGCTCGCCATCCGGTTGGCCGGCGCCCGCCTGGCGCACCGACCGCACTGGCGCGTCGCCGACCTCGCCGAGCGCCTGGTCACCGGGGCGGGCCCGCTGGCCGAGCTGGCCGCCGGGCAGCGTTCGGTGGGGCAGGCGTTCGCACTGTCGTACGCGCAGGTCTCTCCGCCGGCGCAACGGCTGTTCCGGTTGCTCGGCCTCCACCCGGGCGGACGCCTGGACAGCGAGGTGGCTGCCGCCCTCGCGGAGCTGTCCCTCACCGAAACTCAGGAGCTGCTGGACGAGCTGGTCGACGCGCACCTGGTGGAGGAGGTGCAGTCGGGCCGGTACCGGTTGCACGACCTGCTTCGGGAGTACGCCCGGCTGCTGCTGGATTCCCGGGAGTGGCGGCACGAACGCCGGGCCGCCCTGGAGCGGCTGCTGGACCACCACCTGTCCGTCACGGTGGCGATCGCCTGGTCGATCGAGGCGGCGGGCAGTCGCCGCACCATCCCCATCAGCATGCCCAGCCGGCCCGATCTGGTGGCCGCCCCGGCTGCCGAAGGGCGGGCGTGGTTCGAGGAGAACCTTGCCGCGCTCACTGCCCTGGTCCGGCTGGCGGAGGAGGAGGACTTCCCCACCCAGTGCTGGCAGCTGGCCCGGGCCTGCTGGCGGCTCAACTTCGACGGCGGGCACCTCGACGAGCTGATCGAGACCCACACGATCGGGCTCCGGGTCGCCGAGCGACTCGGTGACGATGCGGCCGTCGCCGTGATGCTCAACTACCTCTCCTCGGCGTACTTCCGGCTGGCCCGCTTCCCGGAGGCGATCAGGTCGATGGAGGTGGCGCTCGACCTGCGCCGCCGGCTCGGGCTGCGCGGTGACGTGCTCAGCACGCTGTGGAACCTCGGAATCTCGTACGCCGCGAACGGTGACTTCCGGCAGGGCAAGGCGAAGTTCGACGAGGCACTGAGCCTGGTCACCGGGCTCGGTGACGCACACGAGCTGACCAACCTGCAGAACAACCTGTGCTTCGCGCTGGTCGGTTGGGGCCGGTACGACGAGGCGCTGCGCACCGCCCGGCAGCATCTTCTCCTGGCCCGTCAGACGAAGGACATGCGGCAGACCGTGAACGCGATCGGGCACCTCGGCATGATCCGGCACCGGATGGGTGACCTGCGCCCGGCCCGTCGGATCCTGCGGATCGCGTTGCACCTCAAGCGCCAGTGGGGCAACCGGTTCGGCGAGGGTGAGGTGCTCAACGAGATCGGTGTGATGGAGCGCGTCGCCGGGCGGCCGGAACGCGCCGCTGCCCTGCACCGGGACGCGCTGGTGGCGATGATGGAGGTGGGCGACCGGGTGGGGCAGTGCGCCTCGCGCAACCTGTTGGCCCGGGCGATCCTGGACCAGGGGGACGTCGCCAGCGCGCTCGACCTGCACCGACGGGTGCTCGGCGACGCGACCCGGTTGAGTGTCCGGTACGAGCTGGCCCGCGCGCTGGAGGGCATCGCCCGCTGCCTACGGGACACCGACCCGGCCGCGGCCCGCGCGCATCTGATCCGGGCCCTGCCCCTGTTCCGACAGATCGAGTCACCGGACCAGCACGGGGTGGAGCGGCTGCTGGCCGAGTTGGACTGAGGGTTCATCTGCGAGTCGGCGACGGGCGCGGCAGGATGGTACGCGTGACGACTCCAGAGGCGACGGGTTACCGGATCGAACGCGACTCGATGGGCGAGGTGGAGGTGCCCGCCGAAGCGTTGTGGCGGGCGCAGACGCAGCGTGCGGTGCAGAACTTCCCGATCTCCGGCCGGGGCCTCGAACCGGCCCAGATCAAGGCGCTGGCCCAGATCAAGGGGGCGGCGGCCGAGGTCAACGGTGAGCTGGGCGTGATCGACGCGAACGTGGCCGCCGCCGTCGTCGCCGCCGCCGCGCACGTGGCCGCTGGCGGCTATGACGACCAGTTTCCGGTCGACGTGTTCCAGACCGGGTCGGGGACGTCGTCGAACATGAACGCCAACGAGGTGATCGCCACCCTGGCCACCCGCGAGCTGGGCCGGGACGTGCACCCGAACGACGACGTCAACGCCTCCCAGTCCAGCAACGACGTGTTCCCGTCCTCAATCCACCTGGCCGCCACCCAGTTCATCGCGGAGGACCTGCTGCCGTCGCTCAATTACCTCGCGGAGGCTCTGGAGGGCAAGGCGGCCGAGTTCGAGACGGTGGTGAAGGCCGGGCGTACCCATCTGATGGACGCGACGCCCGTCACCCTCGGGCAGGAGTTCGGCGGGTACGCCGCCCAGGTCCGCTACGGCGTGGAACGGCTGGAGGGGGCGCTGCCCCGGCTGGCCGAGCTGCCGCTGGGCGGCACCGCCGTGGGCACCGGGATCAACACGCCGCTAGGTTTCGCCGCCGCCGTCATCGGCAGGTTGCGCGAGTCGACCGGGTTGCCGCTGACCGAGGCCCGCAACCACTTCGAGGCGCAGGGTGCCCGGGACGCGCTGGTGGAGACGTCCGGCCAGTTGCGTACCGTCGCGGTGGGCCTCTACAAGATCGCCAATGACATTCGGTGGATGGGCTCCGGCCCGCGCGCCGGCCTGCGCGAGTTGCGCATCCCCGACCTCCAGCCCGGCTCGTCGATCATGCCGGGCAAGGTCAACCCGGTGGTCGCCGAGGCGATGCGGCAGGTGTGCGCCCAGGTGATCGGCAATGACGCGACGGTCGGCTTCGCCGGCTCGCAGGGTGACTTCGAGCTGAACGTGATGCTCCCGGTGATGGGCCGCAACCTGCTGGAGTCGATCCGGTTGCTGTCCGCGGCGAGCCGGCTGTTCGCCGACCGTCTGGTGGCCGGCCTGGTCGCGGACGCCGAGGTCTGCCTGGCGTACGCCGAGGGCTCGCCGTCGATCGTCACCCCGCTCAACCGCTACCTCGGGTACGACGAGGCCGCGTCGATCGCCAAGGAGGCGCTTGCCAGGCAGACCTCGATCCGCGAGGTGGTGATCTCCCGGGGGCACGTCGATTCCGGCAAGCTCAGCGAGACCCAGCTCGACGAGGTGCTCGACCTGCTCCGGATGACCCACCCCTGACTCCCGGCCTGCCGCGGTGGGTGCCGCATCGTGGAGGTCGCGCCGGCAGAATCAGCGGCCGGCGGCCCGGCGGGCGCGGTAGGCGGTCACCGCGGCGCGGTTGCCACAGCCGGCCTCGCAGAACCGCCGCGACCGGTTGCGGGACAGGTCCACGACCACGTTCTCGCAGTCGGGGTACTCGCAGATCCGCAGCCGGCTCAACTCGTCGGCGCGGACCAGGTCGGCGATCGCCATCGCCGCCTCGACGGCGATCCGGGTGGCCAGCGGCGCGTCGCGGGGCACGGCGTGCAGGTGGTACGGCTCGTCATCGTGTTCGATCAGCTGTGGCAGCGCCCGGTGCTCCAGCAGCAGGCCGTTGACCACGGCGACGATCTCGGCCGGTTCGGCGTGCCAGATGCGGCGCAGCTGGGGCCGCAACTGCCGGACAGCGCGTAGCTCGGCGTCGGTGTGCTCGTGCCGTCCGCTGTAGGAGTGCCGGGTGAAGAACGCGTCCAGCGCGGCGATGTCGGGCAGGAGCTCGCCGTCTCGGCCCGCGGTGTTGACCAGCGCGGCAGCGGCGATCAGAGAACACTCGGTGTCATGAGCGAACAGCAACTTGACTCCTGTCACAGGGGCCGCATAGCGTCATGGGCACAAGGATAGTTTGCTCATGACGCCATCGCCGATCCGAGGAGCGCAGGATGCAGCCACGACCCGCCGTCGGCGCCGCGTTGGCGCTGCTGTCCGCGGTCACCTTCGCCACCTCGGGCACCTTCGCGCGGTCGCTCATCGAGGCCGGCTGGTCGGCCGAGTCAGCGGTGATCGCCCGGGTCGGCGTGGCCGCCCTGGTGCTGGCGATCCCGGCGCTGCTGTCGCTGCGGGGCAGGTGGGACGTGCTGCGGCGGAACGTCACCGCGATCGGAATGTTCGGCCTGCTCGGCGTGGCGCTGGCCCAGGTCTGCTTCTTCAACGCCGTGCGCTACCTGCCGGTCGGCGTCGCGCTGCTGCTGGAGTACCTGGGCATCATCCTTGTCGTCGGGTGGATGTGGCTGCGGCACGGGCAGCAGCCGCGCCGGCTCACCGTGGCCGGGTCGGTGGCCGCCCTGGCCGGGTTGGCGTTCGTGCTGGACCTCACCGGCACCGCCAACTTCCACCCGGTGGGCGTGCTCTGGGGGCTGGGCGCCGCGTTCGGCCTCGCCGGCTACTTCGTGCTCGCCGGTCGGGTCGATTCCCGGCTGCCCTCGGTCGCCATGGCCAGCGGCGGGATGGCCGTCGGCGCCGCCGTGCTGCTCCTCATCGGGCTGACCGGTCTGCTGCCGCTGCGTGCCACCTTCGGCGAGGTCACCTTCGCCGGACAGCGCACCAGCTGGCTGCTGCCCATCGCCGGGCTCTCCCTGGTGGCCGCCGTGATCGCGTACCTGGCCGGGATCGCCGGCACCCGCATCCTCGGCCCCCGGCTCTCGTCGTTCGTCGGGCTGACCGAGGTGCTCTTCGCGGTGCTGATCGCCTGGCTCTTCCTGGACGAACTGCCCACCGCCTGGCAGCTGTTCGGTGGTGGGCTGATCGTCGCCGGGGTGGCCCTGGTGCGGCTCGACGAGCTGCGCGGGCCGGCAGCGGAACCCCCGCCTGCCTCGCCCGAGCCGGTGCTGGTAGCCGACGGTCGTTAAGACAGTGGGCACCGTGCTGACGGTGGTGTGTCCACGATGGCTGACCCGCCGGCAGCGCTGGCCGACCTGCCCGGTGTGCCGTCTGACCTGCCCGCCATGCCGTCCGACCGGCCACTGACGCCGCCCGATGTGCCGGAATTGCGCGTCGATCCGGGTGGGGCACGCGTCGACCCGGGTGGATGAAGGAGAGATTCACCGCCATAGCGGGCGTTCAGCTGGCGTAAATCCGTCGGGTGTTGTGTGATGGCTGCCACGTCCCTCAACGAGAGGATCCGATGTGGTGAGCAAGCGCTTCACCGCCGGTGCCGTCGCGACCGCGACAGTGCTGGCACTTACGGCGACGGGGTTGGGTGTACCGGCCAGCGCCGCGCCGACCAGCTCCGGCACCTTCACGGTCGTCGCCGAGGACGGCGTCGCCGCCGACACGGCGATCGCGGCGATCCGCGCGGCCGGCGGCACGGTGGTGTCCCGGTCCGACGAGGTCGGCATGTTCCAGGTCACCAGCGACCGGGCGGACTTCGCCGCACGGGCGACCGCCGCCCCGACGCTGATCGGCGCCACCGAGCAGAAGGCCATCGGCCGTAAGCCGAAGCTGGATCGGGTCGAGCAGGAAAACCAGCTGATGGCCGCCAAGGCCGCCGCCGGTGCCGCTGCCAAGAAGGGCGCCAGGCTGGACCCGCTCGACGAGAAGCTCTGGGGCCTGGAGATGATCCGGGCCGACAAGGCGCGCAAGATCGAGCCAGGTGACCGTCGGGTGACCGTCGGCGTGCTGGACACCGGCGTCGACGCCAGCAACCCGGACATCGCGCCGAACTTCAACTGGGCGCTGTCGCGCAACTTCGCGCCGGACATGACCGACGTGGACGGCGCCTGCGAGGTGCCGAGCTGCCTCGACCCGGTCGGCACCGACGACGGCGGGCACGGCACCCACGTGGCCGGCACCATCGGCGCCGCGGCGAACGGCTTCGGCCTCTCCGGCGTCGCCCCGAACGTCTCGCTGGTCGAACTGAAGGGTGGCCAGGACTCCGGCTACTTCTTCCTCGACCCGGTGGTCAACGCCCTGGTCTACGCCGGCCGGTCCGGGATCGACGTGGTCAACATGTCGTTCTACGTCGACCCGTGGCTCTACAACTGCACCGCCAACCCCGCCGACTCGCCGGAGGACCAGGCCGAGCAGCGGGCCATCATCAAGGCGATGAAGCGGGCGCTGGTCTTCGCCCACAACAAGGGCGTCACCCTGGTCGGGGCGCTCGGCAACAACAACGAGGACCTCGGCGCCCCGCGCACCGACGTCACCAGCCCGGACTACGGCGCCGACCCGTACCCGCGCCCGATCGACAACGAGAGCTGCTGGGACCTGCCCACCGAGGGCCCGCACGTGATCGGCGTGTCGTCGATCGGCCCGTCCGGCAAGAAGTCGGACTTCTCCAACTACGGCACCGAGCAGATCTCGGTCGCCGCGCCGGGCGGTTGGTTCCGGGACGGATTCGGCACCGACACGTTCCGCACGGACGCCAACATGATCCTCTCGTCGTACCCGAAGCACGTGCTCCAGGAGGAGGGCTCGGTCGACGCCGCCGGCAACATCGTCGCCGGCTTCGAGCAGTCGGTCTTCAAGCAGTGCAAGGCCAACGGTGAGTGTGGCTACTACACCTACCTCCAGGGCACCTCGATGGCGTCCCCGCACGCCGCCGGCGTCGCCGCGCTGATCGTCAGCCGGTACGGCAAGCCGGAGCGCCGGGGTGGCTTCGGCATGTCGCCGGACCTGGTCGAGCAGCACCTCTACCGGACGGCGGCCGAGCACGCCTGCCCGGAGCCGCGGCTGCAGCAGTACCGCAATGAGGGCCGGGACGAGACCTTCGACGCCTACTGCGCCGGCGGGGTCAACTTCAACGGCTTCTACGGGTACGGGATCGTCGACGCCTACGCGGCGGTGAAGACCCCGCTCAAGCCGAACGCCCGACCGTAACGTGATCAGGTGGGGCCCGGTCGACGCAGGTCGACCGGGCCCCGTCGCGTTCCCGGGCCCGGCGGTGCAGGGCGCCGGCTGGCGCGGTGCGCGGCGGCACCTCTTGATCGACTCGAGTTCCTTGAAGGCGGGGTGTCATCGGCGGGCGGACCGCACGATTTCCAGGAACCCGAGTGGACCTTGTCGCCTCGGGTCGCGGCGGCCGCCACGCCCGTACCGCCCCTCGCCCTGGTCCGGGTAGGGGCGTCACCTGCGCCATCCCCGATCGGTCAGCGCGCCGCGCACCTCGCGGAGCACCGCCGGGAACTCGGCGTGCAGGCGTCGGCTGGTCACGTGCAGCACCAGCCACCCGGCGCCGACGAGCAGGTTCAGCCGGCGGCGATCGCGGTGCAGCTGGTCAGCGTCGGCGTGCCACTGCCCGTCGTACTCGACGGCTACCCGGTACTCCGGCCAGGCCAGGTCGGGATGCAGGACGACGCCGTTGGGCAGGGGTACCGGATGCTGGACGACCGGTCGCGGCAGCCCACCAAGCGCCAGCCGGACGCGCAGGTGCGACTCCGGCGGAGATTCTGCCCCGCCATCAGCCAGATCGAAGAGCCACCGTGCCCGTCGCCCACCGGGCAGGTTCGCGTTGCGAGCGGCCACGTCGGCCAGCGTGTCGCGATTGGTCAGCCCTAGCCCGAGCAGCGCGTCGACGATGGCGACCGCGCGGATCGGATCGAGCCAGACGGCGGTCTCCCAGGCAGCTCGCCCGGGGTCGGAACGGGGGATCGCGCCGCCCGGGTCCCAGACCGGTCCCAGCGCGGCGGCCGCCCCCCGTTCGTCGCCCGGTCTGACCGCCACCGTGCTGCCCGGCCTGGCCGCCGCCGCACGCTGCCGGGGCGGTTGCCGTGTCGGGCGTGGTGACAGTCCTGCTCCCGCCGGTGAAAGCCCTGCCGCTGGTGAAAGCCCGGCCGATGGTAGGCGTCCTGATTCCCGCGGACGTCCTGTCTGCGCAGGGGTCGCGGCCTCCTCTCGCGGGCGGACGTCGAGGGGCGGGGTGATGGCATTGGCGTGCACGCGCAGGCCGCGCTGTGCGCCGATCCGCAGCGGTCTGGGCACGAGGACGTGAACGTCGTCGGTGAAGGCGGCGGCGTGTTCGACGCCGTGCAGGTATGCGGCCGACGGGCCTCCGACCGCCACCCCGGGTGGTAGCCGGAGGAGGGCAGCGCGACAGGCCAGGGTGTGGTCCCGGTCGAGCCGCGCGTCGGCGTAGACGTCGTGGCGCAGTCGCACCCAGGCGGCGCTGCGCAGTTGGTGCTCGGTGAGCAGGCCATCCCGGATCGCGTCGGAGCCGCGGAAGACCTGCCAGGTCAGAGTCTCGGGTCGGTGCGGACGTGGCGGCATGCCAGGCAGCGTGCCGACCGCCGAGTGGCCGCCGAAACCCCTGTGGACAACCCCGACCGGACGTCCGACCGGTCCCTGTGGACAACCGCGGATCGACCGGCCGATCTTGCTATGGCACAGGTGGTGATCGACTCGCGTTCCTGGAAGTCGGGCTGTCGCGGCCACCCGGACACCACGATGTCCGGGAACCCGAGTCGACCAAGCCGCAGCGTGTCAGCGGAGGGCGGTGGCGACGGCCGTGGCGGCGGCAAGGACCTGGGTGCCGACCGTCTCGACGTCCAGCGGGGCGAGCGCGACCACGCCGACACTCGCCTCCAGTCCGGGTACGCCGAGCACCGGCGCGGCCACCCCGTACGCGCCGGACTGCAACTCGCCGCTGCTGCTCACCGGTCCCGCCGCCCCGGCACGCCCGGCCAGGATGGCCCGGCCCGCCGCCCCCAGGTCCAGCGGATGCCGCGCCCCGGTCCGGTACGCGACGTGGAACGACGTCCAGCTCGGCTCGACCACGGCCAGGGCGACGCCTTCGCCACCCTCGACCACGGTCAGGTGTGCCGTGGCGCCGGCATGCTCGGCGAGCCGGCGCAGGGCGGGCAGCGCTCCCTCGGCCAGCAGCGGCTGGGCGCGCCGGGCCAGGTGCAGCACTCCCGCGCCGAGGCGGAGGCGGCCGTCGGCGTCGCGGCGCAGCATTCCGTGCCCGGTCAACGGGCCGACCAGCCGGTAGACGGCCGCTCGCCCGATGCCGAGCTGGTTCGCCACCTCGGTGACGGTCAGCCCGGCCGGCGCTTCGGCGACCAGGTGCAGCAGCCGTAACCCGCGGTCCAGGGTCTGTGCCGTCTCGCCGGCCCGCCCGACAACCGCGTCGGCTCGGCCGGCGGGGGCGCTGGGGCTGGCCGGCGGCTCACCGGGGCGTGCGGTCGCATCCACGCCTGGCAGCGTACGACCCGGCACCGGCGGACCCGGACAGGCGTGGACGGCTACCCTTGTACGGTGACGCTACGCCTGTATGACACCGCCACCCGATCGGTGCGGGACTTCGTCCCGCGGGAAGCCGGCAAGGTGGGGGTCTACCTGTGTGGTCTCACTCTCCAGGCCCCGCCACACATCGGTCACCTTCGCTCTGGCGTCAACTACGACGTGCTGCGCCGCTGGTTGCTGACCGCCGGCTACCAGGTCACGTTCATCCGCAACGTGACCGACATCGACGACAAGATCCTGGTCAAGGCGGGGGAGCAGGGCCGGCCGTTCTGGTCCATCGCGTACGCCAACGAGCTGATCCTCGCCGAGTCGTACCGGGCGTTGAACGTGTTGGCGCCCACCTACGAGCCCCGCGCCACCGGGCACATCCCCGAGATGCACGAGCTGATCACCAAGTTGATCGCCGACGGGCACGCCTACCCGGCCACCGACGGCTCCGGCGACGTCTACTTCGACGTGGCCTCCTGGCCGGCGTACGGGTCGCTGTCGGGTCAGTCGCCGGACGCGATGCAGTCGGCCGGTGACGCGCCGGACCGGGGCAAGCGCGACCCGCGCGACTTCGCGCTCTGGAAGGGCGCCAAGCCCGACGAGCCGGCGGACGCCTACTGGCCCTCGCCGTGGGGGCTGGGCCGCCCGGGCTGGCACATCGAGTGCTCGGCGATGTGCTGGCGCTACCTGGGCCCGGAGTTCGACATCCACGGCGGCGGGCTCGACCTCACCTTCCCGCACCACGAGAACGAGATCGCCCAGTCCCAGGCGGCCGGGCTGCCGTTCGCCCGCCACTGGGTGCACCACGGGCTGCTCAGCATCGGCGGAGCCAAGATGGGCAAGTCCGCCGGCAACGCGCTGGGCCTGGCGTACGTGGACTCGCTCGGGGTGCGGCCCGTCGAGCTGCGCTACTACTACGCCGCAGCGCACTACCGCTCGATGATCGACTACTCGGAGGACGCGCTGCGCGACGCGGCCACCGCGTACCGCCGGATCGAGGGTTTCGTGCAGCGGGCCGCCGAGCGGGTCGGCGCCGGGCAGTTCGGCGAGCTGCCGAGCGGCTTCGTCGCGGCAATGGACGACGACCTCAACACCTCCGCCGCGCTCGCCGTGCTGCAACAGCAGATCCGGGACGGAAACACCGCGCTGAGCACCGGCGACGATGTGACCGTCCGCACCACCCTGGCCGCAGTACGGGCGATGCTGGATATCCTCGGGATCGACCCCCTCGACCTGGCCTGGACCGGTGGCGGCCGCTCGGATGATCTGCGTGCCGTGGTGGACTCCCTGATCGCGCTGGCCCTGGAGCAGCGCGCACAGGCCCGGGGCCGCAAGGACTGGACTGCCGCCGACGCGGTACGCGACCAGCTCAAGCTGGCCGGCGTGGTGGTCGAGGACACACCCCAGGGCCCCCGTTGGACTATTGGAGAGCAGGACTGATGGCCGGCAACTCGCAGCGCCGTGGCCGGCGACTGACGCCGAAGGCGGGCGCCCCCAAGGGCACCGGCGGCAAGAACAAGGATTCGCTGGCCGGGCGGGGGCGCACCCTGCCCGCCGACGAGCGGCCGTGGCACAAGGGCTACTCGGGCACCGAGAAGCTGCCCCAGCGCACCGCCTGGAAGCAGGACAAGGAGCGCCGGGCGGCGGCCGAGGAGGGGCGTGCCCCGAAGATCGGCCAGCCCGGCAGCAAGGACACCACCTGGGGCAAGGGCGGTGGCCGGGGCGTTCCGGTCAACCGGGGCGGCACCGGCGGCCGGGGCGGCAAGCCCGCAGGTCGGTCCGGCCCGCGGGTCACGCCGGGGCGCAAGTCCAACCCGGCCAGGGACACTCCGGAGCTGCTGGTCGGGCGCAACCCGGTGCTGGAGGCGCTGCGCGCCCAGGTGCCGGCGACGGCGCTCTACACCGCCCAGGGCATCGACGTGGACGACCGGATCAACGAGATCATCCGGACCGCCGCCGACCGGGGCATCGCCAACCTGGAGATCAGCCGGGCCGAGCTGGACCGGATGACCGGCGGGGTGCTGCACCAGGGCGTCGGGTTGCAGGTGCCGCCGTTCGCGTACCAGCCGTTCGAGGACATGGTGGCCGCGGCCCTGGAGCAGCAGGCCCCGCTGCTGGTCGCGCTGGACGGTGTCACCGACCCGCGCAACCTGGGCGCGGTGATCCGCTCGGCCGCCGCGTTCGGCGCGCAGGGTGTCTTCGTACCCGAGCGTCGTGCCGCCGGGATCACGGCGACCGCCTGGCGGACCAGTGCCGGCGCGGCCGCGCGGGTGCCGGTGGCGCAGGTCACCAACCTGACCCGATCGCTGAAGGCGTGCCGCGACGCCGGCTTCATTGTCATCGGTCTGGACGCCGACGGTGACACCGAGCTCTACGACCTGGAGGCCGCCGTCGGCCCGCTGGTGGTCGTGGTCGGCTCCGAGGGGCGCGGGCTTTCCCGGCTGGTCGGGGAGACCTGCGACCTGACCGTCAGCATCCCGATGATCTCCGAGGTCGAGTCGCTCAACGCCAGCGTGGCCGCCGCGGTCACCCTGGCCGAGGTCGCCCGCCGACGCGCCGCCGAGCAGTAGACGAGCGTCATCGAGGCCCCGTTCCCCGCATACTCCGGGGGACGGGGCCTCATCGTGTCCGGCGGCGGGATCGACCGGGTCCGGAGATGCCACAGGGGCGGCCCGCCGAAGCGGACCGCCCCTGTCGGTACGGCGTTACGTCAGATCCGGCTGCCGGTGGTGGCGTGGAAGACGTGGCTGCGGCCGGTGCGCGGCTTGACGAACACGGTGTCACCCATGTTCGGCATGCTGCGTCGGTCGGTGCGGACGACGAAGCGCTCCGAGTTGCCACCCAGCGCGGCGTGACCGTAGATGTTGGCGTCCGAGCCGAGGTCCTCGACGAGTTCGACCACGACCGGCATGCCACCCTCGGTCGGGCTGACCAGGTCGCAGTCCTCCGGGCGGAAGCCCACCGTCACCTTGCCGTCGCCGCCCTCGGCGCGGGCCGCCTCGACCTGCTCGCGCGTCAGCGGGATCTGCAGCTCGGCGAACTCGGCGCCCTGCTCGTTCAGCGGCACGGTCTTGATGTTCATGGCGGGGGAGCCCATGAAACCGGCGACGAAGACGTTGGCCGGGGTGTCGTAGAGCGCCCGCGGGGTGTCCACCTGCTGGAGGACGCCATCCAAGAGCACCGCGACCCGGTGGCCCATGGTCATGGCCTCGACCTGGTCGTGCGTGACGTAGACCGTGGTGACGCCCAGCTTGGCCTGCAGCGACGCGATCTGGGTACGGGTCTGCACGCGCAGCTTGGCGTCGAGGTTCGACAGCGGCTCGTCCATGAGGAAGACCTGCGGCTCGCGGACGATCGCCCGGCCCATCGCGACGCGCTGACGCTGACCACCGGAGAGCGCCTTCGGCTTGCGGCCGAGGTACTCCTCCAGCTGGAGCAGCCCGGCCGCCTCCTTCACCCGCCGGTCGATCTCCGACTTGGAGGTCTTGCGCAGCTTGAGGGCGAACGCCATGTTCTCGTACACCGTCATGTGCGGGTAGAGGGCGTAGTTCTGGAAGACCATCGCGATGTCGCGGGCCTTGGGGGGCAGGTGGGTCACGTCACGCTGGTCGATGTAGATCGAGCCGGCGTCGACGTCCTCCAGCCCGGCGAGCATGCGCAGGCTGGTGGACTTGCCACAACCGGAGGGGCCGACCAGGACGAGGAACTCGCCGTCGCCGATCTCGAGGTCCAGCTCGTTGACGGCGGGACGCTCGGTGCCCGGGTAGATTCGGGACGCCTTGGAATAGGTGACCGTAGCCATGGTGAAGCGCTTCCTTTCACCGGCAGGAACGTGCCGGACGATCCGAGTGAAGGAGCGACCGGCACATGTCCGTGCCGGTCAACGGACGGCGGGCCGATCGCGTGGCGGCCGGCCTGTCGTCCGTGTCACTGCACCGTAAACGGGTTTCCCCGCGCTGCCAAGGCGGGGGCGCACCGGAAGTGGCGCACGGCCTACGCAATACGGTCAGTCGGGCACGGTCATGCATCAATCGACGCATGGCGCGTCCGTGGGAGGCCGTATTGGCGTCGGGTTGTTGACGTTTCCCGTGCTCGGGAGCCCTCGCGAGCGGGATATCCAGACGTCACTCGCTATGCTGACTTCGACGCACGCGCCCCTGTAGCTCAGCTGGCCAGAGCACTCGCCTTGTAAGCGAGATGTCGCCGGTTCGATCCCGGCCGGGGGCTCCAATTCCACCAGGCATTTCCCGACGGGCACTGCCATGGGTCGGCCGGTTGACAGCAACGCTGACAGCAACGCGATTCACGAGAGCTTCCCGTCGAGCTTGCAAAGCGCCTGACGCATCGCATCGAGGTTGGCGTGAGCGTAGACCTTGAGGGTGATCTTTACATCGGCGTGCCGGAGATCGTGCAGGCGGACACCAGGCAGTCCGGCGGCCTCGCGGAGCCGGGCGAACGAGCGGCTGAGGTTGGTGGGCTCTATGGGGGTGCCCCGCTTCGAGGGAAAGACAAGGTCATGGTCCTCCCACACCTCGGCGAGTGCGGCCCGCGACGACTACGACGTGACGCAACAACCCGAGGACGCAGAGGGCCTCTCAGACCTCTAGGCAGGGAAGAAGATGCCCCCTCCGATCGAGCACGTCGACAAGATGAAGGACCACTGGTGGTGGCGGCCAGGCTGGCGTGCGGGCCGGCACTTCTACGCCTGCCACTTCACGATGGGCGAGTACGCCAAGCTCGGGGAGCTGGTGCAGCGCTACCAGATGGCACTACGACCGTTTCCCGGGCTCGACCTCATCCCCTCAACGTGGCTTCACCTGACCATGCAGGGGATCGGATTCGTGGACGACCTGGACGATGAGCAGGTCGCCCGGTTGACCTACGGGATCAGGGAAGAGCTTGCAGAGCTACCCGCACCGGTCGTCACCTTCCACCGCCCTGTCGTCAGACCGGAGGCTGTCTACCTGCCTGCGAACCCGCCAACACCCATCGCGGCGGTACGTCACGCGGTAAGAGATGTCATCAGCCGCGTCCTGGGCACCGGCAACGTCGAGCTGGCACCCGAGCACGTCCAGGGCTACCGCCCTCATGTGAGCCTTGCCTACTCCAACACAGCGCAAGCCGCGGAACCCGTCGCGGCAGCGCTGGCACGAGTGGAGGCGAAGCCGGTCGTGGTGACTCTTCAGCATCTAGGGCTCCTTGAGTTCCACCGCGACTACCGGATGTATCAGTGGATCCGGTCGGAGCAGGTGCGTATCGGGCGGTGACCAGCGCGATGCATTAGAACGTTTGTACGATCTTCTTGTGAAGGAGCTGGTGGAGCGCTGGTGGAACGGGACTTGGGGGCGATTGACCCGGCGTGACGTGTGGCTCGCCCGCGAGGTCCGGTGGCACGTCGTCGCCAGGTCCGGCGACTCAGAGACGGGCAAGGTGCTGCGGTGGGAGTTCGACACCGAGGACGAGGCCCGGCAGATGGTGAAGCGTCTCGTCCAGGCCGACGGCGGCCAGTGGCGCGAGCAGACCGGCGACGCAGCTACACAGCCCCCGAGGTGAGTCCGGCCGGCTGCCGGCGATGTCGAGTCTCAGGACCTCTGTGACGGATTAGTCTCGGGACCTTCGTGACAGATGCGGCTAGACGATCAGGTAGCCGGCGCGGAGAAGGCGATTAGGGCGGTGCCCGCCACGAGCACGATGATGCCGGTCACCCAACCGATGAGCAGGCCCAGTCCAAGGCCGCGATCGCCGCGTATGACCATCACACTGCCCGTCACGGCGCAGCAGGCGAACAAGGCCAGCTGAAGGAGTATTACCAGGCAGTCCACCATGAACAGCGAGTCCGGGCTTGCGTTGTAGACAAACGTGTAGAACGAGAGAAGCCATAGGCCGCTTGCGGGCAGGTGGCCGGCGAGGGCGATGCCGATACCGGCGGAGATCCGCCCACGTTTGGCCGACGGTGAGCGTGGCGGCAACTCCGCGGGCAGCGGTGGTGCCCCTTGCGGTCCTGTCTGCTCCGGATCCGTGCAAGGCGGTGGCGGAGTGGCCATCACAAGCAGCCTGCTCGGCTGAGTCTCACCAGCCACGCCCTGCCACCGCTTGGAGAAGTCCGGAGCATGCCCGAAGCCTACGGAGAGCTGATGGGGGCGTTTGCCCCGCCGCCGACACCGCCGCGCTACTCGGCCCAACGCCTAGTGGATGGAGCTGAGATGCGTCGCGGATCCCAGGCTCCGCAGAGCGTCACGCAGGTCCCGAGACCGATCTGTCACGCAGGTCCCGAGACAGGACAGCCGGCTGCCGGCGAAGTGGTTCAAAGTTTCTGTGCGTCTGCAAGGCGGCCCTGAACGGGCCGCACGCGCCGTCGCCAGGGCGCGCGGCCTGCACTCCGCTGCCGCTCCGCTCCGGCCACGCAACACGCCCAGCGGCTGGCGCGGAAGCGGGAAAGCCCGGAGGGCCGCCGCAGAACGACAGGGCGTTGGGGGCGAGAGTTGGTGGGCCGGCAGCCGGCCGGGGCGCGGCGGCCGTCGTGCCGGAGCGCCGTTGGACGGGTCACCGCCGGCCGTGGTGGGGATGCGGCGCGGAGGATGCGGGGCCGCCCCTCCGGCCTCAAGGGCGCTTCGCATCGCTGCGCGACGGCCCTGCGGGCCGCCCTTGACCCCGCAGCCTCTGCGACCCCTCGGGCCGGCGTTGCCAAGGCGGGGCCTGCCCGTGATGCTCGCGCCGCATCCCCACCACGGCCTCATCGCGCGTCGACCCATCGCGGCGTTCCAACGAGCCGTCAAGGTGACCTTCACGCAGGTCCAGAGGCAATCAGCAAGCGCCGTTGCCCAACGACGGCGCACGTGATTTGTGCCTGATGATCGATCGCGCTCACGATGACAGGCATGCGCAAGCTTGTACTCGCGATCCTTCTGCTCGCGATGCTCACCGGCTGCTTCGGGGAGTCATGCCGCACCTACGCGCCCGCGGCGTCGATGACGCCGGCCGACGTCGTTGGATCTTGGCAGCATGAAGCGAGTGGTGCACTCCTGCACTTCGCGGCCGACGGCAGTTTCGAGGCGTCAGACATCGCTGAGAGGCTCTATTCGGGTGACCTGGAGAAGTATCGACCGTCACCCTTCGACCAGTCGCGAGACCGCCTGGATGGCTCCGGTACCTGGCAGCTTGAGCGCGACAAGAGCGGGGCGATGTCCGTCATCAATCTACGGATCACCGCACTCTCCGTCGGTCCTCGGACTGTCCCGGAGAGCCGCATTACATCCCTCTATGCCCAACTGAGCGAGTCCACCGTTGTCCTGGGAGGCATTGGCCGGACATACGTGAAGTGCTCGAATGACTGCAAGCCAGCACCCGAGTCGACCGCTCCCGGCGAAGGCCGTCGTAGCCCCACCCGGTAGGGGACAGTGACACCGGTTGGGTGACCAAGTGGGTGACGACGGGTACGACCGAGGCCGGACGCCCATGGACGTTGACGGACCGTTGGGGCAGCTCAGCCTTGCGGCTTGCGCAGCTCCTCGCCGCCCGGTCGTTCTTTCGCACCGAAGAGGTCGTGATCAGGGACAATGCCTCGGTGCGCCACCGTGGCAGCAGCCTTGCCTTCTGGTCTCTGGTGCTAGCGGAGACCTTCGGTGAGGATGCCACCGAGGACCGCCTTGTCAGCGATACCGACCACAAGCGGGCCATCTCGAACCTCTGCCGGCTCCTCCGCGAGTTTCTCGGGCAGCAAGCGTCGACCGTCGACCAGCGCTAAGCGGCGGTGGCCCTGATGCTGTCGACAGCAACGATGACAGCAACAGGGCCAGACGGGTGGGGGCGAGGCCGGAAAGCTGCGGACCAACGCCCGACGTCAAAGACGTGCACGGATCGCGCCGGACGAAGCGCAGAGTTCTTGTAAGCGAGATGTCGCCGGTTCGATCCCGGCCGGGGGCTCCAATATTCCATCGGCTTCTCACGGCGAGCGTCGCCGTGAGCCGGCCGCGACCTTTACGTCGCCTGGTCGAAGTGAGCCCGACACCCAGTGAAGGTCGGGATGGACGTCAGCTGTCGGCCGGGGGCTTGCTAGTAGGGGTCAGAGGGATCGGCGCAGCCGCGCCGGCCGTGAGGTGGAGTGCGCGCAACTCGCCGAGATGTCGGGCAAGCGGGCAGGTTGAACCGCCATCACGCGAACAAAGCTATCGAGCAACCGATGGCGACGAGGGCTCCGTAAAATGGAGCAACTGACCATGAGAGCCACACAGTGGCGTTGGGAAACCAGCGTCTGAGGCGCAATCGGATTCGTTGTCCGCGGGTAGCCGCGGCAGGAACCGGATCGTCGGCGTCAGAAGGGTCGAGTGAGAATAGGGGGACGTTTCGCGTCCCACGCGCTACCGCGTCATAGAGTCGCCGGTATGCCTTCTCCTGCCGCAGGTAATTCGCGTCGAGGAAACCGAACAGGAGTGCGGCTGCGATTCCTAGCGCGGCAACGAGGTCTGCGTTCCGGGTCAATGCGTACCCGTACGTTGCGGTCACCACCGGGAGCAGCCAACCCTTGGCCGTCGAAGATGCTGAGGACATACGCGTCACGACCGCCTGGATGTAGTCCAGGTGCTTCCGCCGATCGTCGGGATCGACGGCTATCACGTCAACCGGTTGCATCACTCCCCACCAACCTTCCGGCACTCGTCTCGGAGTCGCTCCCAGACGTCATCCTTCTGCGTCTCCGAGTAACTGGTTTCTGAGGGCCAAATGCGTCCCATTTGGTCGCCGGACCAGCGGGGGACCACATGGATGTGCAAGTGGGGCACGGTCTGGGTGGCAACCGCGCCGTTCGACTGGATTATGTTCAATCCTTCCGGCTCGGTCGCGCACTTCACCGCATGCGAGAGCTTCAACGTGATGCGCGCCAGGTGGGCGGCGGCTTCTTCGTCCAGTGACCAGATGTCGGGGATGTGATCACGCGGCACCACGAGGGTGTGGCCCAAAGTCGCCGGCTCCAGTGGAAAGAAGGCAACCACGCGCTCGTCGCGATAGACCTCTCGGGTGTCCGGGGTCTCGCGCAGAACGATTTCGCAGAATGGACAGTCGGCCTTGACGTTCATCGTGAACGGATCCCGCCTTGCCCTGACCGCCACTCAAAGTGGGCTGACCTGGCCAAACTACTCCCTCTCCGGATGGGCGTGACTCGCTCGCGTCCCTGGGTGTCGCCCCCTCATGCCCTGCTTTCTTGAGAGTTCGCAAATGCTCGTCCCCGCATCAGGGTAGGGCAGCTGGCGGCTGATACGTATCGCCCAGAACCGACACTCTGCAAGTGCGGCCGAGGAGTGCGGCGTAAAGCATGTCAAAGTATCGCATTATGTCGCTTTGCCCGACCGCGCGCGAGCGGTAACCGTCGGCACCCGCCGTATGCTGGGCGGCAGCACGAGCGTGGGCGGCCGACCCGCGACGATGTCGTCCAGCCAAGGGGTGCACGCGAGCCGATGAGTCGCGCGGTGGAGGAGTCGAACCGGGCGATGCTGCGTGCCCGGGACGCGATGGACCGGGCGTACGCCCAGCCGCTGGACATCCCCGCGCTGGCCCGGATCGCGCACGTCTCCGAGGCGCACTTCATCCGGACCTTCCGGGCCACCTTCGGTGAGACCCCGCACCGCTACCTGCAACGTCGGCGGGTCGAGCGGGCGATGGCGCTGCTGGTGGAGACCGATCGCGACGTGACCGACATCTGTTACGCCGTCGGCTTCGGCAGCCTGGGCACGTTCAGCCGGACGTTCCGGCAGATCGTCGGGGCGTCGCCCTCGGAGTTCCGCCGCCGCTCGGCGCCGGTGAACGTGCCGTCCTGCTTCGCCAAGGCTTGGACCCGACCCAGCAGTTTTGGATAAGCACCAGGTCAGGCACTGCGTCTAGCGTGGTTCCCATGACGATGAACGCGATCAGCCGCTCCCAGATCTACGTCCTCGACCAGGACGAGGCGCTCGACTTCTACGTGAACAAGCTCGGCATGGAGCTCAACACCGACCAGGACCTCGGCTTCATGCGCTGGCTGACGGTCAACCTGCCCGGCGACCCGGAGCGCGAGGTTCTGCTGGAGAAGCCGGGCCCGCCGGCGATGGACCCGGCCACCGCCGCGCAGGTCCGGGAGCTGCTCACCAAGGGTGCACTGGGTGGCTCGCTCTTCATGACCACGGACGACGCCCACAAGACGTACGAGGAACTGGTGGCCAAGGGGGTCGAGATCACCGACGAGCCGACCGAGCGCCCGTACGGGATCGACTTCGGCGTCCGGGATCCGTTCGGCAACCGGATCCGCATCGGCCAGATGTTCCCCCGGGCCTGAGGGGCAGACCGATGAGCCAGGCGGTTCCGCTCTCCGGGGTCCGACCGGCCACCGCCGGCCGGGACCGTGCGTTGCTGGTCGGTGGTGTCGTCGCCGGCCCGATCTTCGCCGGCTCGGCGCTGCTCCAGGCGCTCGCCCGGGACGGCTTCGATTTCCGGCGGCACCCGGTCAGCGTGTTGAGCACCGGTGAGCTGGGCTGGGTCCAGATCGCCACGTTCCTGGCCACCGGGGTGCTGTGCGTGGCGGCCGCCGGGGCGCTCCGGCGCTCCACCGGCGCCGGTTCGGTGTGGCCGTCCCGGCTGCTCGCCCTGTACGGGCTGGGTCTGATGGGCGCGGGGATCTTCAGTGCCGACCCGGCCGACGGGTTTCCCGCCGGCACGCCCCGGGGCGCCGGCCAGATCAGCTGGCACGGCGGCCTGCACTTCCTGGTGGCGGCGGTCTCCTTCGTGTCGCTGATCGTGGCGACGGTGGTGGTCGGCCGGCGGGCGGCGCGGCACGGGGCGCGGGGCAGGGCGGGTTACAGCCTGGCGACCGGCGCGTTCTTCGCGGTGTCCTGGGTGACGCTGATCGTCCGGCCGGCTCCGGCCGTGATGGTGGCCTTCGGCCTGGCGGTGACGGCCGGCTGGCTCTGGGTGTCGGTCACGTTCGCGCGGGCGGCCTCCGGCCGGGTGGACTGAAACGTTTGGCGGCATACCGGGAGGCGCGGGGTAGATCCCGCGCCTCCCGGTGTGCTGAGGTGTGGGACATGATCACCCGGCTGCTGTACATCGCCCGGCACGCGGAGCAGGAGGACGCGGCGACCGAGTCGCCGGAGGCCGGCCTGTCGGAGCGCGGCCGGCGGCAGGCCAGGCTGCTCGGCGAGCGGCTGCGGGGCCGGTCGTTCGCCGCCGTGCACCACGGGCCGCTGCGTCGGGCCGCGGAGACCGCCGAGCTGGTCGCCGCGTCGCTGCCCGGGGTTCCGGTGTACGCGAGCGAGCTGGCCGGCGACCACCTCCCGCACGACACGGACGCCGCCGACCTGCCGCCCGCGTACGCCAGGTTCCTGGGCCAGTTCTCGGCGGCCGAGCGGGTCGACGGGCCGCGGGTGACGGCGGCGGCGGTACGGCGGTGGACCGGCCCGGTCGCCGGTGACGCCGAGGGCGCGGGCGGCGCCGAGCCGGTCCGTGAGCTGGTCGTGACGCACAGCTTTCTGATCGCCTGGCTGGTCCGGCACGCCCTGGACGCACCGGGGCGGCGGTGGGTGGGCTTGAACCACCACAACGCGGGGCTGACCGTCATCCGGTACGGGACGGCCGCACCGCCGAACCTGGTCGCCTTCAACGATGTGGCGCACCTGCCGGCGGAGCTGCGCGGCACGGGTCTGCCGCCGGACTACCTGGTCTGAGTCGCCGGAGCCCGGTCGGGCGATCAGCTGGTGGCCCGCAGGAGCAGCTCGACCAGCGCCCGGGTGGCCGGGGGCGGGGTGGGATCGGCGGGGCAGTCGACGTAGCCGGTCTCGACGGCGCCGACGGTCAGCCGGTAGGTGAACGCGTCCGCACAGCCGGTGGGTGTGGTCGGGCGGCGGGCCTCGGCGGCCAGCCGGGGGTCGGCGGCGAGCCCGCGCAGCCGGCCGAGGTCGGCGGGGTCGAGCCGGCCGGTACGCCGTCCGCCGGCCCGGTCCACCAGTGTCCATCTGCCGTCGGATTCCACTGTCACGGCGTCGCCGCGCCCGGCGAAGCCGCCGGAGCGGAACAGCATCACGCGGGTGGCCGCGCTGCCGGTGGCCTCGGGGCCGGTCGGTACGGGGACGCCCGGAGTGGTGGGGACGGCGGTCGGCGGCGGGGTGCCGGTGGCCGGGCCGGTCGGTCCCGGGCCGACGGTGGCGGTGGCCTGGTCCGGTGCGGTGCCGGCTCGGTCAGCGCTGGTGCATCCGGCCAGGAGGGCGACCAGTAGCGCGGCGGTGACGCCGGTCGTCGAGGCGGGTCTCATGCCGCTCGGACGTACGGCTGCGGCCGACGGTTCCCTCGTCGCCACCCTCATCCGAACGGTCACTGTCGATGTCTGGGAGCGGTCCAGGCCTTCTCTTTTCCTCAACACATCGTTATATCTACATGTGTGACTACCCCCGTCACAATCTTTCTCCTTTCAGGAGGGCACGTGAAACGACCCCTCGCCGCCGTCAGCGCAGCGCTGCTCACCAGCGGCCTGCTGACCTGCGTCGCCACCGCGGCGCATGCGGCTCCGCCCACCGCCCCCGCTCCGGACGCCTCCACCCCGGCCCCGGCAGCGACCGTCCTTCGGACGAACCCCGGTGCAGTCCAGGGTTCGAGCGCCGAGTCCTACCAGGTGCACAGCACCAAGGTCGACGCCACCGGTGCCACGCACACCCGCTACACCCGGAGCTATCAGGGGCTGCGCGTCTACGGTGGTGACTTCGTCATCCACGCCGCGCCGAACGGCAGCTACGCCGGCAGCTCGGTCGGCCTGGCCGCGCCGCTGACCATCGGCACCACGGCCAAGGTCACCGCTGCGGCGGCGAAGAAGGCGGCCCGTGCCGGGTTCACCGGCAAGGCCGAAGCCGTCGGCATTCCGGAGCTGTTCGTCGACGCCAGCTCCGGTCGGGGCAGGCTGGCCTGGGAGACGGTGGTGAGCGGCTGGCAGCCCGACGGGCAGACCCCGTCGCGGCTGCACGTGATCACCGACGCCACCTCCGGCGGGGCCATCGGGTCGTACGACGAGATCGAGGCGGTGGCCGGCACCGGCAACAGCCTCTACTCGGGCACGGTCACCATCGACACGACGCTCTCCGGCAGCACGTACCAGATGATCGACCCGTCGCACGGCAACGGCTCGACCTGCGACATGAACAACGGCACGTCGAGCTGCACCACCTTCACCGACGCGGACAACACCTGGGGCACCGGGGCCAACTCCAACCGGCAGTCCGCCGGTGTGGACGCCCACTTCGGCGCCGCGAAGACGTTCGACTACTACAAGAACGTGCACGCCCGTAACGGCATCTTCGGCAACGGCACCGGCGTGCCGAGCCGGGTGCACTACGGCAACAACTACGTCAACGCCTTCTGGGACGGCTCCCGGATGACCTACGGCGACGGCTCGGGCAACTCCCGCCCGCTGGTCTCGCTCGACGTGGCCGCCCACGAGATGAGCCACGGCGTGACCGAGAACGTGGTCCCCGGCGGCCTGACCTACTCCGGTGAGTCCGGAGGCCTCAACGAGGCCACCAGCGACATCTTCGGCAACATGGTCGAGTTCTACGCCAACACGTCCGCCGACCCCGGCGACTACCAGGTCGGCGAAAAGATCAACATCAACGGCAACGGCACGCCGCTGCGCTACATGTACAACCCGTCGCTGGACGGCTCGTCCGACAGCTGCTGGTCCACCAGCACGAAAAACAAGGACGTGCACTACTCCTCCGGGGTCGCCAACCACTTCTACTTCAACCTCGCCGAGGGCACCGGCGCCACCGCGTACGGCACCTCGCCGGTGTGCGGCTCCGCCCCCGCGGTGACCGGCATCGGCCGGGCGAAGGCGGAGAAGATCTGGTTCCGGGCGTTGGACGTCTACTTCACCTCCAACACGGCGTACGTCAGCACCAGCAACCCGGCGAACACCGCCCGGGCCTACAGCCTGCGGGCGGCCACCGACCTGTACGGCAGTTGCTCCGCCGAGTACAAGGCCGTGCAGGCCGCCTGGACCGCGGTGAACGTGGCCGGCAACGACGCGCCCTGCTCGACCGGCAACGACTTCTCCGTGTCGCTCTCGCCGACCGCCGGCTCGGTGAACCCGGGCGGCTCGGCCTCCACCACGGTCGCCACCGCGACCACCAGCGGCTCGGCGCAGACCGTGACGTTCTCCGCGTCCGGCCTGCCGAGCGGGGCGAGCGCCGCGTTCAGCCCCTCCTCGGTGACCTCGGGCGGCTCGTCCACCCTCACCATCAGCACCTCGGCGGGCACCCCGCCCGGCACCTACTCGGTCACCGTGAACGGCGCGGGCTCGGTCACCCGGAGCGCGACGTACTCGCTGACCGTGAACGGCACCGGCGGCGGCTGCACCGCGCCGGGCCAGAAGCTGGCCAACCCGGGCTTCGAGTCCGGCGGGACCGGCTGGACGGCCACCTCCGGCGTGATCACCACCTCCAGCGGCCAGCCCGCCCGCACCGGCTCGTACAAGGCGTGGCTGGACGGGTACGGCAGCAGCCACACCGACACGCTCGCCCAGTCGGTGAGCCTGCCGTCCGGCTGCTCGTCTTACACGCTCAGCTTCTGGCTGCACATCGACTCGGCCGAGACCACCAGCAGCGTCGCGTACGACACGTTGCGCGTGCAGGTGCTGAACTCCGGTGGAACCGTGCTGGCCACGTTGGCGACCTACTCCAACCTGAACAAGGCCGCCGGCTACACCCAGCGCTCCTTCTCGCTGGCCTCGTACGCCGGTCAGACCGTCAGCCTGAAGTTCACCGGCACCGAGGACTCCTCGCTGCAGACGTCCTTCGTGGTCGACGACACCGCGGTCACCGTCTCCTGACCTGACCGACGCGAGGGCCCGGCGGCCACCCCTCAACGGTGGTCGCCGGGTCCGCGCCGTTATGGTCGCCGCACGGCGCACGTCACCGGAGTGCTGTATCGGCGGCGTCGGACGGTGGCGCGGGAAGGGGCGGACGTGTCGGACGCGGAGTTGACCGTCGAGGTGACCGGACCGGTCGCGACCGTGGTGATCCACAACCCGGCCCGCCGCAACGCGATGACCGCGGCCATGTGGCGACAGCTCCCCGAACTGCTGGACCGGCTGGAACCGGACCCCGGCGTACGGGCGCTGGTGCTCACCGGCGCGGGCGACGCCTTCTGCGCCGGCGCCGACCTCGGTGACCTCGCCGAGCTGCTGGACGCCGGTGACGCCAGCATCGCGGTAGCCGCCGAGGAGCGGCTGGCCCGCTTCGCGAAGCCCACCGTGGCGGCGATCCGGGGCGCCTGCGTCGGAGGTGGCTGCCAACTCGCGGTCGCCTGCGACCTGCGGATCGCCGCCGACGACGCCCGGTTCGGCGTACCGCCGGCCCGGCTGGGACTGGTCTATCCGGCGCCGACCACCCGCCGGCTGACCCGGCTGGTCGGCCCGTCCGCCGCGAAGCACCTGCTGTTCACCGCCGAGCTGATCGACGCCGAGCGCGCTCTGCGGGTCGGCCTGGCCGACGAGGTGCTGCCGGCTGACCGGCTCGCCGCGCGGGTGGACGACCTCACCGCGGCGATCGCCCAGCGGTCGGCGTTGAGCGTCGCCGCCGCGAAGGAGATCGTGGACGACCGGGCCGGGCCGGCGCGGATCGCCTGGTGGCACCGGAAGGTGGCGACCAGCGGTGAGGCCCGGGAGGGGGTGGCAGCGGTAGCCGAGCGCCGGACGCCCCGCTTCGCCTGGCGTCCGCCGGACGGGGACTGACCCGTCGCAGCCGTGCCGGTCGCCGTAAGGTCCGGCTCCGCCACGAAGCGGTGCAGGCTGGCCGGCTCCCGCCATTCGACGATCTCGATCCCGGCTGGCGCCCCGCCGGGGCGGTACGGCAGGCTGTCCGTCGTGCAGCGTGATCAGTTGCTTGCGGGCCGCTACCGGCTCCTGGAGCGCCTCGGCAGTGGCGGCATGTCCGCGGTGCACCGGGCGTACGACGAGGTGCTCGAACGGGACGTGGCGGTGAAGGTGCTCGTCGCCTCGGACGCCAACGCCCGGCAGCGGATCCGGGCCGAGGCCAAGGCGGCCGCCAGGCTGTCGCACCCGCACGTCACCAGCGTCTACGACTACGGCGAGTCGAGGCTCGACGGCGCCCACGTCCCGTTCGTGGTGATGGAGCTGCTCGGCGGCCACACCCTCGAACAGCGGTTGGACGCCGGGCCGCTGCCACCCCGCGCCGGCCTCCGGGTCTGCGCGGAGGTGGCGACCGCGCTCGCTGCCGCGCACGCCCAGGAACTGGTGCACCGCGACATCAAGCCGGGCAACGTGATGCTCACCCCCACCGGCGCGAAGGTGCTCGACTTCGGTATCGCGGCGGCCGTCGGCGATCCGGAATTCGACTTCGAGGGGCGGCTGCTGGGCACGCCGGCCTACCTCGCCCCGGAACGGTTGGAGGGCGGCGAGGTTCTGCCGGCCTGCGACGTGTACGCCCTCGGCCTGCTCGTGCACCGCGTGCTGACCGGCCGGCCGCCCGGTACGTGGGCCGGGACGCTCCGCGTGCCGGCGCATGTCGAGCCCGACCCGCTGCCCGAGATCGTCGGAGTGCCGGCCGAGATCCGCCGGCTGTACCGCTGGTGTCTGGCCCGTGATCCCGCCGACCGGCCGCCGGCCACCGAGGCGGCCCGCATCCTGCTCGCCGCCGGCGAGCGGACCGCCGTCCGGCGCGGACCGGCCGCCGCCCCGGAGGCGAGCGGCGAACCGACCGCCATCGGGGGGACGGCCGTTGCCGTCGCGGGCCGGCCGAATTCGGACGCGCGACCTCCCGAGGTGGCGGACACCTCGTTCAGCAGGCCGGCCGAGCCGGCTGGCAGTGCGGCAGCCGGGACGACCGGTGCCGCGCGGCACCGGTCCTGGCGGTGGCGGCGGGCAGTGCTGGCGGTCGGCGGCGCGGTGGTCGCCGCGGTGGCGATGGGCGGGTCACTCGGCGACCCTGGCACGCGGCGACAGGGGGCGGACGCGCCGCGGACCGGCATCGGGCCGGGCGGCGCCACCACCGTGGCGATGCCGAGGACCGCCGAGTCACCCGACCCGGCCGATCCCCGCCCACCCGCAGCCCCACCCGCCGCCCCGCCGGCCAGCGCCGCCGCGCCCAGCGCCCGGACCAGCCCTCCGACCGATCCGGGCGGCACGCGTATCCCGAGCCCAACCGCCCCGCCCGCCGGCCCGACTCCGACCACCGCCGCACCCACGCCCGCTCCCCGACCTGGGGTGCCGGTGGACTCCCGGGGCGGGACGGTCACCGTCCGCTGCCTCGGGGCGTCGGCCGAGGTGCTCGCGGTGGCGCCCGCGCCCGGCTACCGGGCAGAGGCGTACGACCCGGGTCCGGCGAAGCGGGTCGAGGTCGAGCTGACCTCCGACGAGCACCGCAGTGAGGTCC
Organism: Micromonospora sp. NPDC005206; assembly: GCF_040608175.1. Lineage (NCBI taxonomy): Bacteria > Bacillati > Actinomycetota > Actinomycetes > Micromonosporales > Micromonosporaceae > Micromonospora > Micromonospora sp. NPDC005206. The sequence continues at coordinate 231,131 of NZ_JBEXHU010000004.1, forward strand.
GTGTGCACTGCGCCAACGGCCGCCCGAAGCCGAAGGTCAAGGAGCGTGCGGCTGACCGGGGGCGTACGGGTGCCACGTCAAAGGCGTACCCCCGACGCGGCCCCCCGGCCCCGACGGCCGCTGATCACCGCCCGGCCAACAGGCCCCGGGGTCGTACCGACCACACCGGCTCGGCCGCGCCGCCCTCCGCCCGCAGGATGTGGTTCGCGGCGATGATCCCGGTCGCCGCGGAGCGTTCCATCAGCGCGCTCGGGAAGTCCGTGGCGATCCCGTCTCCAGCCAGGTAGAGGCCGGTCGCGTCGGTGCGTACCCCCGGTCGCCAGGCGTGGCTGCCGGGGGTGAACGCCGGTGCCTGCGCCTCCACCCGGGCGCGCAGCTCGCGGACCCGCAGGCCGGCGGCCTCCGGCCAGAGCGCCACCAGCTCACGGCGCATCCGCTCGGCCAACTCCTCGGCCGGCACGTCCGGCTCGCAGGCGTACGCGTGCAGCTCGATGACCGAACCGCCGGTCCGCCGCGCCCAGCGCCGCGACTCGTTCTCCAACCGGTGGTAGAGCGTCACCGAGTCCAACGTGGGCTGCCGGGACACCCCGCTGAACACCGCCCGACCGGCGGCCACGTCCCCGTCGCACCAGTACCGGGCCACTGCGTACGGCGGGCCGGGCGTGCCGAACGCGGGCATCCGCGCCACCAGCTCCGGTGCCTGCCCGGCCAGGTCGGGGGAGGCCGTGACCAGCGTGGCCAGCGCCGGCGGGTCGAGGGCGAGCACGACGTGGCGCGCCCGGTGGCTGCCGCCGTCGGCGGTCGTCACCCGCCAACCGTCGGCGTCGCGGTGCACCCCGGTCGCCGCGGACCGGGTGAGCACCCGGCCGCCGTGCTTCTCCACGTGCCGGGTCAGCGGCTGCCAGATCGCGGTGGCGTAGTCCTCGTCCGGGCAGTCGAAGGCCAGCCCCTCCGGGTTGCCGAGCAGGTAGAAGTGGAACTGGGCGACCATCTCGGCGGCGGACATCTCCGCCTCGTGGTTGAAGAACGAGTGTGAGAAGACCTCGAACAGCATCGCCCGGGCGCGGTCCGGCAGCCGCAGCGAGGCCAGCAGTTGATCGGCGGTGGCGGCGTCCAGCTCAGCGTAGGTGCGTACCGGGTCGTAGCTGAGCAGCGGCAGCGCGGCATCCCGGTCCATCAGCCGCAGGTCGGCCAGGCGCAGGCTGGGGCTGCGCAGCAGCAGCGCGAGCAGGTTCGCCGGCGGTGCGGGCGGCAGCTTGCCGAACTCCTCGGTCGGCCACCGGGCACTCAGGATCGGATAGCCCGGGATCGGTTTCAGAAAGCCCAGGTCGGGGTCGACCCGGCGAAGGATGGACCGCCAGTTGTAGTACTGCCGGAAGAACGCGTGGAAGCCGTGCTCGTTCTGCTGGCTGCCGTCGGCGAGCGCCTCCGGCCAGGCGCCCAGCCGTCCGCCGAGGGTGGGCGCCGCCTCCAGCACCGTCACCTCCACACCGCGCTCGGCCAGCACCACGGCCGCCGACATGCCGGCGATGCCGCCACCGACCACCACCGCCGCGACCGGTCCAGGCACGCGGTCGGCGCCACCGCCTCCGGGGTCAAACTGATGCTGGCGTACGCCGATGAGCCGACCCACCACTTGCGACAGCGCCATGACCGCCTCCCCGCCCCAGTCTGCCCTCTTCTACGGCAGGCAGCGACGGGTGCGGTCGGAGGCGGGCCAGACGTACTCCAGGTCCTCCGGGACGTCGTCGCCGAAGATCGGACGATAGTGCGTGGGGTCCTTGCGCAGCAGCGACGAACGGTGGCTCAGGTGCAGGTCGTCGCGACCCAGCCAGGGTGGCAGCTCACCGGCCCGGGCCAGTTCGTCCTGGGTACGCACGACGCCGGCGCCGCAGGCGGCGGTGAGGTCGACGGTCAGCGTGGTGGCGCAGGTGTCGGCCCTGCCCGGCTCGGACCAGACCGCGCACATGTCCAGCCCGTAGCGGGTGAGCGCCTCCTCGTACCCGGCCCACATCTTCACCGCCGGGTGGTTCCGCCAGCCGTACCCGGGTCGGGTCAGCCCGCGCAGCACCTGGATGGCCTCCACCCGCTGCTTGCCCAGCCGCTTCTGGTCCAGCGTGCGGGCGCTGGCCAGGAAGTCCGGGTACGGGAGGAAGGTCTGCATGCCGCTGCTCTACCCGCCGCCCGGGCCGGCATGCCTGGTCGGGATGATCCGGACGGGGTCCCCCACCGCGGCCGTGCTGGCTACGATCCGGGCATGGCGGAGCCGTGGCGGGACCGGGCGCGACGGGCGGTCGAGTGGAACTGGCGGCTGCGAGCCGCCGGCGATCCGCGACCGCACTACGTGATCTGTGGGCGGGACGCGCTGGCCTACTACGTGGCCCGGGCGATGCTCGAATCCGAGTTGCCGGCCGGCGGGGCCCGGGTGACCGTGGTGGTGCCGGAGCGCTACCGCAGCAACGGGCCGGACGTGGCCGGGCTGCGCGGCGTGCGGGTGGTCCGGTCGGAGCGGTTGGACGTGGCCACCTTCGAGGCCGCCGGTCTGGCCGGGGCGACCGGTCTGGCCCTGCTGCACCAGGACGACGTGGGCAACCTGCACGCCGCGCTCTGCGCACAGGCCGTCGACCAGCGGGTCCGTCAGGTGCTGCGGATGTTCAACGGCACCCTCGCCGACGGCGTGCGCAAGCTGCTCAAGGCGCCGGTCGAGGTGCTCTCCGACGCCGAGATGGCCGCGCCGGCGTTCGTGGCCGCCGCGCTGGGCGAGGTCGACCCGAACTCCTTCCAGCACCGGGACAAGACGCTGCGGGTGGCGCGGCGGGCCGACGTCCGACCGCAGGACGTGGTCTGCGCGTTGGCGGACTTCAGCGAGGCGCAGGGCGTGGAACTGCTGCCGGCCGAGCAGGCCGGCGCCGACCTGGTGCTCGCCGAGGCGACCGGCCAGCCACCGGCCACCGAGGTGGCCGCGCGCCGGCTGGTCCGGGCCCGCCGTCGACGACGGCCGATGGCGGTGCTGCTGCGGGCCGTACGCGGCTTCGCCACCCGCAAGATCGGCATCGCGGTGATGCTGGTGCTCGCGGTGATCGCGGTGCTCGGCGCGTTGATCTCCCGGGCGGAGGACGTCTCCCCGGTGGAGGCGCTGTACCTGACGCTGGTAACCACGCTCAGCGGTGCGGATCCGGACACCGACAAGGCGGCCGACGCGCAGATCATGCAGGTGGTGCTCAACCTCGCGGGGTTGGCGCTGATCCCGTTGATCACCGCGGTGGTGGTGGACGGCATCGTCAACGCGCGGCTGGCCCTGCACACCGGCAAGCTGCAACCGGCCCGGGCCGGGCACGTGGTGGTGATCGGCCTCGGCAACGTCGGCACCCGGGTGATGGCGCAGCTCCGCGAGTACGACGTCGAGGTCGTGGCGATCGACAAGGACCCCGAGCCGCGCGGGGGCACCCTGGCGCGGCAGTTGGAGGTGCCGTTGATCGTGGGGGACGCCGCGCTGCCGGAGACCCTCGCCGCCGCGTCGGTCGCCGACTGCCAGGCGCTGGTGGTGGCGTCCACCGACGACGTGGCCAACCTGGAGGCGGCGTTGGCCGCCCGGGACCTCCGCACCGATCTGCGGGTGGTGCTGCGGCTCTTCGACGGTGACTTCGCCGAACGGGTGGAGGAGACGTTCGCCCTGGGAGTGTCCCGTTCGGTCTCGTACCTGGCGGCCCCGGCCTTCATCGGGGCTCTCACCGAACGGGCGGTCATCACCACCATCCCGGTCGACCGGCACGCGCTGCCGGTCGCCGAGGTGCCGGTCGCGCCCGGCTCCGAGCTGGACGGTCGGCCGCTCGGCGTGGTCAACCGCGACGGGCAGGTCCGACTGATCGCACGGACGCCGGCCGGCGGGGCGAAGACGATCTGGTGGAAGGACCTCGATCCCCGCCAGGTGATCTTCGCGGGTGATCGGCTCACCGTGGTCGCCCGCCGACGTGGGTTGGACTGGCTGACCAGGCAGTGTGCCCCGCCTGCCCGTACCGGTGCGGTTCCCCGGCCGGCCGGGCCGGTTCTCGGCGGAGAGTCGACCCCGCCGGCGGCATCCCGCTCGACGCCCGGGCCGGCGGACTGGGAGGTCGCCGCCGCGGCCCCCGGCGCGGCCCATCCGGTGCCTGACCGGTCAGCGACTCCGCTGCCGCACGAGGTGCCACGCGGCGCCGACGGCGAGCACGCCGAAGCCGGCCAGCGCGCTGCCCAGCGGCAGGTTGACCGCGAGCAGCAGGCAGCCGACCAGCCCTAGGCCGGCGAGCACCTGAACCGGTATCCGCCGGCCCGGGTCTCGGCCCAGGGTCAGCGCGGCGGCGTTGGTGATCGCGTAGTAGACCAGCACGGTGCAGCTGGAGAAACCGATCGCGTCCCGCACGTCGCCGAGCAGTACGACCACGATCACCACGGCGGCCACCGCCAGCTCGGCGCGGTGCGGCACTTGGCGCACGGGGTGCACGGCGGCCAGCGCGCCGGGCAGGTCGCGGCGGCGGGCCATCGCCAGCGTGGTCCGGCCGACCCCGGCGACCAGCGACAGCAGCACTCCGGTGACCGCGATCGTGGCCCCGGCGCGGACCACCCAGGTCAGCCCGGGCAGTCCGGCGGCGGTCACCACGTCGACCAGGGGCGCGGCGGAACCGGCCAGCCAGTCGGCGCCGAGTACGCCGAGCGTGACGACGGCCAGCACCAGGTAGATCGCGAGCACCGCGCCGAGCGCCAGCGGCACCGCGCGGGGGATGGTCCGTTGCGGGTCGCGTACCTCCTCGCCGAGGGTGGCGATCCGGGCGTACCCGGCGAAGGCGAAGAACAGCAGCCCGGCGGCGGTGAGCACGCCCCGGCCGGAGCCGCCGGGGTCGCCGAGCCGGCCCAGGGCGACATCACCGCCGGCGACGCCGACGACCGCGACCAGGGTCAGCACCGCGAGCACCACCGCGACCAGCAGCTTCGTGACGGTGGCCGTCTTACCGATGCCGCGTAGGTTCACTGCGGTCACCGCGAGCACCGCGGCGGCCGCGACCAGCCGGGCCTGAGCGGGCCACAGGTACGCGCCGATGGTCAGCGCCATCGCCGCGCAGCTCGCCGTCTTGCCGACCACGAAACCCCAGCCGGCCAGGAACCCGGCGAACGGCCCGAGGCGTTCCCGGCCGTAGACGTAGGTGCCGCCGGACTCCGGGTAGCGGGCCGCCAACCGCGCCGAGCTGGTCGCGTTGCAGAAGGCGATGAAACCGGCGAGCGCCAGCGCGGGCAGCAGCCCGGCGCCGCCGGCCGCCGCCGCGGCCGGGCCGAAGACCACGAAGACGCCGGCGCCGAGCATCGACCCGAGCCCGATGACCACCGCATCGGGTACGCCCAGCCTGCGCGCCAGTTGATCCACCGGCCGAACCTTAGGGGTACGAGGTGAACGGCCGGTCCCATTCGCGTAGCCGGCCGGGTAGCGGCACGTCGTCCCAGGGCACCCGGTGCAGCAGCCGGTCCAGGAACAGCCCCAGCAGCAGCGCCGCCACTCCGTCGGTGAGCCAGTGGAAGTTCAGGTAGGTGGTGGTGACCAGCAGGATCGCCGGCGGGGCGAATCGGACCAGTCGGTGCACGGTCGGGTGCAGTCGCCCGGCCGTCAGCGCGGTCAGCAGTACGGCGATCACCCCGTACCAGACGATCGCGTTGGCGACGTGCCCAGACGGGTAGGAGAGGTCGTACTCGGTGGGCGGCAGGTCGTTGAAGATCCGGACGGACTGGGCCGGCGGCAGATCCGAGCTGGGCGCGGCCCGGTCGGTCAGGACCTTGAGCGGTCCGACCGTCAGGTACAGGAGCACGAACGCCCCCGCCACCAGCAGCAGCGGCCGGACTGTGCGGGCCCGCCATGCCACTGCCAGGGCGAGCGCCCCGGAGAGCGGCATCAGCAACCAGCCACCCTGCCCGAGGAAGTTGAACACCCGAGCCGTCCAGTAGATCGGCGCGGGGTGGTGGGCGTAGGCCCATTCGCGGACCGCGAGGTCCCACCCGAGCAACGCCCCTGCGGCGAGGGCCAGGGTCAACGCGCCGAACCCGACCAGCAGCAGCGCGTCGAACCACCAGCCGGCCGGGCGAACCGGCCGCAGCCGCAGGTCACGTCGTACCGCCATGGGTTTGAGCACGGGACCACGCTACCGGCCTCGGGCGAGGCCGGGGTGTGCGGCGCTGTGGGCCCAGCCACGATGGGAGGCGGATGCGGGGGGCGAGGCGGCATGCTTGTGCCCGTGCGGATCACCTCTGCCCTCGTGGACCCGGCGCTGCTCGACCTTCCGTGGTCGACACCGCTGGAGGAGTGGCCTGCCCAGCACCTGGTCGCCCTGCCGCAGGGCATTTCCCGGCACATCGTCCGGTTCGTCCGTCTCGGTGACTACGTGTACGCGTTCAAGGAGACTCGCGAGCGGATCGCTGAGCGGGAGTACGACCTGCTCCGGGCGCTGGAGCGGATCGACTTCCCGTCGGTCGAGGCGGTGGCGGTCGTCGCCGATCGGCAGACCGAGGACGGGGAGCCCCTCGAGTCGGTGCTGATCACCCGGCACCTGCAGTTCTCCCTGCCCTACCGGGCACTCTTCTCGCACACGCTGCGACCGGAGACGATGAGCCGTCTGCTCGACGCGCTCGCCGCGTTGATCGTGCGGATGCACCTCACCGGCTTCTTCTGGGGCGACTGCTCGCTGTCCAACACGCTGTTCCGACGGGACGCGGGCGCGTTCGCCGCGTACCTGGTGGACGCGGAGACGGGTGCGCTGCACACCTCGCTCTCCAACGGCCAGCGCGGTGAGGACCTGGAAATCGCCCGGGTGAACATCTTCGGCGAGGCGCTCGACCTCCAGGCTGCTGGCCTGCTGCACGAGTCCATCGACCCGGAGGTGGTCTGCGAGGAGGTCGTGCAGCGGTACGAGCGGCTCTGGCACGAGATCACCTACGAGCAGGCGGTCGAGCGGGAGGCCCGACACGACATCGAGGGTCGGATACGCCGCCTCAACGAGCTGGGCTTCGACGTGGCCGAGGTGGCCATGTCGACCATCGACGACGGACGCTACCTGGTCCGGCCGAAGGTGGTCGACGCCGGCTACCACACCCGGCGGCTGCTGCGGCTGACCGGCCTGGACGCCGAGGAGAACCAGGCCCGCAAGCTGCTCAACGACCTGGACGCCTACCGGGCGGAGAGCGACCTCGCCGACGAGCAGCAGGCGGCGCACCGGTGGGTGACCGAGGTCTTCGAGCCGGTGGTCCGGGCCGTGCCCGCGCACCTGCGGCGCAAGCTGGAGCCGCAGGAGTTGTTCGCGCAGATCATCGAGCACAAGTGGCTGCTCTCCGAGCGGGCCGGCCGGGACGTCGGGATGCGCCACGCCGTCCAGTCGTACCTTGTCGACGTGCTGGTGCACCGCCCCGACGAGCAGGCCGTGCTCGGCGTCGAGGTCCCCACCATCGTCTGACCGCGGTGATCGTCGCACCGGCGACGACGCCGCGATGGCCGCCCTTAAGTGGCGGTCGCTGACGACCTCGCCCCGGATCGCCCCCGACCGGCCGCACCTACGCCCGCGGAGCAGCGGGCGTCACTCCACCCAGGAGCCGCCGCGCAGCACCCGGACCACGTTCAGGTCCTCGTCCAGCACCACCAGGTCGGCGCGGAGGCCGACCTGAAGGGCGCCGACCCGGTCACCCAGGCCGATGGCGCGGGCTGGGGTGGTGGCCACCATCCGGGCCGCGTCCGCGATCGGGATGCCGGCGTCCACGGCGTGCCGCAGTGCGGCGTCCATGGTCAGGGTGCTGCCGGCGATCGTGCCGTCGCGGGCCAGCCGGGCCACCCCGTCGGCCACCGTGACGGCCTGGCCGCCCAGCTCGTACTCACCGTCGGCCATCCCGGCGGCGGCAATCGCGTCGGTGATCAGGGCAGCCCGGTCCGGGCCTGCGGTCGAGGTGGCGAAGGTCAGCGTGCCGTCGTGCAGGTGCACCCCGTCGGCGACCAGCTCACAGACCACGGTGGGCGCGTCGAGCAGGGCCACCACCGGACCCGGCTCGCGGTGGTGCACCGGCCGCATGCCGTTGAACAGGTGGGTGCCGACGCTCGCTCCTGCGGCGACCGCGGCGCGGGTCTGGTCGTACGTGGCGTCGGTGTGGCCGACCGCGGCCACCACCCGCTGGGCGGTGAGCAGCTTGATCGCCTCCAGCGCGCCGTCGCGCTCCGGGGCGAGGGTGACCATCCGGATCGCGCCCGCACCCAGCTCGATCAGCTCGGCCAGCTCGTCGGTGGACGGGTCGCGCAGGTACTCCGGGTTCTGCGCACCGCAGCGGGCGGCGGAGAGGTAGGGCCCCTCGAAGTGGATGCCCGCCAGCACGCCCTCGTCGACCAGCGGGGCGAACGCCTCGGTGGCGGCACGCATCAGCGGGAAGGGAGCGCTGACCAGGCTGGCCAGCAGGGTGGTGGTGCCGTGCGCCAGGTGGAAGCCGGCAGCAGCCCGGGCCTGGTCGGCGTCCCCGGTGGTGAAGGTGTGCCCACCACCGCCGTGCGTGTGCATGTCGACGAAGCCGGGCAGGATCCAGTGCCCGTCGCGGACCGACGGATACTCCGCCACCGCGGTGATCCGGTCACCGGCCCACTCGACGCAGCCCTGCCGGATGACACCGTTCGGGGTCACCACTCGGCCGTTCACCCGTACGGTCATCGCTTCTCCTGATGGTCACGGACGCGCGCGGCGTCCAGGGCGAGCAGGGCGGCGCCGAGGCAGCCGGCCTCGTCGCCGAGGGCCGCCGCGACCAGCCGCGGCTCCCGGTGGAAGGTCATCCGCTCGTGCAGCGCCGCCCGCAGGGGGACGAGCAGTCGGTCCCCGGCCTGGGCCAGGCCGCCGCCGAGCACGATCGTCGCCACGTCGAACAGCGCCTGTCCGGAGGCCAGGCCGTCGGCGAGCGCCTCGACCGCCTCCTGCCAGACCCGGCCGGCCAGTGGCTCGCCGGCCGCGGCCCTCTCGGCCACCTCGGCCGCCGTCACCGGCCCGTCGGGCGACTCGCCGGCCAGCTCGGCATAGCGGCGGCCGATCGCGGCGGCCGAGGCGACCGCCTCCAGGCAGCCGGGCCGGCCGCAGCCGCAGCGCGGCCCGTCGGGACGGACCAGGATGTGGCCGATCTCCCCGGCGGCGCCGTGTGCGCCGACGGCGGCCGTGCCGTCGACCACGTGCGCGGCGGCGATGCCGGTGCCGATCGCCACGAAGAGAACGTGCCCGGTGCCGCGCCCGGCACCGAGTCGGGCCTCGGCGAGACCGCCGACCCGCACGTCGTGGCCGAGCGCCGTGGGCAGGCCGAGCCGCGCCACCGCCAGGTCCCGCAGCGGTACGTCCCGGAAGCCCACGTTCGCCGACCAGACCGCGACACCGCGCGCCTCGTCCACCACTCCGGGCACGGCGATGCCGAGCGCGACCGGGGTGAGCCCGTCGGCGCGGGCCTTGTCGGCCAGCCCTTCGGCGACGTCCAGGATGGTGCCGACCACGGCGGCCGGGCCGCGTGCGGCGTTGGTGGGGTGCCGTTCGGTGCGTACCGCGACGCCGTCCGGCCGGACCAGGGCGCACTTCATGCCGGTGCCGCCGACGTCCAGCGCGACGACCACCGGGTCGGCGGGCACGGCGTCGCTCACGGCGCCATCTCGGTTCGCGACTGCGGGGCTCGCAACCCCGGCTCACTCCTCGCGCTCACGCCAGCACCACCGACCGGGTCAGGTGTCGGGGTGCGTCCGGGTCGAGGCCCCGGCTGGTGGCGAGCGCGACCGCGAAGCGCTGGGCCAGGATCAGGTCGGCCATCGGATCGACCGGGGTACGACCGGCGGCCCAACTGCCCAGCACCGTTCGGCAGCCGTGGGTACGGCTGTGCACGAAGGCCGCGCCGGTGGCGGCGACATCCTCGGGCAGCCCGTCGGGCAGCTCGCCGAACGCCCAGACCAGCCGGCCGGGCGCGGCGATCGAGATGGGCCCGTGCCGGTAGTCCATCGCCGGGTACGCCTCGGCCCAGAAGGTGGCCGCCTCGCGGCACTTCAGCGCGGCTTCCTGGGCCAGCCCGACCGTCCACCCCCGACCGAGGAAGGTGACCTGCCCGATGGTTGTCGGGTCGATCGGCAGTGGGGCGCGCACCGCCACCTCGGCGTCGGCGGCGAGCGCGGTCACCGGGTCGCCGAGGTGGGCCCGGAGCAGGGCGAGCGCGGTGGTCGCGAAGCGGGTCTGCACCACCGACCGCTCGTCGGCGAAGGGCATGGTCACCGCGGCGGTGGCCAGGTCGACCGCCGGGGACGCCGGATCGCCGACGATGACGGTGCTGGGCACCCGCCCGCGTAGTGCGATGAGCAGGTCCAGCACCTCGGTGGTGGTGCCGGAGCGGGTGATGGCGATCAGCCGGTCGTAGTGGCGGCCGGTGGGGAACTCGGACGCCTGGAACGCGTCGGTCTCGCCCTGGCCGGCCTGCTCGCGGCGGGCCGCGTACGCCATCGCCATGAACCACGACGTGCCGCAACCGACGACGGCGACCCGCTCACCGGGGCGCGGCAGGTCACCGCGTACGACGCCGGCCAGATCGGCCGCCTCCCGCCAGCAGTCGGGTTGACTCGCGATCTCCGCGTCCACGTAAGCCATGGGAACTCCTCGCAGGGCCGGCCGATGCGCAATACGGCTCGTTACACCCGTATTTCGCGCGTCATTCTGCGCGAACCCGGGTGGTCGTGGCAACCGACCGGCCGATCGCGCAGGCCGGTCTTTTGCGCCACCTAGTTTCGCGCACTAGTGTGCACGCAATCAATCACCGTTCGTGCAGTCACTGGGAGGGCCCCCGCGGTGGACCGGTACGCCAGATGGAACGCCCTGCTCGAGATGCTGACCGACAACGGCCGGGTCAGCGTCGAGGCGGCCGCCGAGCGGCTGGACGTCTCCCAGGCCACCATTCGGCGCGACTTCGACCAGCTCGCCCAGCAGCAGATGATCACCAGGACCCGGGGTGGCGCCGTCGCCAACGGGGTCTCCTACGACCTGCCGCTGCGCTACAAGACGGCCAAGCACTCGGCGGAGAAGCAGCGGATCGGCGCCGCCGCCGCGGCGCTCGTCACGCCCGGCACGGTGGTCGGCCTGAACGGCGGCACCACCAGCACCGAGGTGGCCCGGGCGCTGGCCGTCCGGCCAGACCTGAACACCAGCGCCGAGGGTGCCCAGCTCACCGTGGTCACCAACGCGCTGAACATCGCCAACGAGCTGCTGGTCCGATCCCGGATGAAGGTCGTGGTGGCCGGCGGGGTGGTGCGCCCGAAGTCGTTCGAGCTGGTCGGCCCGCTGGGCGGGGCGCTGCTGCGTGAGGTCACCCTGGATGTCGCGCTGCTCGGCGTGGACGCGATCGACCCGCAGCTCGGCGCCGCCGCCCACCACGAGGGGGAGGCGGCGATGAACAACCTCATGGTGGCCCGCGCCAAGCGGGTGGTGATCATCGCGGACTCGTCCAAGTTGGGGGGTCACGCCTTCGCCCGGATCTGCCCGGTCGACCGGGTGGAGACGCTGGTGACCGACGCGGGCGCCGCCCCGGAGGTCGTGGAGGCCTTCCGTGCTGCCGGCGTGCAGGTCGTCTGCGCCTGACCTGTCACTTTCCGTCGATGAAACGCGTCTACCGGCGCGTCGATGCATACCGCGTATTGCGCGCGTCTGCATACCGCGTATGGTGTCGGCTGTCACGCCCACCATCGGGGGAGGTGCAGCTTGCCAGCTGTCCTGGAGATCGAAGGTCTACGTAAGACGTACAAGAGTCGTCGACGCGGCACCCGCAACGCGCTCGACGGCTTCGACATGCGGGTCGACGCCGGGCAGGTGCACGGCTTCCTGGGCCCCAACGGCTCCGGGAAGACCACCACACTGCGTACGCTGCTCGGCCTGATCCGGCCCGATGGCGGCCGGATGGCACTGCTCGGGCACGAGGTGCCCGGTGCGCTGGCCAGCGTCGCCGGCCAGGTCGGCGCGATCGTGGAGAGCCCGCAGTTCTTCCCGCACTTCTCGGCCCGGGACACGCTGTCCCTGCTGGCCGGGGCGGGTGAGGTGCCGGCCACCCGGGTCGACGAGGTGCTGGAGCTCGTCGGGCTGCGCGACCGGGCCGGCGAGCGGGTCAAGACGTACTCGCTGGGCATGAAGCAGCGGCTGGCCGTCGCCTCCGCGCTGCTGAAGAACCCGAAGCTGCTCATCCTCGACGAGCCGGCCAACGGCCTTGACCCGGGCGGCATCCGAGAGATGCGCACGCTGATGCGGACGCTCGCCGAATCCGGGATGACCGTGGTGCTGTCCAGCCACATCCTCGGCGAGATCCAGCTGATCTGTGACTCGGTCACCATCATCTCGCTGGGCCGGCGGGTCGCCTTCGGCCCGGTCGACGAGGTGCTGGCCCAGCACTCGTCCGGCGCGGTCCGGGTCCGGCTGGAGGCGGTCAGCGACCTGCCCGCGGCCACCGACGCGCTCACCCGGGCCGGGATGCGGGTCACCGGCCACCCGGACCACCTGATGCTGGCTGGCGTCGACAAGCCGGCCACGGTGACCCGGCTGCTCGCCGAGCACGACCTCTACGTCAGCGAGCTGGCCCCGGTCGCCGTCGACCTGGAGAGCGTCTTCCTCGAACTGACCGCCACCGCACCGGTACCCGGCCAGCACCGGCAGGTCGACGAGTCCATGAAGGTCGGTGGGACGGGGCAGCCCGACGCCACCGGAGGAGGGTGGGGCGCGTGAGCCTCTATCGTACGGAGCTGCGCCGGCTGGCCAAGCGGCGCTTCACCCGCTACATGTCGCTGCTCGGCCTGCTCGTGCTAGCCGCGGTGGTGGTCGGGGTCTTCCTCACCAACCAGAAGATCGACGCCGGCCAGCTGGCCCGGGCCGAGCGCCAGGCCGACCAGCAGTACCAGGAGCAGCTGCGCTGGAGCGAGCAGGAGCGCGTCAGCTGCGAGCAGGCCAAGGCGGCGAACAAGCCGAATGACGGCCGCTACCCCGACGACTGCTCCGTGATCACGGCTCCGTCGCGGGACCAGATCCAGGCGGAGTGGTTCCTGCCCTCGACGTTCAACTTCCGGCAGACGTTCGACGAGACGCTGATCCCGTTCGCGGCGATCCTCGCCCTGGTCGGGTTCGTGGTTGGCGCGTCCTTCATCGGCGCCGAGTGGAACACCGGCGGGATGATGAACCTGCTGCTCTGGCGGCCGAAGCGGCTCACCGTCCTGCTCACCAAGCTGGCCGCGCTGCTCACCGGCATTCTGGCGGTGACGCTGCCCGCGGCGGTGCTCTGGTTCGCCGGGTTCTGGGCGGTCGCCACCTTCCGGGGCAACACCGAGAAGATGACGTCCGGGGCTTGGCAGTCGTTCGCCCTCACCGGTTTGCGCGGCGTGGTGCTGGTGCTGGTGGTCACCACCATCGGCTTCGCGCTGGCCTCGCTGGGTCGGCACACCGCGATGGCCCTCGGCGGTGTGGTGGCGGTGATGGTGGTCGGCCAGTTCGGTCTCGGCATCCTGCTGTCGATGGCGAGCGTGCGGTTCGCCGAGGCATGGCTGCTGCCCACGTACGCGCTGGCGTGGATGACCAAGAAGGTCACCCTCCAGAACTGGAACTCCTGCAACGCCACCTACTACGGTGAGTGCAAACCGGACACGCTGGACATCACCTGGCAGCAGTCCTCCGTGCTGCTCTCCGTCGGGCTGGTGGTGATCCTCGGCGCGGCGCTCTGGGCGATGCGCCGGCGGGACATCTCCTGACCAACGCGGCGCGGCGCGGCCGGCCCGGCCGTCGGGTTTCCCGGCGTGCGGGGCCGGCCGCGCCGGCTGCTGCGACCCGGGCCGACCCTGGCTAGGCTGAACGCCATGCCCGCCGACGCCACCCCGGTCTCCCCCGAGCCGTCCACCGACGCTCGCCCGGGTGAGGCACCGGTCGGTGGTGGGCCGACCGTTCCGACACCCCGACCGGCGCCGCCCGTCGAGAGCACCGCCGACCCCGCGCAGGCCGCCGGGGACGATGCCGAACCGACCGGGCCGGTGGCGGGGCTGACCCAGCGGGAACAGGCCATCCTCGCCTTCGAGCAGCAGTGGTGGCGGCACGCCGGTGCCAAGGAGCAGGCCGTCCGGGACACCTTCGGGGTCTCCTCGACCCGGTACTACCAACTGCTCAACGGGCTGCTCGACAACCCGGCGGCGCTGGCCGCCGACCCCGTGCTGATCGGCCGGCTCCGCCGGCTCCGCTCATCGCGCGCCCGCGATCGCCGCCGCTGACGCCACCGCCCGCACACCGGCCTCAACTCCTGATTGTCCGGGTCCCGGCCGTCTGCTGACCGGGCACCGGGAACGGCGTCCCCGGTGCCCGGTCCGTCCAGACCGGTGGAAGCATGGCACCAGATTCGGCGGGTAGGCGGGGAGCGTCCCGGGCGCTGCCATGCGGCTCCGGGCCGATGGAGGGAGCGGGCTATGACGGGTACCAACCCGAGCCGGCCACCACAGGGTGCGACCGGCACCGCGCAGCAGGCTCGGCAGGAGGCGTCCCGGGTCGGACAGCAGGCCGCGCAGGCCGGTGGACAGGTGGCCCATACCGCCGCCGAGCAGGGCGGGCAGGTGGCCGCGGAAGCGCGCCAGCAGGCCCGGAACCTGACCGGAGAGGCCACCAGCGAGCTGCGTGAGCAGGCCAGATCGCAACAGCAGCGGGCCGTCGACGGTCTGCGCGACCTGGGCCAGGGGCTCAACTCGATGGCCGAGCAGGACGGTGACTCCCGGCTGGCCGGCCAGGCGGTTCGCCGGGCGGGGGACGCCGCGCAACGGGCGGCCGGCTGGCTCGACGGACGGGAGCCGGGGGACGTACTGGACGAGGTCCGCACGTACGCCCGACGCAACCCGGGGATGTTCCTGGCCGGCGCGGCGGTGGCCGGACTGCTGGTCGGGCGACTCGCCCGTGGCCTGACCAGCGCTGGCGGCGCAGGGATGTCAGGCGGCCCGGCAGCAGGGTACGGGCACCCGGACGGGGGTGGCCCGGAGCCCTACGATCGCGGGTTCAACGCGCCCTACCAGCCCGAACAGCCGTACACCGGTACGGCTCGGGCCCAGAACGTGTCGCCGGCCGGTCGGCCGGAGCGGGACCTGCCGGGCGGGGTGGCACCGTGAGCGCCCCGGAGAAGGAACGGACCCAGGCCTCCGTCGGCGACCTGCTGGGTGACGTCACCCGGGACCTCTCCACGCTGATGCGCAAGGAGGTCGAGCTGGCCAAGGCCGAGCTCCGCGAGGAGGCGAGCCAGGCCGGCAAGGCCGGCGGCATGTTCGGCGGGGCGGGGCTGGCCGGGTTCCTGGCCGTCCTGTTCGTGTCGTACGCGGTGTGGTGGGGGCTGTCCAACACGATGGACCAGGGCTGGGCGGCACTGATCGTCGCGGTGATCTGGGCGGTCGTGGCCGGTGGCCTTTTCATCAACGCCCGGAGCCAGCTGCAGCGGGCTCGTGCGGTGCTGCCGCGAACGAAGCAGACCGCCCGGGAGATGCCGGACGCACTGCGCGGTCGGTGAACGAGTCGGGAGGGGACAGATCATGTCCAGTGATCCGGATCGGATCCGGCGGGAGATCGAGACCACCCGCAACGAGTTGAGCAGTGACGTCGACGCGTTGGCCGACAGGGTCAACCCGCGTCGGATCGCCGGTGACCGCGTCGGGCAGGCCCGCGGCGCGTTCGCCCGAGCGAAGGAGAGGGTGATGGGCAGCTCGAGCCACATGGGGCAGGAGGCCAGCCAGCGGATGTCACACGTCGCCGGCTCGGTACGCGACGAGACCCGGTCGCTCGGACAGCAGTCCCGGGAGCAGACGCAGGGCAACCCGCTGGCCGCCGGCGTGGTCGCCTTCGGCGTCGGGTTGCTGGCCGCCTCGCTGCTCCCGTCGAGTGGGCGGGAAAGGCAACTGGCCGGTCGCGCCCGGGGCATGGTGAGCGAGCACTCCGACCAGTTGCGCGGGCAGGCGAGCCAGATCGGCCACCATATGCAGGACAACCTGCGGGAGCCCGCGCAGCAGGCGGCGCAGTCGGTGCGGTCCACCGCCGAGCAGGGGGTGTCCGCGGTACGCGACCAGGGCCGTTCAGCCGCCGGGCAAATGCAGGGGCAGGCGTATGCGGCCGCCGATGATCTCCGGCACCGCTGACCCGGCCGGGCGTCGGGGCTGGCACCGATGATGCGGGTACGCTCCGCGTCCGTGCCAGCCCCGGGCCGGCCGGTCAACGAGGACCTGGTCTTCCGGTTCGGCCCGCTGGTCGGCGTGCTGGACGGCGCCACCGTGCCGGAGGGCTTCGACACCGGCTGTGTGCACGGGCCGGAGTGGTACGTCCGGCACCTGGCCGCCCGGATCGGCATGGCCGAGGCGGCGCGCCCGTCGGCGAGGCTGACCAGCAACCTGGCGGCGGCCATTCTCGCCGTTCGCGCCGACCACGGCGGGCAGTGCGACCTTGATCATCCCGGTACCCCGTCCAGCACGGTCTGCCTACTGCGGGACTGCGGTGACAAGGTGGACCATCTGGTGCTCTGCGACAGCCCGCTGGTGCTGGACACCGGCCAGGTCAGCGTGGTGACCGACGACCGGCTGGAGGCGGCGGTGGCCGAGCTGCGCCGGACGGTCGCCACCGTGCCGGCCGACGCGGACCCGGTGACCCGCTTCCGGCACGCCGTGGGCGTCCAGCGGGAACGGATGAACCGCACACACGGCTACTGGGTGGCGGCGGCCGACCCGGACGCGGCCTTCCACGCGGTGACCGGGACGGTGCCCCAGCGGGGGCCGTCGGCGGTGCGTCGGGCGGCGCTGCTCAGTGACGGCGCGTCCAGCGCTGTCGACCAGTTCGGGCTGACCGACTGGGCGGGGCTGCTGGACATGCTGAGCGCCGACGGCCCGGGCGCGTTGCTCGACCGGGTCCGGGAGGCCGAGCGCGACCACCCCGACCGGCTGCGCCGGCACAAGCCCACCGACGATGCCTCGGTGGTGTTCTGCGAGTTCGGGGCGGCGACCTGAGGGCCCCGCGACTCGACTGGTTGGCAACAGAGCGTGAGGTGGACACTCGGGCGGTCCGACCGGTCGGTACCGGTAGCCGGACCGCCAGTGGATGCCCAATGGGGTGGACTTCGGCCGATCAGGGCGGCAGACTGCGGCACGTGGCGGGTGCGGTCCGGTTGGAGCCGGTGGATGAGCAGAACCTGGAGCCATTGCTCTCCGTAGCGGCTGCCGAGGCCGAGCCAGGTGATGTGATGCCTCCGGTCGACGCTCCCGCCGGCTGGTCGCTCGCCCGCCGCGAGGCTTTCCGGGACTTTCACCGCGCGAGCTTCGGCGGCCTGGACGGCCCGACACGCTCCCAGATGTACGCGATCCTCGTCGGCGGTGAGGTGGCGGGCATGGTTCGGATGACGCGTTGTGACGAGCCCGGCACGGTCGAGACCGGGATGTGGCTCGGTCGTTCGGCTCGCGGGCAGGGGATCGGCGCGACCGCCCTGCGCGAGTTGCTGAACGCCGCCGCCCGGGCGGGCATGCGGGCCGTGGTGGCGGAGACGACCGCGGACAACATCGGCGCGGTCGGCGTACTGAAAAAGTGCGGCGCCACATTGCGCGAGGATGGTGGCAAGGTGCGCGCCGAAATCTGCCTGGATTCGACGCCGCCAGCACTCTGAAGCGATTCTTAAGGTTCGTCTTCTCTGTCGTTTTCCCTGGTGGTTACCACCTGGACGTCCGTTCTGGGGCGTCCAATCCCGCGTTTCCGGATGGTGTTCGTCGACGCGGATGGAAATCGCCAGAACGGTTTCGGTGGAATGCCGTCGGGTACTGCCCGCCGGGTCCGCAGATACGGACGCCTGATTGAAGGCATGGTTCGCGCTATTCCCCGGTAGCCCTTCTCCGGCCCCCACCGGGCAGGCGTCCGCACCCTCCGGGGAGCGAAGGAGAACTGATGAAGACCGGAACACGAATCGGGCTGGCGGTGGGCTTCGGCTACCTGCTGGGCCGTCGCCGCAAGCTGCGTACCGCACTCACCCTGGCCGCCGCGGTCGCCGCCGGCCGAGCCAGCCGGGACCCCGCCGGGCTGCTGAAGCGGGGCACCAACGTGCTGCACTCGTCCCCCCAACTGAGCAACCTGAGCCGACTCGGCGGGCCACTGGTCAACGCGGGCCGGGCCGCCGCCACCGCGGCGGCCGGCAGCGGCGTCGACGCGCTCACCGGTCGGCTGCGCGACTCGGCCGACGCGCTGCGCCGCCGCTCCGGAGACCAGAGCGGCGCCGGCGACAACGACACGGGCCGCGACACCGACCGCGACACGGCGAACCAGACCGACCGGGACGACGCGGCGGCCGGGCAGCGGCGGGGGCGGTGACCATGGCGGGGAACACCTACCCGGGTGGGATCGGTGAGAAGCTCCGCGGCCAGTTGGCCGACGAGGTGCGGAACCTGGCCGAGGCGATCGGCGAGCGGGCGATGACGGTGGTGACCGAGCGGATCACCGGCGCGACCGGCCGGCTCAGCGAGTACGCGCGCCAGGGCGGCGGACCGGGCCTGATCGCCGCCGCCACCGGTGCACAGAAGCTCGCCGAGGGCGGCTCACCAATGAAGGCGATGGTGCACGCCGGGATGGCCGGCGGTAAGGAGAAGGTGATGTCGGCTCTCGGCCGCGCGGGCGGAAAGGGCGGCGGCAAGGGCGGCAAGAAGAAGGTCACCAACATCGTCGAGACGATCGAGGTGGGCGTGCCGGTGCGGGCCGCGTACAACCAGTGGACGCAGTTCGGCGACTTCCCGAGCTTCATGAAGAAGGTCGAGAGCGTCGACACGGACTCGGACGAGAAGCTGACCTGGAAGGCGCAGGTCTTCTGGTCGCACCGGACCTGGGAGTCGACCATCGTCCGGCAGGTGCCGGACAAGCTCATCCACTGGCGGTCCAAGGGTGAGAAGGGCTCGGTCGACGGCACCGTCAGCTTCCACGAGATCACCCCGGACCTGACCCGAATCCTGGTGGTGCTGGAGTACCACCCGCAGGGCCTCTTCGAGCACACCGGCAACCTGTGGCGCGCCCAGGGCCGGCGGGTGCGGCTGGAGCTGAAGCACTTCGTCCGGCACGTGATGACCGAGGTGGCGCTCGACCCGGACCAGGTCGAGGGCTGGCGGGGCGAGATTCGCGACTCCCAGGTGGTCAAGGACAACGAGACGGCCCTTCGCGAGGAGCGCGAACGGGACCAGCGCGGCCCGGGCGGGGGCGGTGGGGCGCCGACCGGTCCCGAGGCCGACGAGTTCGCCGAGGAGGAGCCGAGCGCGGAGGAGGAGCGGCCGCGCCGACGGCCCGCCGGGCGGCTGCGCCAGCGGCCACCCCGCCGGCCCGCCGAGCCGGAGTACGACGAGGAGTACGAGGCGTACGAGGACGGCTACGACGAGGGGTACGCGGACGAACCCGACGAGGAACCGCCGCCGGCCCCCCGTCGTCGCGCTCCCGAGCGGGCCCGCCGCGCTCAGCCGCGCGAGGAGCCGCAGCGGCCCCGGCCGCCGGTCCGACGCGGACCGGAACCGCCGCGCCGACCCGTGGTGCGCCGCCGCCGGGAGGAGGACGAGTGACGCTCGTATCCGACGAGGGCGGTGCCGGCGGGGCCCTGGAGCGTGTGGGCTCCGGCGGCGGGCTCGCCGACGTGGTGGAGACCGTGCTCGACAAGGGCGTGGTGATCGACGCGCAGGTGACCGTCGGCGTCGTCGGCATCCCACTGGTGGAGATCAACGCCCGGGTGGTGGTGGCGAGCATCGAGACGTACCTGCGGTTCGCCGAGGCGGTCGACCGGCTGGACCTCGCTCCGGACGAGGGCGAAGGCCTTGCCGGTCTGGTCGGCGGCGTTACCGGCGCCGTCCGGGACGTCACCGGCTCGGTCGGGGACGTGGCCGGCAACGTGCGGGACCTCGGGAGGGGCTGAGATGGCGGACGAGACGGGACTGTTCATCTACGGCGTGGTGCCCGCCGACGTGGAGGCGACGCCCGACGCGGCCGGGGTAGGCGATCCACCGGGCGAGGTGGCGGTGATCCGGCACGGTGACCTCGGCGCGCTGGTCAGTGAGGTGCCGTTGGAGGCGCCGCTGGGCCGGTCGGCGGATCTGCGTGCGTACCAGGAACTGCTGGACGGGACGGCGGCGGTGGCGCCGGTGCTGCCGGTGCGGTTCGGCACCGTGGTCACCGGGCCGGACGCGGTGATCGATCTGCTCCGGCCGCACCACGACCGGTTCGCCGCAGCGCTGGCCGAGTACGAGGGCCGGGTGCAGTACGTCGTGCACGGTCGCTTCGATGAGCGGACGCTGCTGCGCGGGGTGCTCGACGAGAATCCGACCGCCGCCGGGCTCGCCGAACAGGTACGCGGCCGGCCCGAGGCGGCCAGCCGTGAGCCACGGATCCGGCTCGGGGAGCTGATCAGCCAGGCGGTGGAGCTGCGCCGCGAGGCGGAGAACCGGCGGCTGCTCGACGCCACGGCCGAGTACGTCGTGTCCGCGCAGCCACGCCCTCCCAGCCACGAGCTGGACGCGGCGCACCTGGCCCTGCTGGTCGACGCCGACCAGGAGGCCGCTCTGGTCGACGCCCTGGAGGAGTACGCGCAGCACCGCGGGGGCCTGCTACGACTGCGGTTGCTGGGCCCGCTCGCCCCGTACGACTTCGTCAGCGCGCACCAGCTGGCGGGCTGACCGGTGGACCTGCTCTGGGCGCTGCTGACCCTGCCGTACGCGCCGGTGCGCGGCCTGACCGCGGTGGTCGCGGTGGTCGCCCGGGAGGCCGAGTCGCGGCAGCGGAACCCGGTGAACGTCCGGCGCGAGCTGGAGGAACTGGACGCGGCGGCTGCCGCCGGTGAACTCAGCGCGGAGGAACGCGACCGGGCCGAGCAGCGGGTGCTGGACCGGCTGACCGGGGGCGCGGGTCGGGCCGGAGCGCGGGCGCGCCCGGCCCGGCGTGGCCCGGCACGCGAGGGAGGTGCGCGCGATGACCGACGACGACGTCCGGGCTCGACGGCGTGATCCGGCCGCCGAGGACTATCCCGATGAGGAGTACGTGGAGCCGGTGTCGGCTGCCGAGGCGGCTCGGGCGGGGCTGCGACAGCTCGTCGAGCTGACCGGCCGGGAGCCGTCCGGGACCACGTCGCTGGAGGCCACGGAGGACGGCTGGCTGGTCGGAGTGGAGCTGGTGGAGGCGCATCGGATTCCCGCCTCCGTCGATCTGCTCGGCCTCTACGAGGTGGAGCTGGACATCGAGGGTGGGCTGCTCGGCTACCGACGGGTGCGGCGCTACCAGCGCGGGAAGGGTGAGGTGGGCTGAAATGACCGCTGCGCAGCCGCCGTCGGTGGTGCAGAACTCCGGCCAGGTCCTGCCCGCCGGCCACGAGCCGGCCAACCTGGGCGACATCCTGGAGCGGGTCCTCGACCGGGGCATCGTGATCGCCGGTGACATCCGGGTCAGCCTGCTCGACATCGAGCTGCTGACGCTGAAACTGCGGCTGGTCATCGCGTCGGTCGACACCGCGCGGCAGATCGGCATCGACTGGTGGGAGCACGATCCGTGGCTCAGCTCGCGGGCTCGGCCCCCGGTGGAGCCGGGACCGCGTGACCCGGAGCAGGTCGAGGCGGAGCGCCGGCCCCGGGTGGCGGCCCGGGCGCGCCGCCGGGACGCCGAACTAGAGGAGTGGAATGAGTTCGACGGTTGAGGTGCCCGCCGCCGGGTCCGCCCCGGTCGCCGGGGCCTGGCTGCACGGCGTGGTCCGGGACGCCGATCCGGCGGCGCTGACGGCGATCGCCGGGATGGACGGCGCTCCGGTCCGGGCGGTGTCCACCTCCACCTCCGGCCTGGTCGGCGTGGTCAGCACCGCGCCGCTGGACGAGTACGGCGAGCAGCCGCTGCGCCGCAACCTGGAGGATCTGGCGTGGCTGGAGCGGGCGGCCCGGGCACACCACGGCGTGGTCGAGGCACTGGCCCGACGGGGGCCGGTGGTGCCGGCCCGGCTCGCCACCGTGCACACCGACGACGGCCGGGTGGCCAGGTCACTCGCCGCGTGCCGAACCGAGCTGGAGGCCACCCTGGACCGCCTCACCGGACGCGGCGAGTGGGGTGTGAAGGGTTACCTGGTGCCGGGAGTGGCTCCGGCGAGCGCCGAACCCGTCGGGGCCGGCGGTGTGGGGACGGCGTACCTGCGGCGGCGTCGGGCACAGTTGACCGCCCGGGAGGAAGGCCAGCAGGCGGCGGGCGCGGCGGCGGACACGGTGCACGCCGCGCTGTGCGAGCTGGCCGTGGCGGGCCGGCGGCACGCGCCGCAGGACCGGCGGCTCTCCGGTGCGTCCACCCCGATGGTGCTCAACGGGGCGTACCTGGTGGACCTCGCGGCGCTGCCCGGCTTCACCGAGCTCGTCGGCGCGCTGGGCAGCCGGCATCCGGAGATCCGGCTGGAGCTGACCGGGCCGTGGCCGGCGTACTCCTTCGTCGCGGAACGGCCGGAGCCGGCGCTCACCGTGCGGGAGCCGTGGTGACCAGCGCGCTCGCGTCGAGCAGCGCGGACGATCCGTTGGCCTACCGGCCGGTCGCCCTGGTGGACCTGCTCGACAGGGTGCTCGCCACCGGGGTCGTGATCAGCGGCGACCTCACCCTGGCCATTGCCGACGTGGACCTGGTCCGGATCTCGTTGCGCGCGCTGGTCGCTTCGGTCGGCGCGCTGGCCCCGCCGGAGGACGCCGGATGACCGGGCGGGACGAGGCGGCGGAGCTGGCCGCCGCGCTGGGCGCGGAGTCGTGGCAGCCGCCCCGGGTCACCCCGCTGGACCGCCGGATCGCGGTGGACCGCGACTCGGTCGAGCGAGGGCTGGCCAGCCTGGTGCTCACGATCGTGGAGTTGCTGCGGCAGCTGATGGAGCGGCAGGCGCTGCGCCGGGTCGACCTCGGTGACCTGACCGAGGAGCAGATCGAGCGGATCGGGGTGACGCTGATGGCGCTGGAGGAGCAGATGGCCGGGCTGCGCGAACACTTCGGCCTGGCCCCGGAGGACCTCAACCTGGATCTCGGCCCCCTCGGCCCGCTGCTCCCCACCGAGTGACCCGAGCCGGCCGGCGGCAACCCCCGGAGAGGTCGCCGCCGACCGGTGGATCAGGCCGGTACCCGGACGATGTCGTAGTCGGTGTCCGGCGTGGACTCCACGTCGAACCGGCCGTTCACCACGTACAGCGCCGAGCCGAGCAGGTCACCGGTCGCCGGCGACCGCAGCTGGGGACCGGTGATCTCCCGCTGCACCGCCCCGGCGGTGTAACCGTGGTTGAGCCGGACCACCGCGATGACGTTGGTCAGGTTGCGGATCACGTAGAGGGTGTGGCCGCGCAGCACCAGGCCGTCGGCCCGCTCCACCGAGTAGCCACCGAGGTCGACGAGGCGGCTGCGGCCGGTGCGCGGGTCGATGCGTACCAGCCGACCGGGCAGCATCTGTGCGACCAGCAGATCGCCGTCCGGCAGTGCCACGATCCCGTTGTGGTAGGCGTCCGGCGTCGCAGCCGGTCCGCTGAGCGGCAGCACCCGGGAGGCCGTGGCGGCCGGCAGCCGGCCACCGTGGCCCAGCGGCACCACGTACAGAACCTGCCGGCCCGAGTCGGTGAAGTAGACCGCCCGCTTGGTGATCACGAGGTCGTTGACGTAGCTGCCCGGCTCGTCGGTGAACTGGTAGTGGGCCAGCAGCTTGCCGGTCCCCGCGTCGTAGACGCTGGCACCGCCACCGGAGAAGTCGGCGGTCCACAGCCGGCCCTGCTGATCGAGCTTGAGACCGGCCTTGTCCTTGCCCGGCACGGCCGGGATCAGCACCGAGCCACGGCCGGTGCGTAAGTCACCGCGCCACACCGCTCCGTCCAAGATGGAGCTGACGTAAACGGTGGTGCCCCGACCGATCGTCAGCCCCTCGGGAGTGAACCCGTTGGGCAGGGCGATCCGGGCCGGCAACGGCTTTGCCGGGTGGGCGGCTGCCGGCGAGCCGACCGTGGTGAGGGTGGCCGCCGCCACCAGGGAAACGAGGAGAAGCGAGAGCAGCTTGCGCAAGAAACACCGCCTGACGTCGCAGTGGATCGCTCCACAGAGGAATGTGACGTCCTAGGAACACCCTGGGTACGACGAAAGGTTGACTGCCGGATCAGTTTGGTCGCGTCACCCTCGCTCGGCGGCGTACCCGGCCAGCCAGGCGACCTGCGCGGGGTCCAGCGACGGACGGACCCGGCGCCGGGCCGTGGCGACGTGCGCGGCGGTGACCGTGGCCGCGGCCAGCGACTCACGCATCGCGGCGAGCGCCGCCTCCCGGACCAGCGCCGCGCAGTCGGCCGCGGAGAACCCGTCCAACTCCCCACCGAGCGCGGCCAGGTCGACGTCCGGCGCCAGCGGCACGTGCCGGGACGCGGCCCGCAGGATCTCCATGCGGGCCTCCCCGTCCGGCGGCGGCACGTAGACCAGCCGCTCCAGCCGGCCCGGCCGCAGCAGCGCCGGGTCGACCAGGTCCGGCCGGTTCGTCGCGCCGACCACCACCACGTTGCGCAGCGTCTCCACCCCGTCCAGCTCGGTGAGCAGGGCGGCGACCACCCGGTCGGTGGTCCCGCCGTCGGTGGCCTGCCCGCGGACCGGCGCCAGCGCGTCCACCTCGTCCAGGAAGATCAGCGTCGGGGCCGCCTCCCGGGCCCGGCGGAACAGCTCACGGACCGCGCGTTCGCTCTCACCCACCCACTTGGAGAGCAGCTCCGCGCCCTTCACGGAGAGCACGTTCGCCCGACCCGAGCCGGCCAGCGCGGTGACCAGATACGTCTTGCCGCAGCCCGGCGGCCCGTAGAGCAGCACACCGCGCGGCGGCTGCACGCCGAGCCGGGCGAAGGTGTCCGGGTAGGTCAGCGGCCAGAGCACCGACTCGCTGAGCGTCTGCTTGACCTCGACCAGGTCACCCACGTCGTCCAGGGTCACCGAGGCCAGCTCCAGCGTGGACGCGGCCATCGTGGTCGGCCGGACCACCTCCAGTGCGGCGGTGAAGTCGGCCATCGACACGGTCGGCGTCTCGGCCGACTTCTGCCGCAGCGCCGCGCGTACCCCAGCCTCCCGGACCAGCGCAGCCAGGTCCGCCGCGACGAATCCAGGGGTACGCCCGGCCACCTCGTCCAGCCGGACGTCATCGGCCAGCGGCACCTGCCGGGTCAGCACGGTGAGCTGCTCGCGGCGCAGCGCCGGGTCGGGCAGCGGGATGCTGATCCGCAGCGACAGCAGGTCCGGCGCGCGCAGCGCCGGGTCGACCGCCTCCGGCCGGCCGGTGGTGCACACCACGGCCGCACCCGAACGGACGGTCTCCGTGAGCACCTGGCGGAACACCGTCGCCACCGGGCCGGGCTCGTCCGCCGGGGCGAGCGCCTCCACATCGGTGACCAGCAGGACCGCCGGCCCGCCGGCGCGGACCGCCGCCGCCACGGCGCGCAGCCGGTCGGCGGCGGCCTGGTTGGCCAGCGCGACCACCTCGGGCGCCCAGAGCGGGTGTACGCGGGCACCGACCCGGGCCGCGACCGCCCGGACCAGCGCCGACTTTCCCGAACCGGCCGGCCCGCTGAGCAGCACTCCCAGCGAGATGGTGGTGCCCAGCCGACCCAGCACCTCCCGGTGGTGGAAGCCGAGGTCGAGCAGTTCGGTCAGCTCCTCGGCCTGGGCCCGCAGCCCCGGCAGCTCGTCGACGTCGGGAGCGTCGTCCTCCTCCGTCGGGCCCATGGCCGCACCGGACGGAGTCTCAGCCGACCGGCGCCCTCCGGAAGGCCGCTCGGCCGGGGCGAGCCGACCGGGGATGGCGCCGTGGGTGGCCGGGCCGTGCTCCCAGCCGACCAGCGTGTCCATGGTGACCAGTGCGCCAGCGGCCGGCTCGACCGCGACCACGGTGAGCAGGGTGCTGGTCCAGGCGAACCCGACCGTGTTGGCGAGGCTGCGCCGAGCCGCCTCGATGAGGCTGCGTACCGAGGCGTCCGGCAGCACGTCCTGCGGCAACAGCGAGACGTCGTCGCCGGCGGTGACCACCTTGCCCAGCAGGGCGAGCCGGAGCATCTCCGGGCTGACCGCCGCGACCACCTCCACCGGCCCGGTCAGGGTGACCCGGCTCGCCGGGGTCAGCGGCGCCGGAGTCACCCGCACCTGACCGCCGTCGTGGAGGCCGAGGTTGCCCAGCGTCAGGTCGTCGGCGTACAGCAGGACGGGGCTCGCGCCCGGCTTGGCCGCCGCCACGATTCCGGCGGTCTCCCGTCGGCCGACCAACCGGACCGGGTCGCCGGGGCGTAGACCCAGCGCGGTCAGCACCTCCGGGTGCAGGCGGACGACGCCCCGCCGGGCGTCCAGCGCCGCCGGCCGCAGGCTGGCCGTGAGAGTCAGGTCGGGTTGCGCCACCGCCCGACCGTAGCCGCCGCCAGCCAGTCCCGGCGTCAGCGCCGTGGATCCAGCTCGTCCAGCAGCGACGGGTCCCGCCGGATCAGCTCGGCCAGCCGGGCGGCCGGGTCCGGGGTCAGCCCGTTCGGGCCGGGTGCCCAGGCCGGCACCGTGCGGCCGGACAGCGGCCAGGCCGGCGGAGGCTCCACCGGGGCCGCCGAGGGTTCCGGACCGACCGTGACGTGCGGGCCGTCCCAGGAGATCAGTAATGGGTACGTCCGCCCGCCGTGCTCGACGCGCACCGTCACCGCCAGCCCCGGGTGGGCGCCGACGACCTGGCGTACCACCTCGGCCACCTCCTCGACCGGCCCCCAGCCGGCCACCTCGCCGGCGGTGTCCCGCCCAGCGTGCCGCCCCAGCCCGGCATTGCGGGCGTCGGTGTGGCCGCTCCCGAGGTTGGCCGGTCCACCGGCCGGACCCGGCGGTGTCGCGCTCTCGTCACGGTCGTTGGCCCGCCGGCGCAGCGCCTCCTCGCGCCGGGCCAGCCGGGCCAGCGTCTCGTCCAGGTCGCCCCTCACCAGATCACCCCTTCCCGCCACGGCCGGAGCCGGTCGGCTCAGGCCCTCCTGTCCCGGGTGGCCCGGTCCAGCGCACGATCCAGGACGACCAGCAGGGCGTCCCGCACCGAGAGCCGATCCCGGGCGTCGAACTGCACCAGAGGTACATGATCTCCGATGGCCAGTGCCCACCGGATCTCACCCAGCTCCAGGGCCAGCCGCCCGTCGAAGGCGTTGACCCCGACCACGAACGGCAGACCGGCCCGCTCGAAGAAGTCGATCGCCGGGAAGCAGTCGTCCAGCCGGGCGCTGTCGACCACCACCAGCGCGCCGAGCGCGCCCCGGGCGAGGTCGTCCCACATGAAGCCGAACCGGGCCTGCCCCGGAGTGCCGAACAGGTACAGCTTCAGGCTTCGGTCGATGGTCACGCAACCGAAGTCCATCGCCACGGTGGTGGTGGTCTTGGTCGACCGGCCGCCCGGGTCGTCCACACCGATCCCGGCGCTGGTCATCTCGGCCTCGGTGGTCAGCGGCGCGATCTCGGAGATCGCCCCGACCGTGGTGGTCTTGCCCACCCCGAACCCGCCGGCAATCAGGATCTTGACCGGGACGGGCGGTGCGGCCGGCGAACGGTGGGCCGGTGGTGGCGTCGCCCCGGTGCTGGTCGGCAGCCGGTACGGCGGAGGTGGCGCGGCCGGTGGCTGGCCGGTGCGCCCGAGCGCGGGGCCGATGCCCGGCGACGTGCCGTAGCGGGCGGCGGCGCTGCTGCCGGCGAGTCCCCCGAGCGGGGCGACCGGCCATTCAGGAGATCGCACGGAGTCCATCAATCACTCGCAGGATGAGGTCGGGGTCGAAGGCGTGGTCGGCTTCGGTGACGTGCACATCCAGGTGCCCGGCGGCACGCAGGTCGCCGACCAGGACCCGGGTCACGCCGAAGTGCAGCCGGGTCCGGGCGGAGAGTTCGGCCACCGAGATCGGCTCGGCGCAGAGCGCGATGATCGCCTGGAGCTCCGGTGCCAGCGGGACGGCCGGCGGGGTGATCCACGGGCCGGTGTCCGGGCGGAGGGTCACCTGCGACTCCAGCCCGATCGCCGGGTCCGCGCCCGCCACCCGTCCGGAGGTGAGCACGAACGGTCGGGGACCGGCCGGCCAGCCGACACCCGCCTCCGGCGCTGGTTCCGGGGACCCGCCGCCGTCGGTGGGGGGCGCCGCTCGCAGGTAGGGACGGATCCGGGCCCCGGGTCCCGGGTCCGGGTCCTCACCGGCGACGTCGCGGGTCATTGCTGGACGGCGTTCTTCAACTCGACGATCAGTCGCGGCGTGAGGGCGCCGCCGGCACGCCCGGCGAAGAGCGTCATCTCGTACGCGACCGTGCCCAGGTTCGCCGACCGGTCCGCGACCACGCCGAGCACTGATCCACTGCTGATCGCGCTGATCAGCAGGTAACCGTCGGCCATGTCGACGATGACCCGGTTGAGGCCGCCGAGCGCGTACCAGCTGGCCGCCCCGCCGGCGAGGCTGGTCATGCCGGAGACCACGGCGGCCAACCGCTCCGCGTTGGACCGGTCCTTGATGGCCGACATGGCCATCAACAGCCCGTCGGAGGAGACCGCTATCGCCTCCAGCACCCCGGCCGTGCTGGAGGTGAAGGAGTCCAGCAGCCAGTTGAACGTGCGGGCCTCCGGACTGAGGTCCCCGCCGTTGCCGGACTGGCTCTGGTGGTCGACGTTGTCGTGCAGGAAGGGGCTGGTCACTGGGCTGATCCTTCTTCGTTCCGGCGGTCTGGGCTGACTTCGCGGAGAGCGCGGGCGACGCCCGCCTCAAAATCGGTGATGAGATCGCGGACCTCGGCCGGGTCGCCGAGGTGCGGACTGGCCGGTTGGGCGGGCGCGGTGGCGGTGACGTTCGCCCCGGGCACCCGCCGGCTCAGCAGTGGCCGGCCCGGCGTCGCCCCGTTGCTGTCGGCCACCGCGGGGGCGGGACCACCCGGACTGGTGCGCGGGTCGACCGTGACGCCCGGGTGGCCGTTGCCGGGGGCGGCATTCAGCTCCGCCCGTCGTACGCCGGACTGGAACGCCTCGACGAGCGCGCGGGCGGCGGCCGGGTCGGCGCCGGTGGCGTCCACCGGGCCGACCGGCGCGGAGGCGGCGGGCAGGCTGGCCCCGGGCAGCCGCTGCCGGACCCGCGGGCCGGTCGGCGTGCCCGATGGTCCGGTGCCTTCCGGTGCCGGCGCCGGCACGGTGCGGCCCGGGTGGCGGATGCCGGCGGCGGCGATGCCCGGGCCGCCACCGGTCGCCCCACGCCCCGGTCGTCGGGGCAGGCCCGACTCGGTGGTGGGGAGGTCGACCGGTGCGGGTGACGTCGTGTTGGCGCCGGTGCCGACCGGTTCCCCGGCGCCGAACGCGTCCCAGGACGCACCGGACTCCAGACTGCGGGTGGCCCGGCTGAGCACGTCCGAGTCGAAGCCGGCCGGTGCCGCGGTGGCCGTGAGGGATCGTGCGCCCCGGCTGTGGCCGAGCGCGGCCGGCGAGCGCCGGTCCCGGTCCGGCACGGTGGCCCGGGCGACGGTGGCCCCGGCCCGGTCGGCGCGGCGGAGCACCAGCGACGCCGGTGGGATCTCCAGTTGGGCGGTCACCCCGCCGCCGTCGGTGGCGGTCAGGCTCACCGCCCAGCCGTGGCGGCGGGCCAACCGGCCCACCACGAAGAGGCCGAGCACCTCGGTCGGTGTCAGGTCGAGGCGCTCCCGCCGGGTGAGCCGTGCGTTCTCCTCGGCCAGCCGCTGCTCGGTCATCCCGATGCCGCGGTCCACCACCGTGATCCGGGCACCGAGCCCGGACGCCTCACCGGCCACCAGCACCCGCGTGTGCGGCGGGGAGAAGATGGTGGCGTTCTCCATCAGCTCGGCCAGCGCCAGAACGAGGTCGCCGACCACGGCCGGCGCGGCCGAGATGCCCGCCGGCACCCGCACCTCCACCCGGGTGTAGTCCTCGATCTCGCCGAGCGCCAGCCGCACCACGTCGGCCAGCGGCACCGGCGCGGTGTGCGCGTCCGCCCCGGCCGAGCCGGAGAGCACCACCAGGCTGCCGGCGTTGCGGCGCAGCCGGCTGGAGATGTGGTCGAGCCGGTACAGGTGCTCCAGCCGGCCCGGGTCGACCTCCTGCTGCTCCAGCCGGTCGATCAGCGCGAGCTGCCGCCCCACCAGGTTCTGGGTACGTCGGCCGACGTGGCCGAACATCTGCGCCACGTTACGCCGACCGGCGACCTGCCGCTCGACCAGCCGGGCCGCGGTGCTCTGCACACGGTCGAAGGCGCGGGCCAGGTCGCCGATCTCGTCGTTGGCCCGGATGTCCACCGGATCCAGCCGGACCGGCTGGGCGCTCTCCGCCTCGTCGTCGGTGACCCGGACCAGTTCCGCCTCGGCGACCCGGGCGACCCGGTCGGCGGAGCGGGTGAGCCGGGTCAACGGCCGGGCCACCGTACGGGCGACGGCCGTGCTGAGCAGCACCACCAACGCCAGGATCAGCGCCGCGGCGCCTCCGACCAGGTACGCGGCGGTCAGCGCTCGCCGCTGCTCGGCGGTCACCTCGGCGAGTACGTCGGCGACCAGCTTCTTCTCCACGAACTGGCCGAGCCGGATCATCGAGCGGACGGACGGGAAGAGCACGTCCAGTGGAACGTCGCGGATCGCACCGGCCGGGTCCCGGGCGCTGGTGACCAGGAAGTCGGCGCTGGTACGGGCGGTCACGGCCACGTCGTTGAGCCGGGCCACCGTCAACTGTTCGGGCGTGATCAGACTGCGGAAGCGCTGGCTGTCCACCTGGAGGGCGGCCATGCACGCCACGTACCCGGCGCTGGCCTGCGCGCTGCCGGTCGCCTTGACCAGCACGATCAGGGTGGCGCACGCGCCCAGCCCCTCGTCGGCGCGCAGCAGCCCGTCCAGGGCCAGCACCTGGCGGCCCGGCCGGGTGTCGGTGTCCACGCTGAACGCCAGCCGCAGCGACTCGATCATTCCTCGGTTGACCGGGCCGAACGCGTCCATCACCTGGATCGGGTTCGCGGCCCGGGCGAGGACGGCGGTCCGCAGGTCGATGAGGCTGGACACCCCGTACAGGGCGTGCTCGACCTGGTCGGTCAGCGCGTCGCTCCCTTCGGCCCGCAGGTCGGCGACCCGGTCGTCCACGTCGGCGGTCTTGCGGACCAGTTCGGCGCGTTCCACCCGGCCGAGCAGGAAGCCGACCGAGAGGATGCGTTCCTGCTGGAGGTCCTGCACCAGGCTGCCGACCCGGCTGGCGAGTCGCACCCGCTCGGCGATGTCGCTGGAGCGCTGGGCCGCGGCCACCCGGTCGAGCACCACAGGCACGGCGAGGCCGACCATGCTGAGCAGGGGGATCACCACGAGCAGCGCGAGCTTGCCGCGGATCCGGAGCCTACCGAGCAGCATCGGACGGCCCCCACTGGGCGGATTCCGGGTCGCGCGTCGCGCCGACCGGTTGCAGCGATCGCGGGTCACCGGGCCGGCCGGTGCGGATCGCCGACTGCCAGGCGTCGCCCGATGGCGGGATGTCGCGGCTCACCATGGGCGCTGCGGGCATCGCGGCTCGGCGACGGGCCCGACGGCCGGCGGCGAGCAGCAGCGCGGCGAGCCAACCCAGCAGCAGCACGGCGGCGACCCCGGCGCCGGTTGTCAGCCAGCGGTCCCGGTCCAGCCCGTCGATCCGCTCGACCAGCAGGGCGTCCAGCTCGCTGAGGATGACCGGCTGGAGCTGGAGGGCGGCCGTGTGCGTGTCGAGCCGGGCGGCGGCCAGCCGGGCCGGGTCCACCGCGCCCGTGCCGGGGGCCGGGGCGGAGTGCGCGGCCAGCGCCTCCACCGAGCGCTGGTAGGTGTCCAGCGGGGTGAGCACGTTCGCGCCGAGGTCGGTGCTTTCCGAGCTGTCCACCGCGGAGCGCAGGTTGTCGACCAGGTCGGTGGCGGGCGCCAGGGCGGCCACCCGCAGGCCGGTCAGCTCGATCAGGCTGCGGGTCTGTTCGGCGGCCGGCCGGCGGGGAGCGAGCGTGCCCAGGTCGGCGAGCCGGCCGGCGAACACCACCGCCTCCGGCAGCTCCTGGCCGGCGCTGTCCTGAAGGAAGAAGGAATCGGCACCCGGGTCGCGAACCAGCCCCGAGCTTTCCCGGACCTTGCGATGCAGCGCCAGCAGCACATCGCTGACCTCGCCGTACGCGGTGTAGGC
Organism: Micromonospora sp. NPDC005206; assembly: GCF_040608175.1. Taxonomy (NCBI): domain Bacteria; kingdom Bacillati; phylum Actinomycetota; class Actinomycetes; order Micromonosporales; family Micromonosporaceae; genus Micromonospora; species Micromonospora sp. NPDC005206. The sequence goes on from NZ_JBEXHU010000004.1 coordinate 263,323, forward strand.
GGACTCGGGGTCGGTGGGGCTGCGATCGCGCAGCGCCTCCAGTTTGGCCCGCAGCCCGGCCCAGCGTTCCTGGCTGCGCAGCTCGGTGCCGATCCGGGCGTCCACCGCGGCGGCGTCCTCGACCGCGCGGGTCAGCGCCTCGCCGGGAGCGGGGCGGCCGTTGACCGCGGCGGACTGGGCCTCGACCAGGGCGTCGGTGACCGGGGCGAGGGCGCGGAGGTACTGCACGCCGAGCCGTTCCCGGGCGGCCAGGTCGCGGTTGTCACCGGTCTGCCGCCAGGTCTGCGTGAGGAGCAGACCCACCGGCGCCAGCAGCGCCGCGACGAGCAGCAGCGGCAGCAGTCGGCCCCACATGGACGGCCGTCGACGGGCCCGTGGCGCGGGGACTGTCATGTGTGTCTCCTCCGGCGTCGGGCGGGGGATCGGCGCGGTGTCGGGTTCGCCGACGAGTCCCGTGCACCGGACCGGAAAACTAGCCGAATCGTCCGTGGGCGAACCGGGTGCTGCTCAGTCAGGTTTGCGTCACTTCGAGCGATGTCACCGTTCGTCCGGGTCGCCGGCACGTTGTGTTCCATCGGGGGTGTGACATGAAGGGATCGAGGTGGATATCCGCCGAAGATCGGAATTCACGTGATCCGAACTCAACTCACTGCGCAGCCTTCGACGGTGCGCGGTCGCATCTAGCCGAATCGCCGATCGGGGCAACCGGACGGACGTACGGCGGATCTCAGCCAACGCTCAGCCTGCGGCCCGTACCGTGTGCCGCATGAGATCGCCGTCGCCGGCCGCGTGGTTCCGGCGTGCCCTGCCCACCCGCCGCCGAGCGATCGCCGCAGCAGCGGTCGTCGTGCTCCTGGCGGCTGCCGTGACCTGGGCGGTGTGGCCGCGGGGATCGGGCGTACGCACCGAGAGCGCGATGCTCACGGTCCGCTCCGGACCGGCCGGCGACCAGCCGGTGGACCTGGACACCACCTTCTACCTGCCGACCGACGCCTCGTCCGGTCGGAAGGTGCCGGCGGTGCTGCTGGCGCACGGGTTCGGCGGCACCAAGGAGTCGGTGCGCTCCGACGCGGAGGAGTTCGCCGGGCGCGGCTACGCGGTGCTCACCTGGACCGCGCGGGGCTTCGGCCGCAGCGGCGGCGAGATCCACCTGGACAGCCCGGACTACGAGGTACGCGACGCGCAACGACTGCTGGACTGGCTGGCCGCCCGGCCGGAGGTGCGCACCGACGGCGCCGGCGACCCGAAGGTCGGTGTGGTTGGCGGCTCGTACGGCGGTGGGTTGGCGCTGCTGCTGGCCGCCCAGGACCGCCGGGTGGACGCGATCGTCCCCATGATCACCTGGAACGACCTGTCCCGGGCGTTCCTGCCGGAGAGCACCGGCGGAGCGCCGACCGAGGGCGTGTTCAAGAAGGGCTGGGCCGGTCTCTTCTTCGGTGGGGGCGGCAACGTGGGCACCGGCCCGGCCGGGCTCTCCGGAGGGACCGCCGCCCAGCCCGAGGGAGCACCCGCGTCAGCCGGCCCGCCCAGCCCGGGGCCGGGCGCCGGCCCGGGCACCGGTCCCGGTGGCGTTCCGGCGGGTGCCGCCGACCCGTCCTGCGGCCGGTTCGCCGCCGACGTGTGCGCCGCGTACCTGCGGATCGCCACCACCGGCCGGGCCGACCAGGCCGCCGTGGACCTGCTGCGCCGGTCCAGCCCGGCGGGCGTGCTGGACCGGATCGCGGCGCCCACCCTGCTGGTGCAGGGCGAGGCGGACACCCTCTTCCCCCTCGGCGAGGCGGACGCCAACGCGAAGGGCATCGCCGCCGCCGGCACGCCGGTACGGGTCGCCTGGTTCACCGGCGGGCACGACGGCGGTGCGGGCCCCCGTTCGGACTCGGACCGGGTGAAGTTCCTGACCGTCCAGTGGCTGGACCACTACGTCAAGGGCGAGGGCGACGCGCCCGGCGACGACTTCACCTGGTCGCGGATCGCCGGCTTCGACGCGCTCGACCGGGGCCTGGTCGCGACCGGCTTCCGCCGCACCGACTACCCGGGCCTGGTTGGCACTGCCCGCCGGGAGGTCACGGTCGCCGGCCCGGCCCAGCCGATCGCGAACCCCCCGAACGGCAACCCGGCCGCCATCTCCTCGGTGCCGTTCGCCGGCGGCCTCGCCTCGCTGCTGGACGGGGTGGCCGGCGACGTGCCCGGCCAGCACGCCCGTTTCGAGTCGGCGCCGCTGACCGATGCGGTCGACGTGGCGGGCGCCCCCACCGTCACCCTGCGGGCCGCCTCACCGACCGGCGAGGCGGTGCTCTTCGTCAAGCTCTACGACGTCGACCCGGACGGCGCGGCCACCCTGCCGAACGGGCTGGTCGCCCCGGTCCGGCTCACCGGCCTGCCGCAGCGGGTGCAGGACGCCCGCCCGGTCACCGTGACGCTGCCCGGGATCGTCCGCCGGGTCGAGGCCGGTCACCAGCTGCGGCTGGTGGTGGCCAGCTCCGACCAGGCGTACACCACGCCGGCCCAGCCCACCGTCTACACGGTGGCGGCGGACGGCGCGGTCAGCCTGCCCACGGTCAGCGGGGAGCCGATCCCCACCACGGCGACGATCTGGCGCTGGGTGCTCGCCGGCCTGCTCGCCGCCATCGCGATCGGCCTCGTCGTGGTCGTGGCCGTGGTCCGCCGCCGGCACCGCCGGCAGGACCGCTCCGTGCACCCGGAGTACGCGGGCACGCCGCTGGCCGTGCGCCGGCTGCGCAAGGAGTACGCGGACGGCTTCGTCGCGGTGTCGAACGTGGACTTCGAGGTCCATCCGGGTCAGGTGGTGGGCATGCTCGGGCCGAACGGCGCCGGCAAGACCACCACGCTGCGGGTGCTGATGGGGCTGACCCAGCCGACCGCCGGGGAGATCTACGTCTTCGGCCGACGGCTGGTGCCCGGCTCGCCGGTGCTGTCCCGGATCGGCGCGCTGGTGGAGGGGCCCGGTTTCCTGCCGCACCTGTCGGGTCTGGACAACCTGAAGGCGTACTGGCGGGCCACCGGGCGGCCGTGGGAGGACGCGCATTTCGACGCGGCACTGGAGATCGCCGGCCTGGGCGACTCGGTGCACCGGAAGATCAAGAACTACAGCCACGGGATGCGCCAGCGGCTGGCCATCGCGCAGGCCATGCTGGGCCTGCCGGAGCTGCTGGTGTTGGACGAGCCGACCGACGGGCTCGATCCGCCGCAGATCGCCGAGATGCGCCGGGTGCTCCAGCGGTACGCCACGGACGGCCGGGCCGTGCTGGTCTCCAGCCACCTGCTGGCCGAGGTGGAGCAGACCTGTACGCACGCGGTGGTGGTGAACAAGGGCCGGATCGTGGCGTCCGGGCCGGTGGAGGAGATCGTGGGCGAGTCGCCGAGCGTCCTCTTCGACGTCACCGACCCGGTGGCGGCGCGGGCGGTGCTGGACCGGCTGCACGGGGTCCGGGTGCTGCCGGAGAGCGACGGTCAGCTGGTGGTCGACACCAACGGCACGGCCCGCAGCGACGTGGTGGCCGAGTTGGTGCGCGCCGGCATCGGGGTGGACCGGGTGGTGCCCCGGCGCCGCCTGGAGGACGCGTTCCTCGCCCTGGTGGGCGAGAACTCTCGGGGAAGCGGTGACCGGTGATGGCTGGCTCTTCCGTCGAGACGCCGATGGGCGTCACCGATCCGGCCGGTGCGGCCCGGGGCTACCGGCCGTCGGCGACGATGCCGTTCGGCGCGGAGTTCCGCCGGCAGGCGTCCCGGCGGCGGACTCAGCTGGCGCTCGGGTTCATGGTCCTGCTGCCGCTGATCATCCTGGTCGCCTTCCAGTTCAACTCGGGCGGCGACGACGACAACGGCAACAACGAGTTCGCCAGTCTGGTCGACCTGGCCACGTCCGGCGGGCTCAACTTCACCCTGTTCTCGATCTTCGTGTCGGCGTCGTTCCTGCTCGTGGTCGTCGTCGCGCTGTTCTGCGGCGACACGGTGGCCAGCGAGGCGAGCTGGGGCAGCCTGCGTTACCTGCTGGCGATCCCGGTGCCCAGGGCCCGGCTGCTCACCGTGAAGCTGGTGGTCGCGCTCGCGTACTCGGGGCTGGCCCTGCTGTTGCTGGCCGGCACGGCCCTGGCCGCGGGCACCCTGCGGTACGGCTGGTCGCCGTTGCGCAGCACGGTCGCCGCCGAGCTGGAGCCGACCGAGGGGCTGCTCCGGCTGCTGGCCGTGCTCGGCTACCTGGCGGTCGTCCTGCTGGTGGTCGCCGGCCTGGCGTTCCTGCTGTCGGTGACCACGGACGCCGCGCTGGGCGCGGTGGGCGGCGCGGTGCTGCTGTGGATCCTGTCCAGCATCCTGGACCAGATCACCGCCCTCGGCGTGCTGCGCGACTTTCTGCCCACCCACTTCAGCACCGCCTGGCTGGGACTGCTCTCCACCCCGGTGCAGACCGACGACGTGGTACGCGGCTGCATCTCGGCGATCAGCTACGCGACGCTGTTCTGGGGGCTGGCGTTCTGGCGCTTCACCCGCAAGGACATCACCTCATAGCCGGCTGTCCGATGGGCTCACCGGCGGTGGGGCGGGCCGCGTCGGCACCGGCGTGGACGGCTCTGCCTTCTTCCAGGCACTGACGCCGATCCGGCCGGTGTTGCCCACGTCGATCGGGCCGTCCGGGTCGACGTCCTCGGCCGGCTGCCCGGCGGCGGGTGCGACCCGAAGGTATTCCCCGTTGGTGGCCACCACCTTCGAATCGGTGACCAGGTTGCGCCAGAGCACCGCGGCGGTGGCCCGTTCCCCGGTCTGCAGGGTGACCTCCCGGGGCGGCTGGTCGAAGCCCGACGTGATCCCCTTCGCCCCGGGCAGCACGCGCAGGATGATCAGCTTGCGGTCCTCGTCCAGTACCCGCGGCGCCGGGTATCCCTTGATCCGGTAGGGGCGGTCGCCGCAGTTGACCAGCTCCAGGCCGAGGGCGCGCAGCCCCATGGCGGCGTCCGACCCGGTCGACCGGATCCGGACACCGGACTCCGGGCAACCGGCCAGCGGGTCGACGCTCGCCGTCGGGCTGGGCGCGCCCGGCCGGCCGTTCGTGACCGCCGGCGGCGGGCTCGGGCCGTCCCCGGCCTGGCCGCGATGGTCGGCGGGGGCGCAGGCGCCGAGCGCGAGCACCATGACGACCGCCGCGCTGGTCCGTCGCGCTGTCGCAGCGTCGTGGAAGATCATTCACCGATCCTTGCCCATGTGGGCTTCCCACCGCCGCCCGGCCCCTCGCTATCGGCAGCTCTCGCGGACGTCAGCCTCGGTTGGACTGGGTGAGGACCGCGTCCAGTAGGCCGGGGTAGAGGCGGTCCAGTTCGTCGCGGCGGAGGCGGACGTAGCGGCTGGTGCCGGCGGCGCGGGTGCGGGTCAGGCCGGCCTCGCGCAGCACCTTCAGGTGGTGACTGCGGGTCGCCTTGGAGACGCCGATCTCGAACGTGCCACAGGCGCGCTCGCCGCCCTCGGCGAGCGCCCGCACGATCTGTAGCCGCACGTCGTCGGCGAGTGCGGCCAGCACGGCGGTGACCGGTACGGCGGCCAGGTCGGGTTCGTGCGGCTCCATGTGACCAGTGTAACCGTTGTTCGACAATCGTCGAACATCTCCCTAGGGTCGGTGTCGTTGGTTCGAAAGTACTCGAACATTGGAGCTGACGATGCGATCCCGCGCCGCCGCCTACCCGTTACTCGCCGTGCTCAGTTGGGGAGTGATGTTCCCGATCCTGGCCAGTGCGCTGACCTGGGTCGATCCGCTCAACCTGACCACCGCCCGCTACCTGCTGGCCACTGTCATCCTGGTCGGCATCCTGCTGCTCCGCGAGGGCGCCGGCGCGCTGCGGCTCGGCGGCCGGGCGGTCGAGGTGGCGGTGCTCGGCGCGGTCGGCTTCGCCGGCTTCAACGTGCTCACCAACCTGGCGCTCGAACACGCCGCACCGCAGCAGGTCGCCCTCTTCGTGGCGACCACCCCGGTCATCACCCAGCTGGTCCGCTGGGTCCGCGACGGCGTACGCCCGAAGCCGCTCCTGCTGGCCCTCTCCCTGGTGGCGCTTCTCGGCGTCGGCCTGGTGATCACGCGCGGGAGCCTGGCCGGGCTCGGTCAGTTCGGCCTCGGCGGTCTGATGATGATCGGCGCGGTGTTCGGCTGGGCCATCTACACCCACGGCGCCAGCCGGTTCGGCGGCTGGTCGCCGCTGCGGTACACCACCCTCACCGCGCTCGCCGGCACGGCCGCCATGCTCGCCGCGAGCGTGCTCGCCGACGGCATCGGCTGGCAGCACGCGCCGGGAGCCGCCGACCTGGTGGCGGTCGCGCCGCAGTTGGCGTACGCCGTGATCGTGGGCGCCGTGGTCGCGGTGCTGGCCTGGAACACCGGCGTGCAGCGGCTCGGCACCGCCAACGCCGCGCTCTTCATGAACCTGGTCCCGGTGACCACCTTCGCAGTGCAGATCGCCCGCGGCTACCGGCCCGAGCCGGTCGAGCTTGTCGGGGCCGCGATCACCATCGCCGCCCTGGTCGCCGCCAACGTGGCGACCCGCGCCCGCACCGCCGCGGTGCCCGCGGACCAGGCGACCGCCGTCGTCGACCGGACGGCGGTCGTCGACCCGGTCGCGGTGGTGGCCCGCTAACCGGCCGGCCGAGTCAGATCGACGGCGCAGGTCGTCCCGGCCGCCGCCGGCCGATCGCTCACCTGGCGGGACGCCGGGAGCCTCCCGTCGCCGCATTGCCTAGACTCGGCGGCACAACTGAATACCTCATCCAGAGGGGCTGAGGGATACGGCCCGACGACGCCCCGGCAACCACCCCGCGCGCTCACCGCTGAGCGCCCCGCGGGGCAGGTGCCAATTCCGTCCCCGCCGCACCGTGCGATGCGGGGAAAGATGAGAGGACCCTCGACATGACGTCGACGCTCGCCGCCTCCGGCATCGACACCTCCGCCAGCCCCGCCCGCGCCCTGGTCTGCCGCGCCTGTTCGGCCCGCTACCCGCTCGCCGCCCAGCACGCCTGCTACGAGTGTTTCGGCCCGCTGGAGGTCGACTACGACGCCACAGCCCTGGCCACGGTCACCCGTGAGCGGATCGAGGCCGGCCCGGACAACATCTGGCGGTACGCCGCGCTGCTGCCCGCCGGTCAGGACCCGTCCACCCGCGTCACCCTGAACCCGGGGCTCACCCCGCTGGTAGCGGCCCCGCACCTCGCCGCCGAACTGGGCATCACCGCGCCGCTCTGGGTCAAGGACGACAGCGCCAACCCGACCCACTCGTTCAAGGACCGGGTCGTATCGGTGGCGCTCACCGCCGCCCGGGCGCTCGGCTTCACCCGGTTCGCCTGCGCCTCCACCGGTAACCTGGCCAACTCGGTGGCCGCGCACGCCGCCCGCGCCGGGGTGCCCTCGGTGGTCTTCATCCCGAGCGACCTGGAGCAGGGCAAGGTCATCACCACCGCGGTCTACGGCGGTGACCTGGTCGCCATCGACGGCTCGTACGACGATGTGAACCGGCTCTGCGGCGAGCTGGTGGAGACCGACGAGTTCGAGGACACCGCGTTCGTCAACGTCAACGTCCGGCCGTACTACGCCGAGGGCTCCAAGACACTCGGGTACGAGGTGGCCGAGCAGCTCGGTTGGCGGATCCCGGCCCAGGTGGTCATCCCGATGGCCAGCGGCGAGCTGCTCACCAAGATTGACAAGGCGTTCTCCGAGCTGGTCGAGATCGGTCTGGTCGAGGCGCCGGCCGGCGGCTGGAAGGTCTTCGGCGCCCAGTCCGCCGGCTGCAACCCGATCGCCACCGCCCTGCACGCCGACACCGACACGATCACCCCGGTCAAGCCCACCGGCATCGCCAAGTCGCTCAACATCGGCGACCCGGCCGCCGGCCTCTACGCCCTGGAGGCGGTCCGCCGCACGGACGGCTGGATGGAGTACGCCGACGACGACGAGATCCGCGCCGGCATCCGACAGTTGGCACGTACCACCGGGGTCTTCGCCGAGACCGCGGGCGGGGTCACCGTGGCGGTGCTGCGCAAGCTGGTCGAGTCCGGCCGGCTCGACCCCACGGCGGAGACGGTCGTGTTCAACACCGGCGAGGGCCTGAAGACCATCGACGCGGTAGCCAACCAGGTCGGCCCGACGCACCACATCAAGCCCTCCCTCCGCGCCGCCCGAGACGCCGGCCTCCTGGGCTGACCCAGGTTCGTTCCCACCCGTGCCGGGGATGGGGGATCGCCCGGATGGGGGATCGGGCCGATCCGCCGGGTAACTGGCATTTAGCTGTGAGTGTGGAAAACCCGCCGCTCTGGACTTGACGGCAGGAACCGGACGGCGCAAGATGCTCCGTGCGGGAGGGCATTTCGCCGGAGACTTTTGAAGTTCTTGCGACCCAACGCCGGAGGCGTTGTGCGAGTGTCCCTCCCGACCACGTCCGATCGGGCCAGCGATTAATTCGCTGGCCCGATCGCGTTTCCGAGGTGCACGCTCGGCGGCATGAACATCACCATCGCGTCATTCGACGGCGCCGACCGGGCCGCGGTCGACGAGGCGTTCCGGATCGGCGCGGCGGCCAACGACGCCGACCTGCCGGACTTCCCGCCCTTCTGCCGGCGGCGCTTCGACGCGTTCTTCCACACCCCGATGCCCGGCACCGAGACCCTCTGGGCGCTGGCCCGGCTGGACGGCGTGCCGGCCGGATACCTCCAGCTCGAGCTTCCGCAACTGGACAACACCGACAACGCCACGGCGGAGGTGGTGGTGGACCCGGCGCTGCGGCGGCGGGGCGTCGGCCGGGAGTTGCTGGCGCACGGCGTACGTCTGCTGCGCGAGCGCGGTCGCAAGCGGGTGCTCGGCATGGCGGTCTCCGCGCTGCCCGGCGGCCCGGCGCGGTCGGCGGCCGGCGGCGCGTTCGCCGCCGCGGCCGGCGCGGAGCCGGCGCTGGCCGAGGTGCGCCGCCGGCTCGAGGTTGACACCATCGACCGGGCCGTGCTGAGGGCGGCGCTGGCCGAGGCACACACCCTGGCCGAGGGCTACCAGTCGGTCTGCTGGCAGGGCGCGACCCCGCAGGAGTACGTCGCGGACGTCGCCTACCTGGACGGCCGGCTGCTCATGGACGCGCCCATGGGAGACGTGCAGTGGGAGCCGGAGCGGGTGGACGCCGAGCGGGTCCGGGGCACCGATCGGGCACTGGAGGCCCGGGGCCGGCGGCGCTATCACCTCGGGGTACGGCACGAGGCGTCCGGCCGGCTGGTCGCCTGGACCCTGCTGGACGTGGGCGCGTCCGCCGACTGGCACGCGTTCCAGCAGATCACCATCGTCGACCCGGACCACCGCGGGCACCGCCTCGGCCTGCTCGCGAAGATCGAGAACCTGCACCACCTGCTCACCCACGAGCCGGCGGTGCGCGTGATCGACACCTTCAACGCGGCCAGCAACAGCTACATGGTGGCGATCAACGAGCGGCTCGGCTTCCGCCCGGTGGACTCCTGGAACAACTGGCAGCTCACCCTCTGATCTTGGCGGTCACCCGTCCGGCCGGTCCAACTGCCCGGCCAGCTCGCGGACCGCAGCCTGGAAGTCCTCGTCCGGGATGAACCGGTGCCCGTGCAACGGGGGCGGCACGGTGTCGGTCGGCGGGATGAGCAGACCCTTGGGATCCCGTACCCGGCGGTCGACCCGGGCCGCCGGATCGTCGGGCGTGACCTTCGTCGGACCGAACACCGGCCCGCCCACCGGGTCGGTGTACCGCCAGAGGTTGATCCACCGCCACGACAACCGGTCGCCCAGCTCCCGCAACACCTCGTCGTTGACGTACGCCGGGAAGATCCTGCGGTACCGCTTCCTCAGTGGGGAGGCGTAGGTGAGCAGCGCGATCCGCCGCTGGCAGTCGTCCGGGAGTTGGAGCACCGTCACCGCGATCAGCACGCTGCCGTGGCTCTGGCCGGACAGCACCACGCCCTCCCCTGCGGCGGTGAGCTGCCCGATTCGGCGGGTCAGCTCGGGGACCGCCCGCTCGACGTAGCAGGGCGGGGCGAGCGGGTGCGTGGCGCGCGGCCAGAAGGTGGCCAGGTCCCAGAGCACCCCGACCAGCCGGATCGCGTCGGACCGGTAGGCGAACAGTCCCATCCCGGCGAGGATCAGGGCGAACAGGCCGATCAGCAGGGCGCCGAGGTCGGTCACGAAGACCACCGGACGGGCCAACGGCTCGCCACCGAGCGAAAGAGCGAGCGCACCCGGTCCGAGGCCGATCGCCGACAGCCCGGCCGCGGTCAGGGTGAGCACCGCCAGCACGCCGTACGCGGAGGCCAACAGCGGCCCGAGTCGATCCACCAGCGAGGCGTGCGCGATCGCGTCCCGGACGGCCCTGGGCCGTTCCGGTGGCACCTGGGACGCTTCCGGGTAGTCCGCCCGGACCAGCTCCTCGGCCGCCCGGCGGCGGCGGTCCCGGCCGATCCGGGGGGCGAGCAGAGCCACCACGATCACCACCAGCACTGCCAGGGAGAAGCCCAGGGTGACCCACCGGTAGGCGACCGGCGGTTCCAGCGGTGGTGCGTCGGGCGGCAGCGGCCGGGCCGGCGTCGGGCTGGAACCACGGTCCAGGTACTCGGCGAGTCCGTAGGTCATGCCCGAGGAGTACGCGACTCCCAGCCCGATCGCGACGGATATGAGCACGGGCGCCCCCGCCCCGGTGAGCAGGTAGCGCGGCCGCGACAGGTGACGGCGCTGCACCAGGACGACCACGCTCAACACGGCGAGCAGCACCATCTGCCCGGCGAAGAGCCCGGCGACCAGCACGCCGTACCCGGGCAGCGTCCCCTCGGCCGACCACGGCGGCCGGGGCGACAACGCGTACCCCAGGGTCAGTGCGGTGAGCGCGACCGCCACCCACCGGATCGTCGACGCGACGACCTGGTCCTGCTCGCGGCGCTGCTCGATGCCCGGCAGGCAGAGCAGCACCGCCGCGCCGCCGAGCAGCAGCACGTCCGCGGCCAGCAGCAGCCAACCGGGCAGGGCGCCGTCGTGCGGAGCGAGCGCCAGCAGCAGCGTGACGTCGAGCGTGCCCAGCGCCACCGCGGCGTGCAATGAGCGCAGCCGACGCAGCAGCGAGCGAGTGTCCCAGAAGGCGGGCGTGTCCAGCCGGTCCGCGCCCACCCCGGGCACCCGGACGCTGTCCTCGGGGAGCTGCCAGGTCCGGGCACCGAGCCGCCAGACCACGGCGATCGCGATGATCGGCAGCGCGGCCAGCAATGCGAGGCGCTGGCCCGGCGGCACGCCACCCAGCCAGGAGATCTCCCGGCGCCCCTCCAGGCACCTCGGGTAGGCCGCGCACTGCCAGGCGATCAGGTCGAGGGACACCCCGACGGTGGAGAGCACGTACATCGCGGTCATCGTCGCGGCCAGCAGACGACACACCGCTCGCGCGGCGGTGCCGCTCTGGCCGGGGACCGGCAGCGTCCAGGCCGCGATGTTGCTGAGCATGAACGGGAGCAGCAGGACCAGGGAGAAGGTCCGTCTCGCGGTGCCGCCGCCGGTCAACCGACTCCAGCGGTACGCCTCCAGCGTCGCCCCGCCCGGGTCCGCCGGATCGCCGAAGCCGGGCCGGGGTCGGTAGAAGCCCGCGTCGTCGTCCCCGGCGACCCGTACCACGATGGGTCGGTCGAGGATCGTCTCCGGACCCTTGTCGGCCACCCCGTGTACCCGGATCTCGGTGATCCCCACCCATCGCCCTTTCCTGGCCCGAGCACGGCGGATACCCGCTGCCGTCCGGACCAATCCCGACCTCCGCGCGGCCTGCTGCGCTGTCGGGCATTGGCGCTTCTGCTCCCGGACACGGCTGCGGCATGATGGCGGGCATGACGGAGACCCCGCATCCCCTGTACGACAGGCACGCCGACACCCTCAACCGTGCGCTGACCGCGATCACGGAGCGGGGCTACTGGTCCGCCTATCCCGAGTCCCCCAGCCCTCGCGTGTACGGCGAGACCGCCGCCGCCGACGGTAAGGCCGCCTTCGAGGCGTACCTGGGTGGCGACTTCCCGCTCGACCAGCCGGGCGCTGGCGACCGGGTCGCCACCGAGGCGAGCCCGTTCGGGGTGGAGCTGGCGGTGCGCTACCCGCACGCCGGCACCGACGAGCTGGTCGCCGCCGCCACCGCCGCGCTGCCGGCCTGGCGCGACGCCGGCCCGCAGGCTCGGGTGGGCGTCTGCCTGGAGATCCTCGACCGGCTGCACAAGCACATCTTCGAACTGGCCAACGCGGTGCAGTTCACCAGCGGGCAGGCGTTCGTGATGGCCTTCCAGGCCGGTGGCGCGCACGCGCTGGACCGGGCGCTGGAGGCACTGGCGTACGCGTACGCCGAGATGACCCGGCACCCGGGGACGGCCGGCTGGGAGAAGGCCGCCGGCAAGGGCGACCCGCTGCGGATGACCAAGACGTTCCACGTGGTGCCGCGTGGGGTGGCGCTGGTGATCGGCTGCAACACCTTCCCGACCTGGAACTCGTACCCGGGGCTGTTCGCCTCGTTGGTCACCGGCAACCCGGTGATCGTCAAGCCGCACCCGCGCGCGGTGCTGCCGCTGGCCATCACCGTGAAGTACGCCCGGGAGGTGCTCGCCGAGGCGGGCTTCGACCCGAATCTGATCATGCTGGCCGCCGAGGCGCCCGGCGAGAAGCTCGCCAGCGACCTGGCCCTGCACCGGTCCGTGAAGATCGTCGACTTCACCGGCTCCACCGAGTACGGCGACTGGCTGGAGACGCACGCCCGGCAGGCGGCGGTCTACACCGAGAAGGCCGGGCTGAACACGGTGGTGATCGACTCCACCGACGACTTCGCCGGGATGTGCCGCAACCTCGGCTTCACGCTGACCCTGTACAGCGGCCAGATGTGCACCACCTCACAGAACATCTTCATCCCCGCCGGTGGCATCGAGACCGACCAGGGGCACAAGAGCTTCGACGAGGTGGCCGGCGGGATCGCCGCGGCGGTCGGCAAGCTGACCGCCGACCCAGCCCGGGGTGTGGAGCTGACCGGCGCCATCGTCAACGACGGGGTGCTGGAGCGGCTGGCCGAGGTGACCAAGGTCGGCGAGCCGGTGCTGGAGTCCCGGGCCGTGGCGCACCCGGCGTACGCCGACGCGGTGGTGCGTACCCCGACCATCGTGAAGCTGGCCGCGGACGACGCGGAGACCTACGGCCGCGAGTGGTTCGGGCCGATCTCGTTCGCCATCGCCACCGAGTCCACCGCGCACAGCCTGGAGCTGCTGCGCCGGACGGTCGGCGAGAAGGGCGCGTTGACCGCGGGTGTCTACTCCAGCGACGAAGCGGTGCTGGACGCGACCGAGGCGGTGGCGGTCGAGGTCGGGGTGCACCTGTCCTGCAACCTGACCGGCGGGGTCTTCGTGAACCAGTCGGCGGCCTTCTCCGACTTCCACGGCAGCGGCGCCAACGCGGCGGCCAACTCGGCGCTGACCGACGGGGCGTACGTGGCGAATCGGTTCCGGATCGTGCAGTCGCGTCGGCACGTTTGATCTTTGCTTTGGTTGCGGTTGGGGTTTCCGGGGCAGCCCGCCCCGCTCCGGGCGGTCAGGCTTGATCCCTGCGCGGGGCGGGCTGCCCCGGAAACCCTTTCGGGGCACGCTGGTCGGGAGGCCGCCCGGCCGTGGGTGGGGTGGGTCTTAGTCGGGTCTTGCCTTTTTGATGGTCTTTTGGTTTTGGTTTAGGCGGGTTTGCGCATCTGGAGTTCGGTGAGTGCGGGGATGGTGGGGTGCGGGACGCGCACGCCGGTGTCGACGAAGCCGAGTCGTTGGTACGCCCGGTAGGCCCGGTCGTTGCCGACCACCACCTCCAGCATCAGCTCGGGCCGCCCGCACGACCGTGACCAGGCCGCCACCGCGTCGACCAGTTCGGCGAGCAGTCCACCGCCCCGCCAGGCGGGGGTCACGTAGACCGCGTAGATGACGGTGAGGCCGGTTTCGGTCGGGGTGGCCGTGCCTCCGGCGTGCCCGACCAGCCGGCCGCCCGGGTCGGCGACGAACTGCGCGGTGTCGGACCCGATCGAGGTGTACGCGACCCGGGCGGCGTAGTCGGCGTGCGGTCGGGCCGCCGCGTCGGCCAGGGTCTCCAGGAAGGCCAGCGGCGCGTCGGCGAGCATCTCCAGGCGCAGCGCCCGCATCCGTGCGGCGTCCGCCGGCAGGACCCGGCGAATCTTCGCCTGCCGTGGGGCGGCCCCGCGCGGATAGGTGGTCATGCCCGCATGCCTATCACAGCGTCGGGCGGCGACTCCGGCCGCGCCCGCCGCCGTCGGCCACCTTCGAACGGCCCGGTCACCGGGCGCCGCGCGCTGGACGCCCCGGACCGTTGTTCCGACATCCCGCTGCGCGGTCCACGCGCCCGGCGTCGCCCGTTCACGTCGCCTGCGGCAATCACCGGCGTGAATCTGGGTGATCGGAAACCGGGGCCGAGGGAACGGGGCCGGGGCGATCGGAATATGCCCGATTTGTGGTCGTGCGCGGCCGTCACTCCTCGTGTAGCGTGCGATTTCGGTCACCGTTTCAGCGGCCGTCATCGATCGCCGGAACGGTGGCCCGGAGGCGCCCGGCCCTGCCGCGCGCCGGGGCAGGCAACGCCGCGCAGAGTGAGGAAGTGCACCGTGGCACAGGGCACCGTTAAATGGTTCAACTCCGAAAAGGGCTACGGCTTCATCGCCGTCGACGGCGGTCAGGACGTGTTCGTCCACTTCTCCGCGATTGAGATGGACGGCTACAAGGCGCTGGACGACGGCCAGCGGGTGGAGTTCGACATCGCGCAGGGCCAGAAGGGCCCGCAGGCGGAGCGGGTGCGCGTCATCGCCTGAGTGGGCCGACGCCGGCTCGTCCCGGAGGGCCGGGGCTGCGTCACGCGGCCGGACCCTGGAAGATCGTGAACCATTCCAGCCGTTGCTGAGGAGGGTTCATGTCCGACCAGCCGCCCCCGGCCTCCCCACCCCCGGGTCAGCCCGACCCGTCCGGCCCGCACCCGGCCGCGTCAAGTCCTCCCGCTGGTGACCCGACCGCGCCATCCCCCTGGGGCCCGCCGCCGGGTGCCCCTCCCGGCTGGGATCCGAGCGTGCCGCCCGCCTGGGGGCCGCCACCGGGCGCGCCTCCGCAGGGTTGGGTGTTCCCGCCCACCGGCGGCTACCCGGTCGGCGCCGGGCCGTACGGCGGGCAGCCCTGGTACCCGGGACCCCCGGCCTCCGGGTGGTATCCGCCGGGCCTCGATCCGGCGGACCGGCTGGTCACCCCACCGGGGGCCGGGCTGGGCGCCTGGTTCGACCGGTGCGTCGGCGCGGTCCGGCGTGGCTGGCGACTGCTGCTGCCCATCCTGCTGCTCACGCAGGTGCTGCCGGCGGCGGTGCTGTCGGTGCTCTCGCTCGGGCTGGACCCGACCGCGAAGTGGGAGACGACCGCCGTCGAGGAGTCGACCTCCCTGCCGGACACCTTCTTCACCGACCTGGCGACCATGTTCCTGGTGCTCATCGGCGGCAGCCTGCTGATCGGGTTGGTGCAGGCCGTGGGCTGGGCGGCCGGCACCTGGGTGATCACCCGTCAGGCGGTCGGTGAGCCGGTCAGCCTGGGGGAGGCGCTGCGCTACGGCCTGCGCCGCGCGCTCGGGCTCTGGGGCTGGACGCTGCTGATCGGCGTGATCGTCGGCCTGGGCGTCTGCTTCTGCGTCCTCCCCGGCATCTATCTCGCCTTCGCGCTCAGCATGGCCGGGCCGGTCTATCTCTTCGAGCGGGAGAACCCGATCGGCCGGTCGTTCCGGATGTTCCACGACCGGCTGGGGCTGCTGCTGGGTCGGGTGGCGCTGGTGGCGGCGGCGCTGATCGTCGGCACTGTGGTCGCCGGCGTGCTGGAGGGGGTCGGCAGCGCCCCGTTCGGGGCCGACCCACTCGCCACCCCGGGTTCCGCGATCGGCGTGGTGCTGGTGATCGCCGTCGGCGCGGTGCTGGCCCTCCCCGTCCATCTCGCGCAACTGGTGGGGCTGCTGGTGACTTACGCCGAGCAGCGGGCCCATGAGGGGCCGGTGAACGGCGCCGGACTAGCCGCGGAACTCCGTTGACCGAGGCGTTCGTGCTTGCACTCGGCAGGGGAGAGTGCTAAACAAGTCATTGGCACTCGCATACCGTGAGTGCCAATGGTCGGGACGGTGGGGCCAGGGTCGCGCCGGCGCGGAGACGCCGGGGTGACACATGGCCGGTCGTCGCGGGCTATCCGGCCCGGCCGAAGGACGTCGTCGTCGCCAGGTGGCGACGTCCCAAGGTGCGTACACCAGGCGGCCCACCCGGGGCACACATCTCGGGTGGCCCGTGAGTGTCCAGGAGGACAACGCCGTATGGCCAAGATGATCGCGTTCGACGAAGAGGCGCGCCGCGGCCTCGAGCGGGGCATGAACCAGCTCGCCGACGCCGTAAAGGTGACCCTCGGCCCCAAGGGCCGCAACGTCGTGCTCGAGAAGAAGTGGGGTGCCCCCACCATCACCAACGATGGTGTGAGCATCGCCAAGGAGATCGAGCTCGAGGACCCGTACGAGAAGATCGGCGCTGAGCTGGTCAAGGAGGTCGCCAAGAAGACCGACGACGTTGCCGGTGACGGCACGACGACGGCGACCGTCCTGGCCCAGGCCCTGGTTCGCGAGGGCCTGCGCAACGTGGCCGCCGGCGCCAACCCGATGGCCCTGAAGCGGGGCATCGAGGCTGCGGTCGCGAGCGTCTCGGAGGAGCTGTCCAAGCTCGCCAAGGACGTCGAGACCAAGGAGCAGATCGCTTCCACCGCCTCCATCTCCGCTGGCGACAGCACCGTCGGCGAGATCATCGCCGAGGCGATGGACAAGGTCGGCAAGGAAGGCGTCATCACCGTCGAGGAGAGCAACACCTTCGGGCTGGAGCTGGAGCTCACCGAGGGTATGCGCTTCGACAAGGGCTACATCTCGGCCTACTTCATGACCGACCCGGAGCGCATGGAGGCCGTCTTCGACGACCCCTACCTCCTGATCGTCAACAGCAAGATCTCGTCGGTCAAGGACCTGCTCCCGATCCTCGAGAAGGTCATGCAGTCGGGCAAGCCGCTGCTGATCATCTCCGAGGACATCGAGGGCGAGGCCCTGGCCACCCTGGTCGTCAACAAGGTCCGGGGCACCTTCAAGTCCGTCGCCGTCAAGGCTCCGGGCTTCGGTGACCGCCGCAAGGCCATGCTCGCCGACATCGCCATCCTCACCGGTGGCCAGGTCATCAGCGAGGAGGTCGGCCTCAAGCTGGACGCCGTCGGCCTCGACATGCTGGGCCGCGCCCGCAAGGTCGTGGTGACCAAGGACGAGACCACCATCGTCGACGGTGCCGGCGACGCCGACCAGATCCAGGGTCGGGTCAACCAGATCCGGGCCGAGATCGACAAGAGCGACTCCGACTACGACCGTGAGAAGCTGCAGGAGCGGCTGGCCAAGCTGGCCGGTGGCGTTGCGGTGATCAAGGTCGGCGCGGCCACCGAGGTCGAGCTCAAGGAGCGCAAGCACCGCATCGAGGACGCCGTTCGCAACGCGAAGGCCGCCGTCGAGGAGGGCATCGTCCCGGGTGGTGGCGTCGCGCTGGTGCAGGCCGGCAAGACCGCCTTCGACAAGCTGGACCTGGTCGGCGACGAGGCGACCGGTGCCAACATCGTCAAGGTCGCGCTGGACGCCCCGCTGCGGCAGATCGCCGTCAACGCCGGCCTCGAGGGCGGCGTTGTGGTGGAGAAGGTCCGTAACATCGAAGCGGGTCACGGCCTCAACGCCGCCAACGGCGAGTACGTGGACCTGCTGGCCGCGGGCATCATCGACCCGGCCAAGGTGACCCGGTCGGCGCTGCAGAACGCCGCTTCCATCGCGGCGCTCTTCCTCACCACCGAGGCCGTCGTCGCGGACAAGCCGGAGAAGACCCCGGCTGCCCCGGCTGGCCCGGGTGGCGGGGACATGGACTTCTGAGTCCAGATCCGACACCGAACGGGGCGGGCCGCTGACGCGGTCCGCCCCGTTCGTCGTCAGGTGGGTAGCGGGCGCTGGTTGCGCCGCTTCTGCGCCCGGTCGTACGGCGGGGGCAGTTGGATCGGCGCGTCCACCATCTCCTGCGACTCCTCGGCCACCGGCTCGCCGTTGGTGGTCATCTCGGCCAACTGCTCGGCGTCGCCGTAGTCGAGCCGGTCGAGCGGCAGTTGGCCGGGGAGTTCGCCGACCGGTTTCCAGGTGACCTGCGGGCCGTCCTCGGTCTGGTCGTCATCCGTGGTCATGGCTGCCTCCTCTACCGAAACGGTAGGGGGCGTCGATGCCCGACGCGGGCGAATGGCACTATCTGAGTCTATATCCCATTCGCCCTTATTTGGCGTTCAGCGTCCGCCGGTACAGGAAGAAGACCCGCTCGATCCGGGCGCCGGCGCTGCCGGAGTAGAACGGCACCGGCCCCACCCAGCCGATCTGCGCCTGGTCCAGCCCCGCTTCCCGCTGATCGCGCAGGCAGCGACGCAGCAGCACCCCGCCGATGCCCGAACCCTCGGCGGCCGGCGCGGTACCCATCGGCCCGAACCAGCTCGGCCGAGACGAGCCGTAGGCGGCGAAGCCGAGCAGCTCGCCCGCCCGCTCCGCCACGTGGCATCCGGCGCCGTCGCGACCCACCGACCCGGCCAACTCGCCGTCCCACGCGCCGCCGAAGGTGGACCGGGCGAACGCCGCCAGCGCCGGAAGGTCCTCCGGCTCTGCCCGGCGTACCGTGATCCCCTGCCCGGCCAGCCGCCGCTCGGCCGCCTCGGTGGACCGCAACGCCGGCGACCCGTCGTACGACAGGTCGGCGGTCATGTTCCAGGCGGTCCGGTCCTGCTGGTAGCCGAGCGCCAGGGCGGTGCAGACCGCCGGCGTGTAACGCACGTCGATGCCCGGCCAGGCGTAGTACGGCGGGTTCCCGGCCAGCAGCACCTCGGTCACCCCGTGCTCGGCGAGCACCCGTTCGGCCCGCCCGAGCAGCGCCCGGCCGACGCCCCGACGACGCTGGTCCGGGAGCACCGCGACCAGGTCCACGTGCCCGAGAGCCGGGTCGGCCGACGACACCGAACAGAGCAGTACTCCGACCAGGTCCGCACCCCGGTACGCGCCCAGCCCCACCACCAGCCGGTCGGCGGCGGCCCGCGGCCAGAGCGCGTCCACGATGGCGGCCGCCTCGACGGCGTCCTCGGGCAGATCGAGCGCCTGCTCGCAGAGCCGCACCGCGGCGCGGGCCAGGTCAGGGGTCAGCTCGGTGACGGTGATCTCGGCGTCCATGGTCGCCGACCCTAGATCACCGGGTGTTGGTTCGTGCTCCCGCCCGTCCTCAACGCTGGGCGGCTTGGACGGCGGCGTACGCGTCGACCTGCCCGGCCCCCGTGACGTTCGCCGGTCCGCCGCAGGCGTCGGCCGGGTTGCGGGAGCGGTAGGTCGGCACGGCCGGCGTCGCGGTGTCCCGCAGGATCTGCCGGGTTCGGGCCAGGTCGCCGACCAGCTCCGGGTTGGCCGACCACATCAGCGCGACCACCCCGGCCACCTGCGGGGTCGCCATCGAGGTGCCGTCCAGTTTGGCGTACCCGCCACCCGGCATGGCCGACACCACGCCCACGCCGGGCGCCAGCACGTCCGGCTTGCCCGGACCGCCCGGCACCGGCCCACGCGAGGAGAACTCGGCCACCCGCCGCTGTGCGTCCACCGCGCCCACGGTCAGCACGTCCGGATACGGCGCAGGCGGGTCGTCGATCGACGCGCACCACGGCCCGGTGTTGCCGGCGGCGGCGACCACGAAGATCCCCGCGGCGTCCAGCGCGGCGGTGGCCGGCCGCAGCACGTTCCGGTCGCAGCCCTCGATGGGCGGGCAGCCCCACGAGTTGGTCAGCACCTGCGGGGCGCGCTCCGGCCGGCCGTCGGTGAACGGGTCGCCGCCGGCGGGGAAGGGCGCCAGCATGAACTGGAGGCAGTCCAGGTAGTGCCCGGGGCTGCCCAGGTTGCGGTCCAGGTTGACGCAGCCCACCCACTGCGCGTCCGGCGCCACCCCGATGCCGTCCCGCCCGACCGCGCTGCCCACCGTGTGCGTGCCGTGCCCGCCCTGGTCGGTCGGGGTGCGGGTGCCGTCCCACGGGTCGTACCAGGAGTCGTCCCCGCCGCGGAACCCCGCCCGCAGCGCCGGGTGGGCGCCGTCCACGCCCGAGTCCGAGCTGCCCACCACCATGCCCGCGCCGGTCACGCCGAGCTGCGACCAGACCCGGTCGGCGCCGAGTTGGCGGATGTTCCACTCCGGGCCGGTGGGCGCGGCCGCGGTGCCCCGGTTCTGCCCGGCCGGGGCCGGCAGGGGCCGCAGTCGCTGGCTGACCAGCACCCGGGCCACCTCCGGACGGCGTGCGAGCCAGGCCCGCACCGCCGGACCGCCGTCCACCTCGACCGCGTTCACCAGGTAGTACGGCACCGGATCGAGCCGCAGCCGGCTCAGCTCCCGGCGCAGGTCGGTCTGGCTACGGTCGGCGGTCGTCACGAGCCGCCGGTAGACCTCCGCCGCGCGGGCGTCCCGTCCGGCCCGGCCCGGAGCGCCCGCTGGCAGGCCGGTCAGGTCGGCCTGCTCGCGCAGCACCACGAGCAACCGCTCGCCGTGCAGGCCGGGCTGACCGGGCCCGAGGTCGACCACGCCCACCGCGACCAGCAGCACCGCCGCGGTGAGCGCGGCGACCCGGCGACTCGGGGTGCGGGCCGCGCGCCGGGCCAGCAGCACCGCGTACCCGATGGCGACCAGGGCCGCGACGGCCAGGCCGGCGCCGGCGGTGGCCGCCACCCAGAACGGCACATCGCGGGTGCCGACCAGCAGCAGGGTGATCTCTTCCGGGTCGGTGAAGGCCAGCGGGCCGAGCGTGGCCAGACCCACCAGCCAGCCGGTCGCGGCCCGACCGGCGCGTACGGCGTCCATCGCTTGGTCGGGCGCGTGCGTCGCGCCGTCGGCGGCCGAACGCCAGGCCGCGGCCCACAGGGCGGCCAGCGCGAAACCCACCGGCGGCAGGGTCAGCAGCGCGGGTAGCTGTGCACCGGACTGGCCGGCGCCGGCGGCGAGCAGCAGCAGCGCCACCCCGGCCACCAGGCCGCCGACCAGCACCAACCGCGCCGGCCGGGGCGGCTGGCCGACCGCGAACCGGGACCAGAAGGGAGCGTCCAGCAGCGTCGCGGCGAGCACCCCGAGCGTGGCGGCAGCCAGCACGGCGAGCGCGGTCTCCAGCAGCCCGCCGAGCGCGCCCAGCCAGGCCCAGGGCAGCAGCAGCGCGAGCCCGGCGGCGACCGCGAGCAGGGGCACCGGGCGGGTCGTCGCGCGGGTCCCCGACCGGGCCGGCCCGGCGGAGGCCGACCGACGTGCCGACCAGCGCAGGACGAGCGCGGTGAGCGCCGCCGTGCCGGCGAGGGCGGCCAGGTACGCCTCGTGGTGCACCGGCGGTACGACCCGCGGCAGCGTGAGCACCCCGAGCGCGAGCGCCGCAGCCAGCCACGCCCGCCCGGTGGCCCGGACCGCGGCCGACCGGGGCAGCAGGGCCAGCAGCAGCGCCGGCGTGCCCACCAGCACGACGGTGGCCAGGCCCAGCACCGGCCAGAGCCAGCCCACCCGGTCCCGCCCGAAGCCCAGCAGCACCTGGTCGGTGAGCCAGCCACCCGCCTGGGTGGCCACGGTCACCGCCACCGTCCAGCCGCCGGCCAGCACGGCCGCTACCACCGGCCACGGGTTGGGCCGGCGTGGTGGCGACGGCTGGTGGGGCGGTGGTTGACCAGCGGGTGACGAAGAGCCGACCTGCATGACTCGCACAGTACGGGGCGGGCGGCGCATGCCGACACGCTGGCGCGGCGGTTACGGTGGACAGGTGCGTGACCCCAACATCTCCCGCTCCGTCGCCGGGCAGCTCTCGCCGGTGCGCCGGGCCGCCGACCTGCGCCGACTCCGCGCGGAGCGCTTCGACGTGCTGGTCATCGGGGGTGGGGTGACCGGTGCCGGCGCCGCCCTGGATGCGGCGTCCCGGGGCCTGAAGGTGGCCCTGGTCGAGGCGCGCGACCTCGCCGCGGGCACCTCCAGCCGGTCCAGCAAGCTCATCCACGGCGGCCTGCGCTATCTGGAGCAGTTGGAGTTCCACCTGGTCCACGAGGCGCTCACCGAGCGGGGCCTGCTGGCCACCCGGCTCGCGCCGCACCTGGTCCGCCCGGTGCCGTTCCTGGTGCCGCTGCCGGCCGGTAACGGCCTGCGGGGTCTGCCCGCCCGCATCTTCCGCCGCTCGTACTACGGCGCCGGCGTGGCCACCTACGACGCCTTCGCCGGAGTCTTCGGCGGTGGCCGGGGTATGCCGCTGCACCGGCACCTGACCCGGGAGGGGGCCCGGCGGATCTTCCCGAGCCTGCGGGCCGACGCGCTGGCCGGGGCGATCCGCTACTACGACGGGCAGGTCGACGACGCCCGGCTCGTGGTCACCCTGGCCCGCACCGCGGCCAGCCTCGGCGCCACGGTGGTGAGCAGCACCCGTGCGGTCGGGCTGATCCGGCAGGCGCGCGAGGTGACCGGCGTCCGGGTCCGCGACCTGGAGGCGCCGGCCGGCTCCCCGGACGCCGAGTTCGAGGTGCAGGCCCGGACCGTCATCGCCGCCACCGGCGTGTGGAGCGACGACATGTCCCGGATGCTCAACGACGTGGGCCTGCGGCCCGGCATCCGGGTGCGCGCCTCCAAGGGGGTGCACCTGGTGGTGCCCCGCTCGGCGATCACCGGCGAGACCGGGCTCATCCTGCGCACGGCGAGTTCGGTGCTCTTCGTCATCCCGTGGGGCGGGCACTGGATCATCGGCACGACGGACACCGACTGGCGGCTGGACCGGTCCCACCCGGCGGCGTCGGCCCGCGACATCGACTACCTGTTGGAGCAGGTCAACGTCGTGCTGGACCGGCCACTGACCACGGCCGACATCGAGGGCGTCTACGCCGGGCTGCGGCCGCTGCTGGCCGGTGAGGCCGACTCCACCTCGAAGCTCTCCCGGGAGCACGCGGTCTTCGAGCCGATGCTCGGGCTGCTGCTGGTGGCCGGCGGCAAGTACACGACGTACCGGGTCATGGCCTCCGATGTGGTGGACCGGGCCGCCCGCCGGCTGGGCGGCACCCGCCCGTCGCGCACCGCCGACCTGCCGCTGCTCGGCGCGGACGGTTACCCGGCCATGTGGCGGGATCGGGCCGACCTGGCCCGGCGGCACGGTGTGCCGGTGGGTGTGGTGGAGCACCTGCTGGAGCGGTACGGCACTCTCACCCTGGATCTGCTCGCGCTGATCGACGCGGATCCACTGCTCGCCTCCCCGCTGGCCGGCGCGCCGGAGTACCTGGCCGCGGAGGTCGCCTACGCGGCGCGGGCCGAGGGCGCGCTGCACCTGGAGGACGTGCTGACCCGGCGGACGCGGATCTCCTTCGAGACCAGCCACCGGGGGCTGGAGTCGGCGGAGCACACCGCCGAGCTGATGGGCGCGGTGCTCGGGTGGGACGCCGCCACCCGGGCCTGCGAGGTCGAGCACTACCGCGCCCGGGTGGAGGCGGAACGGCAGTCTCAGCAGATGCCGGACGACGCCGCGGCGGACGCGGTCCGGCTGGGCGCCCCGGATGTACGGGGTTACGCGGCGGACCGGGGTGGCGACGACGATCAGGCCGAGTTGCGTCCGTCCGCTCGGTGACGAAAAATAACGTTACCGAAGGGTAACCATCGATACCGGCCCGGATGGTGGTTTCGGCTGCTATCTAGGGTGGGGTAGGTTTCCGCGCGTGCTTTCCCGCGCGCGCTCCCGCCTGCTCATTCCTCTCCTCGCCACGGCGCTCGCCGGTGCGCTCGCCGGGTGTTCTCTGTTCGACCGCGACACCGGCGGCACACCGACTGCGCAACCGCCGGTCGGCACGGCGGCCGGCGGGCCGGTGCCGGAGATCCCGACGACGGTCGCCGCGGGTCAGGTCAGCCTTTTGCAGCGGCTCGGTGCGGACGGCCCGATACGCACGCTGAGCGTCGAGCGGGACGGCACGTGGCAGTGCCTCGACTGCGCCGGTGACGGCGTCACCTCCCGGGGCCGGCTCGCCCCGGAGCAGACCGAACGGCTCCAGGTGCTGCTGGCCGACCCGAAGCTGGCGAACGAGACCGATCAGGTCCGGCAGTACCGGGTCACCTGCATTGACGCGCTGACCTCCAGCCTGCTCACCTCCGCCGGGCTGATCACCTCGCAGGACTGCCCGGGCGAGGAACGCCCGCCGGTCGCCGGGGAGATCCTGCTGCTGCTCACCCAGGCGACCCCGGCCGAGGTCAAGGGCTGACCCCGGCCGAGGTCAGGTCAGTCAGAGCACCTTGCCGGGGTTGAGCAGACCGGCCGGATCCAGCGCCGACTTGATCGCCTGGTGCACCCGGACCCCGACCGGGCCGATCTCCTGGGCCAGCCAGTCCCGCTTGAGCAGCCCCACCCCGTGCTCACCGGTGCAGGTGCCACCCAGGGCCAGGCCGAGCCGCATGATCTCGTCGAACGCCCGCCGACCCCGCTCCACGCTCGCCGGGTCGGCGCGGTCCACCACGATGTTCGGGTGCATGTTGCCGTCCCCGGCGTGGCCCACCACGCCGATCGGCACCTCGCACTCCGCCGCGATCCGGGCCACCCCGTCCAGCAGCGCGGCGAGCGAACCGCGCGGCACCGCCACGTCGTCGATCACCAGACCGCCGTTGCCACCCGGGTACGCGTCGGCGGCGAACTTCTCCATCGCCGGGTGGGCGAGCCGCCGGGCCTGCAGCAGCGCCGCCGCCTCCACCGCGTCGGTGGCCGCGTAGACCTCGTCGGCCCCGGCCGCCTCGCACACCTCGGCCAGGCCGGCCAGGTCGTCGGCG
The DNA here is from genome assembly GCF_040608175.1 of Micromonospora sp. NPDC005206. Taxonomy (NCBI): domain Bacteria; kingdom Bacillati; phylum Actinomycetota; class Actinomycetes; order Micromonosporales; family Micromonosporaceae; genus Micromonospora; species Micromonospora sp. NPDC005206. The sequence continues at coordinate 288,243 of NZ_JBEXHU010000004.1, forward strand.
GCCCGGCTGCCGGTGTCCGCGGCGGCCAGCAGCAGGGCCTGCGCGTCCGTCCGCAGCCCCATCGGCTGGTACGCCTCGATGGCCCGCAGGTGGGTCTGGTCGAGCAGTTCCAGCAGGCTGGGAGTGAGCCCCCGGGCGGCGATCGCGGCCACCGCCGCGCCGGCCGCCGCGGTGGACGGGAAGACCGCCACCAGGGTCAGCGAGTCGGCCGGTGCGGGCCTGAGCGCCACGGTCACCTCGGTGATCACCCCGAGGGTACCTTCCGAACCGACGAAGAGCCGGGTCAGGTCGTAGCCGGCCACTCCCTTGGCGGTACGCCGGCCGGTGCGCAGCACCTCGCCGGAGGCGAGCACCACCTCCAGGCCGAGCACGTACTCGGTGGTCACGCCGTACTTGACGCAGCACATGCCGCCGGCGTTGGTGGCCACGTTGCCGCCGATGGTGGACGACTCCCAGGAACCGGGGTCCGGCGGGTACCAGAGCCCCTGCTTGCCGACCGCCGCGGCCAATGTCGCGTTGACCACCCCGGGCTGGACCACCGCGATCCGGCTCACCGGGTCGATCTCCCGGATCTCGTCCATCGCGACCGTGCTCAGCACCACCGCGCCGTCCACCGCGTTCGCCGCGCCGGCCAGCCCGGTCCGCGCGCCCTGCGGCACCACCGGTACGCCGTGCCGCGCCGCCGCCCGCATCACCGCGACCACCTGCTCGGTGTCGCGGGGGCGGGTCACCACGAGCGGGGTGCCGGCGGCGCAGAGGTCGGCCTCGTCCCGCTCGTGCATGCGCAGCAGGTCCGGGTCGGTGAGCACGACGCTCTCGCCCAGCGCGGCGCGCAGCTCGTCGATGAGTGCAGTGGGGGCCATGCAGCTGAGGCTAGGTCGCCCGCCGCCGATCATCAACATGATCGTCTGCGCGGGCTAGCTTGGGCACCATGCTCTACCTGGACCGGCCTGCCTGGCCGTGGCGCGGTCGGCTCTGGTCACATCTGATCAGCGACCTCTCGTACGCCGAGTTGCACGCCTTCGCCGAGGCGCTGGGCGCGCCCCGACGCGGTTTCGACCGCGACCACTACGACATCCCGGCCGACCGGTTCGCGGCGGCGGTGTGGCTCGGGGCCCGGGTGGTGTCGAGCCGGGAGCTGGTGCGGCTGCTCCGCGACGCCGGCCTGCGTCGCCCGAAGCACCTGGTCAACCCGCGCCCTCCGGCGGCCCGATGAGCGTGGCCAGCTCGCGGCGCAGGTTTGCCCGGGCCGGCTGCTCCCACCGGCTCGACAGCGGCGGCAGCCGGAACAGCGCGGGCAGCGCCAGCAGCCCGCTGAGCACCCCGGCCCGTCCGGCCCGGAAAGCCGGCTCCGGCACGTGTGCGTACTCCTGCCGGACGGCGGCGGCGTAGCGGTCGTACGCGGCCGGCGGCGCGGCCAGCACGGCGAGGTCCGCGTCGCAGAGCAGGGCGCCGTCCCGGTCACCTGGCGCCACCGCGTGCCCGGCGGTGAGCAGCACCAGCCGGCGCACCTGGGCCACCGCGGGCGCCGGCACGCCGAGCGCGCTGAGCACGCTCCCGGCCAGCGTGGCGCTGTCCCGTTCATTGGCGTCGCCGGCGGCCCGCGGGTCGTAGACCGCGTCGTGGCACCAGGCAGCCAGCCGGACCAGGTCGGCCCGGTCGGCCAGCCCGGCGTGCCGGTCCACCACGTCGAGCACGGCGGTCAGGTGGCCCACCGTGTGGTAGTGCCGGTGCGGCTCCCGCCAGCGGGCGAGCAGCTGCTCCCCGGCCCGCGTCGAGCCCGCGCCGGGTTTCGCTCCGGCGCCCCGGGCCGCCGCCCGCCACCGGTCCAGCAGATCGGCCACCGCCCGAGTCTGCCGCATCCTCCCGCCACGTGCGGAGCGGGAGGATTCAGTAGGCCTGCCTCGGGTAGTCGCGCCCATGGCCGTGGCCCGGGACAAACGACCTCCGTTGGTGCGGCGCACCCCGCTGCGTGAAGGGCTGGTGGACGTCGACGGCGCGCGGATCGCCGAGGCCACCGAGGAGCTGCGGCACCGTGGCCGGGCCACCCTGCACGACCGGCTGCACCGGGTGCGGATGGCCGGCGGGCTGGCCGTGCAGGCCGGGCTCGCCGCCGGGCTGGCGTACTTCATCTCGCACCGGGTGCTCGGCAACCCGCAGCCGGTCTTCGCGCCGATCTCCGCGGTCGGCACCCTGGCCGCGTCGGTCGGGCAGCGGTTTCGCCGGACCGTGGAGCTGATCGTCGGGGTGGGGATCGGGGTGGCCATCGGCGACTTCCTCATCTACCTGCTCGGCACCGGGGCGTGGCAGCTCGGCCTGGTGGTCACGGTGGCGATCCTGCTCACCATCTTCGCCGGGGCCAGCGTGGCCATCGTCATCCAGGCGGCCGCCACGGCGGTGCTGATCGTCACGCTGAGCCCGTCGACCCAGAACCTGGAGATTCCGCGCTTCGTCGACGCGTTCCTCGGCGGTGGGGTCGCGCTGCTGGTGACGGCGGTGCTGCTGCCGCTGAACCCGCTCCGGGTGATCAACCGCGCCGCCCGGCCGGCGCTGGACCTGCTCGCCGCCCAGCTCGACGCCACCGCCGACGGGCTGCGCAACCAGGACCGCGCCACGGTCCAGCAGGCCCTGGAGCGGTTGCGGAACAACAAGGAGGAGCTGGCCACGTTGGCCGAGGCGATCGAGGGGGCGAAGGAGACCGCCACCCTGTCCCCGGCCCGCTGGCACCGGCGCGACGAGCTGACCCACTACGCGGAGGCGGCGGATCCGATCGACCGGGCGATGCGAAACACCGGCACGTTGATCCGCCGGTCCGTCACGCTGATCGAGGACGAGGAACCGGTGCCGGATCCGATGCCCGACGCGATGAACCACCTCGCCGAGTCGGTCCGGTTGCTCAAGCACGAGTTCGCCGTGGGCGAGGAGCCACAGAAGGCCCGGGAGAGGTCACTGCGGGCGGTCAGCGAGGCCGGTCGGGCGTACGGCGCCGGGGTCGGCTTCTCGGGCAGCGTGGTGATCGCCCAGATCCGCACCACGGCGAGTGACCTGCTGGTGGCCTCCGGAATCGAGCAGGAGGAGGCGAACCGGTGCATCCGCACCGCCTTCGGGGAGCAGGAGCGGCCGATCGGTGAACCGGCCGAGCCGGGCGAGAAGCCGAAACCGCCCACCGCCCCACCGGTCGGCTGACCGCACCACCGGCCGGCCCGGCTCACGCCACCGGCCGGCCCGGCTCAGCCCAGCGTGGCGAGGGCGGCGAGCAGCCGGTCCACCTGGGCGGGCGTGCTGCCCAGGCCGATGCTGGCGCGCAGCGCGGTGGGCGGCAGATCCCGCCGGCCGGTGCGCCCCGCCGCCTCGGTGAGCAGCCGCCGCGCCAGCGGGTGGGCGCAGAACAGCCCGTCCCGTACGCCGATCCGGTGGTCCGCGGCCAGCCGCGCGGCCACCTCGGCCGAGTCCCACCCGGCGACCACGAACGAGACGATGCCGACGCGGGGCGCGTCCGGGCCGAAGGTGCGCAGCTCCACCACGTGCGGCAGGGCGGCGATGCCGGTCCGCAGCCGGGTCAGCAACGCCTGCTCGCTGGCGGCCAGCATCGCCTGGTCCGCCCCGGCCAGCGCCGCGCACACCGCGGCCAGCGCCACCGCACCGAGCAGGTTCGGCGTGCCGCCCTCGTGCCGGGCCGGGCCGGTCGCCCAGGTCACGTCGTGCGTGGCCGGCCCGACGTGGCTGGTGGCGCCGCCGCCGGCCAGGTACGGCGGAGCGGCGTCCAGCCAGTCCGCCCGGCCGACCAGCACGCCCGCGCCGAACGGCGCGTACAGCTTGTGGCCGGAGACGGCCAGGTAGTCCACGTCGAGCGCGAGAAGGTCGACCGGTGCGTGCGGGGCGAGCTGTGCGGCGTCGAGGACGATCCGTGCCCCATGCCGGTGGGCGACCCGGGCGAGCTCGGCGACCGGCCAGCGCTCGCCGGTCACGTTGCTCGCCCCGGTCACCGCGACCAGCACCGGCAGCGCCGGGTTGCTGTCCCGGCGCAGCTCGGCGAGGGCGGCGGCGAGGGCGCGTACCGCCTCGGCGGGCTCGGTGGGCACCGGCAGCCGTACCGAGCCACGCGGCCAGGGCAGCAGGTTGGCGTGGTGCTCTCCGGCGAAGGTGACCACCGTCGTGCCGGCGGGCACCGCCCGCGCCAGCAGGTTCAGCGCATCCGTGGTGTTGCGGGTGAAGATCACGTGGTCGTCGGCGCGGGCGCCGAAGAAGTCGCCCACCGTCTGCCGGGCCCGCTCGTAGGCCAGCGTGCAGCGCCGGGACAGCGCTCCCGCGCCCCGGTGCACGCTCGCGTACCAGGGCAGCAGCTCGGACACCGCGTCGGCGGCGGCCCGCGCACACGGCGCGGTGGCCGCGTAGTCGAGGTTGATCTCGCCCGGTACGCCGAGCACGTCGAGCGGCCGCGACGGGGCCGGCGCGGGCGTGCTGCCGGACCGGGTGGGCAGCGAGGGTACGAGGGTGACGGACACGCCGGAACCTCCGGGGTCAGGGACCCCGGGTGCGATGTCGGGACGGGGTCCGCGCTTGCCCAGCACACCGATCGGGCTGGGCCCGGTCATCACCCGGGGCACCCCACCGCGAACTCGACGAGGGTTGCCGGCCAGCAAGCCGGGGCTTGACGCTGGCGCTCGTGACCTGCCGGCAGCATAGCGGCTGCCGATGGGCCCGGACCAGCCGGCGGCGGATGGCTACGCTGACCGCATGGCCGACACCCCGCCCGGTGCACCCCTGCCGTCGCCGCCCGCGCCCGCAGCCCCGTCCGCCGGCGCGGCGCCCCGGATGCCGCTGCGCCGACTGGGGTGGCGGCGGTTCCTGGTGCTGGCGGGGGTGGTGCTGTTCATCGCGGGGTGCGCGGTGTTCATGGTCTTCACGCTCGGCCAGTCGCTCGGCGTACGGGCGCTGCTGATCGGGGTGGTCGCCGCCATCCTGCCGGTGCCGGTGCTGGTCGCCTGCTTCCTCTGGCTCGACCGATACGAGCCGGAGCCGCTGAAGTACCTGATCTTCTGTTTCGCCTGGGGGGCGTTCGTCTCCACCGCCGCATCGCTCACCGTGAATGAGTTCGCCGCCGCGCGGTTCGCCGACTGGGGGCTGCCGTCCGCGCTCACCGGTGTGCTGGTGGCGCCGTTCATCGAGGAGCTGACCAAGGCCCTCGGCCCGATCCTGCTGCTGGTGTTCCGTCGCCGGGAGTGGTCCGGGATCACCGACGGCCTGGTCTACTGCGGGCTCTCCGCGGTCGGCTTCGCCATGGTGGAGAACATCCTCTACCTGGGCGGGTACGGCTATGCGGCCGGCGCCGACCGGTACGGCCCGGCGACCGGCACTCAACAGGTCATCGCCATCTTCATCGTCCGGATCCTGCTGTTCGGGTTCGCCCATCCGCTGTTCACCTCGATGACCGGTGTGGGGCTCGGTGTCGCGGCCCGTACCGCCGACCGGCGCGTGCGGGTGCTCGCCCCGGTCGCGGGTCTGCTGCTGGCGATGATGCTGCACGGCACCTGGAACCTGCTGCCGACGCTCACCCAGGCCACCGGGGAGGCGGTGATCATGCTGTACGGCTTCCTGGGCCTGATGGTGCCGATCTTCTTCGGCATGGTGGGGCTGGCGGTGTGGCTGCGCGCGTGGGAGGGACGGCTCACCGAGCGCACGTTGCCGGATTACGTGCGCGCCGGCTGGCTGAGCCCACCCGAGGTGGCCGCGCTGAGCAGCCTCGGTCGCCGGCACGCGGCCCGCAGTTGGGCGCGTCGGGTGGCGGGGGACGCCGGGGTGCGGGCGATGCGTGGGTACCAGTTCGCCGCCACCCGGCTGGCCCTGCTGCGCGACGGGTCGCTGCGCGGCCTGGATCGCAAGCCCGCTGACCGGGAACGGACGGCCACCGAGGAGCGGGAGCTGCTGGAGGCGATCAGCGCGTACCGGTCGTTCTTCGTGGGGCGGGACCCGCAGGCCCCGGCCGGAGTCTGGGACGGCAGTCGCTACCACCTGCGCTTCCCGGACGGCTCGCAGCGTCCGGTGGCCGCGCCGGAGGAGCCGGTGGTGCCGATCCCGGTGGTGCTGGCCGCGCCGCCGCCTCCGCTGGGGTATGCCCCGCCCGGCTGGTACGGCCCCCCACCGGCGGGGTCCTGGCCGTCCGGTCACCAGTGACGGCTGGCGGCCGGCTCAGGTCATCATGGTGGTGAGGAAGTCGCCGAGCCCCTGGGCCATCGCCACCAGCGCGGCCCCGATCGCCTTGAACATCTGCGCCGCGCCGTCCGGCCGGAACGCCATGAAGTAGATCAGGAACGCGACGCTGCCCCAGGCCAGCAGCTTCTTCACGAATACCGGCATCGTCCCTCCCCAGGGCCACGGTCGCCGGATGGCTTCCCGTAGCGGGGCCCGGCAAACGGCGTGGTGGCCGGGGAGGCGCGTCAGAGGTAGAGGCCGGTGGAGTCGTTCTCGATCCGTTCGGCGGCCACGGCGTGTACGTCCCGCTCCCGCAGCAGCACGTACCCGCGGCCGTGCAGCTCGACCTCGGAGCGGTCGTCCGGGTCGAAGAGCACCCGGTCGCCGGAGACGATGGCGCGGACGTTCGGCCCCACCCCGACGGCGGTGGCCCAGGCGAGGCGCTTGCCGACCGCGGCGGTCGCCGGGATGACGATGCCGGCGGTGGAGCGGCGCTCGCCCTCGCTGCCTTCCATCCGCACCAGCACGCGGTCGTGCAGGAGGCGGATCGGCAGGCCGGCGTCGAGATCCTGGTCGGCGGTCACGCCGCAGACGCTACCGTGTCGCCGACGGCCGGCCCGACGGTGGTTACGCCCGAGGCGACCGGGGCAATGTGTGGCGGAACTACCCTATGGTGTCGGGAGCGGACGTAAGCTGTCCGGCCTGTCGTTGTGGGCCGACCGGTTCTCTGCCAGGAGGTGCGCTTGAGCCGCTTCGAGCGGGTACGCGGGCGGCTCCGCCGCGCCTACCAGTCGGGACGGGAGTCGGTTCGCGCCGATCGGAGCGCGTCGAGCGACCGCGCGGAGCCTCGGGTGGCGGCGCCCGCCGTGCCCGGGCCGGCCGCGCCGCCGTCGGCCACGGTCGTCGGCGCGGAACCCCCGACGGACGTGCACAGCTCGACCGCCAGCCGCGACGACGCGGACGTCCCGCACGGGCTGCGGATCGCCGCCGCCTGGTGCTGGCGGCTGATCGTGATCGGGCTGGTGGCCTGGGCGCTGCTCCGGATCGTCGGCACCATCAAGATAGTGATCATCCCGCTGGCCATCGCCCTGCTGCTCTCGGCGTTGCTCGCACCGGCGGTGGGCTGGCTGCTGCGGGCGCGGCTGCCCCGGTCGCTGGCGACGGCGGTGGTGCTGGTCGGCGGCCTGGCGGGAGTGATCGGCACGCTGACCCTGGTGGTCAACGAGTTCATCAAGGGGGCGCCGGAGCTGAGCGAGAAGTCCTCGCAGGGCGTCCGGCAGATCCAGAACTGGCTGAAGACAGGTCCGCTGCACCTCTCCGACACCCAGCTCAACCGCTACATCGACGAGGCGCAGGATTGGATCAACTCCAACACCTCGGATCTCACCAGCGGGGCGCTGAGCACCGCGGCGACGCTGGCCGAGGTGCTGACCGGCACGCTGCTGGTGCTCTTCGCGACGTTCTTCTTCCTGCGCGACGGCAACCGGATCTGGCGCTTCCTGGTCCGGCTGCTGCCGGTGGCCGCCCGCTGGAAGGTCGATGACGCCGGCCGCGCCTCCTGGCACACGCTCGGCGCCTACGTCCGGGCGACCGTGCTGGTGGCCTTCATCGACGCGGTGGGCATCGGCATCTTCCTGGTCATCTTCGACGTCCCGTTCGCCTTCCCGCTGGCCGCGCTGGTCTTCCTCGGCGCGTTCATCCCGATCGTCGGCGCGGCGCTCTCCGGTGGCGTGGCGGTGCTGGTGGCGCTCGTCGACAGCGGCCCGGTCACCGCGTTGATCATCCTGGGCGCGGTGATCGGCGTGCAGCAGGTGGAGGGGCACGTGCTCCAGCCGCTGATCATGGGCCGGGCGGTGGCCATCCACCCGCTCGCGGTGATCATCGGTATCGCCGCCGGGGTGGTGCTCGCCGGGATCACCGGTGCGCTGGTGTCCGTGCCGCTGATCGCGGTGCTGAACACCGCGGTCCGCCGGCTGGCCGCCCGGACGGTCCCGGACACCCCGCCCGACGCCGTCGTCGTCGCCGCGCAGGCTCCCTGACGCGGCGCGGGCGGTCAGGAGCCGGCGAGGCGTTGCAGCGCGCCGCGGGCCACCTCAGGACGGGTCGTGTACCAGAACGGCGGCAGCGAGCGACGCAGGAACGGCCCGTAGCCGCGGGCGGTCTCCAGCCGGGAGTCGAGCACCGCGACCACCCCCCGGTCACCGGTCGCCCGGATCAATCGACCCACGCCCTGCGCCAGCCGGACCGCCGCGATCGGCACGCTGACCGCCGCGAAGCCCGAGCCGCCGCCCGCGTCCACGGCTGCCGCGCGCGCCGCCGCCAGCGGCTCGTCCGGCCTTGGAAAGGGCAGCCGGTCGATGACCACGAGCTGACAGGCGTCGCCCGGCACGTCCACCCCCTGCCAGAGCGACATCACCCCGAACAGGCAGCTGGAACGCTCCTCGCGGAACCGGCGGACCAGCAGCGGCAGCGCCTCCTCGCCCTGCAGCAGCACCGGCAGGTCGGTCCGCGCGCGCAGCAGCTCCGCCGCCTGCTGCGCGGCCCGCCGGGAGGAGAAGAGACCGAGAGTACGACCACCGAGCGCCTCGACCAGCGCGAGCAGCTCCTCCCCGGCTGCCTCGGGAAGCCCGGAGACGCTGGGCCGGGGCAGGTGCGAAGCGACGTACAGGATGCCCTGCCGGGCGTAGTCGAACGGCGACCCCACATCCAGCGACCGCCAGCCCGGACCCTCCGTCGCCGGCACGACGGCGGCGGGTGCGGCGTCTCCGGCCAGCCGGCGGCCGGGCGTCTCGGCCGCCGGACGGCCCGGGCCGGTGCGGGCGGCCAGCGCGGCGGCGGCCGGGGACGGCGGTGCGGGCGGCGGCGCGTCCAGCCCGAGAGCGCGGGCCACCGTGTCGAACCGGCCGCCCAGCGCCAGGGTGGCGGAGGTGGCGACCACGGTGCGCTCGTCGTACAGGTGGGTGGCCAGGGTGCCGGCCACCGACAGCGGCGCGACCACCAGCGCCCGCCGGCTGCCGCTGTCGTTCTTCTCCACCCAGGCCACGTCGTGATCGGCCTCCTCCAGCAGCCGCTGCGCGGTCGTGGAGAGCTCGTCCAGCACCGCCTTGGCCTGCTGCTTGCGAACCGGGTCGGGATCGTCGGACTTGACGTCGCCGATCGCGTCCAGCGCGGCGCGGGTGGCCGCGTCGAGCAGCGTGCACGCCTCCCGCAGCGGCGTCGGCAGCCCGGCGGTGAGGCGCCCGGCGGGCGCCTCGGCCAGCCCGACCGCGAGGGCGTCACCGGCCGCGGTGAGCGCCTCGGCGGTCTCCGGCCGCAGCAGCGGGCGGGCCCGCCGGGTGGACCGGTCGATCAACTCCGGCACAAGCTCCGCCTGGGCCGCGGAGGAGACCCGGTCGGCCAGCTCGTGTGCCTCGTCCACGATCAGCAGCTTGTGCGGCGGCACGATGTGCCGGTCGGCCAGCATGTCGACGGCGAGCAGGCTGTGGTTGGTCACCACGATGTCGGCCTCGCGGGCCCGGGCCCGGGACGCCTCGGCGAAGCACTCCGCCCCGAACGGGCACCGGGTCGCCCCGACGCACTCCCGGGCCGGCATCGACACCAACCGCCAGGCCTGGTCGTCGACGCCCGGGTCCAGTTCGTCCCGGTCGCCGGTGGCGGTCTTCTCGGCCCAGTCGCGCAGCCGCTCGATCTGCTTGCCCATCCGGCCCGCCTCGCCGAGCCACTTCGTGCCGCCGCCGCCCGGGCGGGTGGCCGGGGCGTCGAAGAGAGTGTCCTCCGGCTCCTCGGCGGTGGAGTTGTCCAGCCGGGCCAGGCAGAGGTAGTGGTGGCGGCCCTTGAGCACCGCGAAGGTGGGCCGGCGGCCGAGGAGCGGCTCGACCGCGTCGGCCATCCGGGGCAGGTCGTGGTCGACCAGCTGGGACTGCAACGCCAGGGTGGCGGTGGAGACCACCACCGGGCCGTCCACGGTGAGCGCCGGCGCGAGGTAGGCCAGCGACTTGCCGGTGCCGGTGCCCGCCTGGACGAGCAGGTGCTCGCCGCTGGTCACGCACTCCTCGATCGCGGTGGTCATCTCCTGCTGGCCGGGGCGTGCCGCGCCGCCGGGCACCGCGCCGACCGCCGCCGCGAGCAGCTCCGCCCCGCTGGGTCGGGTGCCCCGTCGCCGGCTCCCGGCACGGGCCGAGGGGGCGGCGGAACCGGTGGCGGTGCGGGGCGGAGTCACCGTGCGACGGTACCCGTCGCGGCCGACACGGGCTGAGCCCATCCGTCCGCGTGGCGCGGCGCCGATCGATCCGTCGGCTCGTCCGGCAGCGTCCGGTTACGGCCGCGCTACGACCCGTGGGCAGTATCGGTTAGGGTGCGAATCATGCCGAGCGACGTGGTCCGAGTGATCTACCGCAAGTACGACGGCAGCGCCCACCGTGACTACCCGGCCCGCCGGCTCGCCGAGGACGACCTCGGCATCTGGCTCGGCGTGCCGGCCGGCACCGAGTCGGTCTACCACGGCCGCCCGTCGGTGGAGAAGATCCCGTTCGTCCTGCTGGTGCCGCACCACGCGTGGTGGACGGGGATGTTCAACCCGCCACCGCGGACCAGCGAGGTCTACTGCGACATCGCCACCCCTGCCCACTGGGAGTCCGACGACGTCGTCCACCTGATCGACCTGGACCTGGACGTGGTCCGCCGCCGCGCCACCGGTCTGGTGGAGCTGCTCGACGAGGACGAGTTCGCTGAGCACCGGGCCCTTTACGGCTACCCGGAGGACGTGGTGGTCGAGGCCGAGGCGGCGGCCCGCTGGCTGTTCGGCGCGCTCGGCGACGGCAGCGAGCCGTTCGCCACCTCGTACCGCAAGTGGCTGGCCCTGGTGGTCTGAGCCCGCGCGGGCGCTCGACCGGCCGGCTCACCAACGCGGCGGCCACCGGTCGTCGTCGCCCAACGGTGGCAGGTCGGTCAGCTTCTCCGGGTTGAGCTGGTTGAACACGCCGGTGATCCGGCCCTCGTGCACGGCGAGGGCGGTGACCATGCGGAGCGGCCGGCCGTCGCTGTACACCGTCTCCCACTGGAGGCCGAGCACGCCGTCCACCAGCACCGGCCGGGCCAGCACCTGTTGGGTGTACCGCCCGGCCCGGCCGAACAGGCCGAGCGTGAAGCGACCCACCGCCTCGGCGCCGACCACCGGCCGACGGGCCGCCGGGAAGTGCCCACCGGAGTCGCCGACGAAGACGACGTCCGGCGCGAGGAGGCGGAGCAGCGGGTCCAGCTCGCCGGACTCGGTGGCGGCGACGAACGCTTTGAGCACCCGCCGCTGCTCGGCCGGGTCGGCGGTGTGCCGGGGCACGTCCGGTGCGGTGACCGCCCGGCGGGCGCGGGAGGCGAGCTGCCGGGCGGCCACCTCGGTGGTGCCGAGCACGTCGGCGACCCCGGCGAACGGCACCGCGAACACGTCGTGCAGCACGAGGGCGACCCGCTGCTCCGGCGCGAGCCGTTCCAGCACCACCAGCAGCGCCGTACCGACCTGGTCGGTGCGTACCGCCCGCTCCGCGGGGTCGGGGGCGTAGCCGTCGGTCGGCGCCGCGGCGCCCACCTGGCTCACCACCGGCTCCGGCAGCCACTGCCCGGGGTACGCCTCCCGCCGGACCCGGGCCGAGCGGAGCACGTCCAGGCAGATCCGGGCGCAGGTGGTGGTCAGCCACGCGGACAGCTCGCGGATCTCGGCGCGGGCCGCCGGGTCGGCGAGCGCCCCCGCGTAGCGCAGCCACGTCTCCTGCACCGCGTCCTCGGCCTCGCTGCGGCTGCCCAACATCCGGTGGGCCACCGCGAGCAGCCGGCCACGCTCGGCCTCGAACTCCGTCGCCAGGTCCCGCACGACCCACCACCCTCCCCGTTCGGCGCGCCTTCCCGGCGTACATCCTCCCGCCAACAGGACGCGCCGGAGGCCCCGAATGTGACAGCCCAGCGGGGTGGGGCGGCGCTCGGCGGGCGGTTGGTCGGCGGGTGGGCGATGATCCGAGTATGAGCGCACCCCAGGAAGCGCAGATCGTGGCGCCCGCCGGCGGCCAGGTGCGGGAGTTGCTGCGGGTCGCCGCACCGGTGGATCTCGCGGAGATCGACCCCCGGTCCACGCCCGGACTGCCGGGGGCGGAGGTGACCGGAGAGCACCGCAAGGCCTGGGCCCGCGCGCAGGTGGAGCTGGTCGGCGGTGAGCTGGGCCAGCAGCAGGAGATGCTCTTCGCGATGGCCAAGGCCGACCCGGACCGGCCGACGCGCCGGGTGCTGCTGGTGCTCCAGGCGATGGACTGCGGCGGCAAGGACGGCACGATCAAGCGGGTGGCCGGCGCGATGAACCCGCTGGGCCTGCACATCCGCTCGTTCGGGCCGCCCACCGCGCAGGAGCTGCGGCACGACTTCCTGTGGCGCATCCGCCGGGAACTGCCGCCGCCGGGGTACGTCGGGATGTTCAACCGGTCGCACTACGAGGACGTGCTGATCGCCCGGGTCGGCTCGCTGGTGCCGGAGGCCACCTGGCGGGCCCGCTACGACGAGATCAACTCCTTCGAGCGGGACCTGGTCGAGGACGGCGTGACCCTGGTCAAGGTGCTGCTGCACATCTCGTACGCCGAGCAGGGCGAGCGGCTGCTGGAGCGGCTCACCGACCCCCGCAAGCACTGGAAGTACAACCCCTCGGACGTCGACTCCCGGGCCCGTTGGAACGACTACCAGGCCGCGTACGCCGAGGCCCTGAGCCGGTGCGGCACGGACGCCGCGCCGTGGTTCGTGGTGCCGGCGGACCGCAAGTGGTACCGGGACTGGGCGGTGGCCCACCTGCTGAGGGAGACGTTCGACACCCTCGATCTGGGGTATCCGCCTGCCGATTTCGACGTCGCCCGCGAGCGCGAACGGTTGCGTGCTGGGGGAGTGGTGGCGGATGGGACGGCCGAGATGAACAGCAGGTGAACGACCGGTGAATGAGGCCTGACCAGGGGTGGGCCGACGAATTCGCGGTTCTGGCGTTTCCTAGCATTCACCGAGCGGGCGCCCGCGCGTACCGCACCCCTTCCACCGACGCGACGAGGTCTGTGCTGTGAAGTTTTCCTTCCGCCCCACCGAGGGCGCCTTCTACGAGCTCTTCACCAGGGCCGCGCAGAACCTGGTCCGGGGCACCGAGCTGCTGAACGAGCTGGCCCTGCCCGGCGTCGACGTGCAGTCGGTCAGCGAGCGGCTGACCGAGGTCGAGCACGACAGCGACCAGATCACCCACGAGCTGTACAAGAAGATCAACTCAACCTTCATCACGCCGTTCGACCGGGAGGACATCTACCGGCTCGGCTCGCTGCTCGACGACGTGATGGACCACTTGGAGGCGGTCGGCGACCTGCTCTACCTGTACGGGCTGACCGAGCTTCCGGCGCTGCCGCGCGAGCTGCACGAGATGGTGAACGTGCTCGACCAGCAGGCCAAGTTGACCGCCGAGGCGATGCCCCGGCTGAAGTCGATGAAGGACCTTGAGGACTACTGGATCGAGTGCAACCGGCTGGAGAACGAGGGCGACCGGATCAACCGGCAGTTGCTCGTCCGCCTCTTCTCCGGCGAGTACGACGCGTTGACGGTGCTGAAGATGAAGGAGGTGGCCGACGAGCTGGAGGCCGCCTGCGACGCCTTCGAGCACGTGGCCAACACCGTCGAGACCATCGCGGTCAAGGAGTCCTGAGCCAGTGACTCCCGAACTCATCGCCGTGCTGGCGGTGATCGCGGTCGCCCTGGCGTTCGACTACACCAACGGCTTCCACGACGCCGCGAACGCGATCGCGACCAGCGTCTCGACCCGGGCGCTGACACCCAGGATCGCCCTGTTGCTCGCCGCCGTCGGCAACTTCGTCGGGGCCCACTTCGGCGCCGGGGTCGCCAAGACCGTCGGTGACGGCCTGGTCACCCTGCCAACCGGGGTGGCCAGCCTCGGGGTGGTCTTCGCCGGGGTTCTCGGCGCCATCGCCTGGAACCTGATCACCTGGTACTTCGGCCTGCCCTCGTCGTCCTCGCACGCGCTCTTCGGCGGCCTGGTCGGCGCGACCCTGCTGTCCACCGGCGGCGTCGTGCAGTGGGTCACCATCGGCGAGAAGATCCTCCTGCCGATGGTGCTGTCGCCGATCGTCGGCCTCACCCTCGGCTACCTGCTGATGCTGGCCATCCTCTGGCTGTTCCGGAAGGGGCAGCCGGGCAAGCTCAACCGGGGCTTCCGCTGGGCGCAGACGGCCTCGGCGGCGGCCATGTCGGTTGGCCACGGTATGCAGGACGCCGCGAAGACCATGGGCATCGTGGTGCTGGCGCTCTACACCGGCGGCTTCCAGGACGACAAGACGCACATCCCCGGCTGGGTGTTCTGGACCTCGGCGACAATGCTGGCCCTGGGCACGTACGCCGGCGGCTGGCGGATCATCCGCACGCTCGGACGCAAGATCATCGACCTCGGTCCGCCGGAGGGCTTCGCCGCCGAGACGGTGGCCAGCGCGGTGCTCTACTTCAACGCACTGGTGCTGAAGGCGCCGATCTCCACCACCCACACGATCACCTCGGCGATCATGGGTGTGGGCGCGACCAAGCGACTCTCCGCGGTCCGCTGGAACGTCGCCGGCAACATCGTGATCGCCTGGATCATCACGTTCCCGGCCGCCGCGCTCATCGCCTGCGTGTCGTACCTGCTGGTCCGCCCGCTCTTCGGCTGATCAAGTAAAGGAAGGGCCCCTTCTCAACGAAGGGGCCCTTCCTTTCATCACAGGTAGCGCACGCCGATCTGCTCGCGTACGGCGTCCAGCAGGGCCATCACCTCGAGGGTGGTGGTGTGCGGCACCAGCGGGCTCTCGGTCAACCCGGCCGCCAGGCAGCGCTGCACCTCGATCGCCTCGTACTGGTAGCCGTTGCCGGCGGTGTCGGCGGTGATCGTCTCGGGCTCGGCGCCGTCCCGCCACAGGGTCAGCGAACCCGGCCGGAAGAACGGCTCCGGCAGGTCGATCCGGCCGGTGCTGCCGGTGATCGAGGCGGACTGCCCGCTGGAGCCGACCATGCCGCAGCTCAGGGTGGCCAGCGCGCCGGTGTCGTAGCCGAACAGGATGCCGGTGTTCTCGTCCACCCCTTCCGGGCCGAGCTTCGCCCAGGACCGGATGTGCTGCGGCGTGCCGAGCAGCAGGTGGGCCAGGCTGACCGGGTAGATCCCCAGGTCGAGCAGGGCGCCTCCGCCCAGCGCCAGGGCCCGCATCCGGTGCGCGGGTGGGAAGGGCCCGGACACCCCGAAGTCGGCCCGGACGCTGCTCACCGTGCCGATCGCGCCCTCCGCGATCAGCTCGGCAGCTTGCATGACCAACGGGTTGGTCCGCATCCACATGGCTTCCATCAGGAAGACCCCGGCGGCGCGGGCGGTGTCCACGAGTTCGGTGCTGCTGGCCAGGTCGAGGGTGAACGGCTTCTCCAGGAGCACCGCCCGCCCGGCCGTGAGGCAGGTCATCGCCGCCTCGTAGTGCGCGGCGTGCGGGGTGGCCACGTAGATCACGTCGACCTCCGGGTCGGCGGCCAGCTCCACCCAGGAGGCGTAGGCGCGCTTCGCGCCGTGCTTTTCGGCGAAGCGCTGCGCGCTGTCCGCGGCGCGGGAGCCGACCGCGACCAGTTCGGCGTCCGGCACCAGCCGGAGGTCTTCGGCGAAACGGCTGGCGATGTGGCCGGTGGCCAGGATGCCCCAACGAGTCATGTCGGCACGCTAGCCGAGCCGGGTGAACGACCGGGTGCCCGGCCGCCGCCGGCTCATCCGTCGGGACCCCGGTGCAGGTCATGGTCGGCTCGTCCGCTCCGGCCGGCCACCCCTGCGCGTCCCCCTTTGCTCTGCTTACGCGGGCGCGACAGTTACCGACCATTTCTGTTGCGTGGGCTGAAGCAGAGCAAAGGGCGGTCCGGGTGGCGCCGACCGGCACACCGGCCGGGCCGGGGCGGCCGGGCAGGCCCTAGGCTCGCGACATGACGATCGACAGTGACGGTTTCGCCGCCCCGGCCGCCCTGGTCGAGCACGCGCGGCGGTTCCAGGCCGAGGGCGGCATCCCGGCGGTGCCCCGGGTCGCGGCCACCGTGTTGCTGCTGCGTCCGACCGGCGCCGACTTCGAGGTGTACGTCATCCGTCGGGTCGCCGCGATGACCTTCGGCGGGATGTACGCCTTCCCCGGCGGTGGCGTGGACCGCTCCGACTCCGCCGCACACCTGGACTGGGCCGGCCCAACGCCGAGTGAGTGGGCGGGGCGGCTCGGGGTTGCCCCGGACGCCGCCCAGGCGGTGGTCTGCGCCGCCGCCCGGGAGGTCTTCGAGGAGTCCGGCGTGCTGCTCGCCGGCCCGGACCCGGCGACCGTGGTGGGTGACGTCAGCGGTGACGACTGGGAGGCGGCCCGGCAGGACCTGGAGGGGCGCCGGCTGGGCTTCGCCGCGCTGCTCGCCGACCGGCGCCTGACGCTGCGTTCGGACCTGCTGCTGCCGTGGAGCCGGTGGATCACGCCGGAGTTCGAGCCGCGACGCTTCGACACGTACTTCTTCGTCGCCCTGCTGCCGGCCGGGCAGCGGACCCGGGACGTCTCCGGGGAGGCCGACCACACGCTGTGGATCCGGCCGGCGGACGCGCTGGCCCGGGCCGAGGCGGGTGAGCTGACCATGCTGCCGCCGACCCTTGTCACGCTGGCCCAGGTGGCGGCCGCCGGCGACCTGGCCGGGGTTGCCCAGGCGGCGGCCGACCGGGACGCCGCCACCCCGATCACCCCGCGAATGGACTTCCCGGCCGACGGCGAGCCCCGCTTCGTGCTCGGCTGAACCACCCGGGGTACGCCGAGGGGCGCCGGTCAGGTCGACCGACGCCCCACGCAGAGCGGGAACCAGCGGCTCAGCCGAAGCGGCCGGTGATGTAGTCCTCGGTCTTCTTCACGCTCGGGTTGCTGAAGATCTTCTGGGTGTTGTCGTACTCGATCAGCCGGCCCGGGTCGCCGGTCTTCTCGATGGAGAAGAAGGCGGTCCGGTCCGACACCCGAGCGGCCTGCTGCATGTTGTGCGTCACGATGATGATCGTGAACTTGTCCTTGAGCTGGAACATCAGGTCCTCGATGGCCAGCGTGGAGATCGGGTCCAGGGCCGAGCAGGGCTCGTCCATCAACACGACCTGCGGCTCGACCGCGATGGTCCGGGCGATGCAGAGCCGCTGCTGCTGACCGCCGGAGAGGCCCGCGCCGGGCTTGCCCAGCCGGTCCTTGACCTCGTCCCACAGGTTCGCCGAGCGCAGCGCCTTTTCGGCCGCGTCCTCCAGGATCGACTTGCGGCGGACGCCGTTGAGCTTCAGCCCGGCCACCACGTTCTCGAAGATGCTCATGGTGGGGAACGGGTTCGGCCGCTGGAAGACCATGCCGATCGTGCGCCGGACCGCGGTGACGTCCACGTCCCGGTCGTAGATGTCCTGGTCGTCGATTGTCAGGCTGCCCTCGACCCGGGCTCCCGGCAGCACCTCGTGCATCCGGTTGATCGACCGCAGGAAGGTGGACTTGCCGCAGCCGGACGGGCCGATCAGGGCGGTGACCGTCTTCGGCTCGACGGTCAGGTTGATGTTCTCGATGGCCTTGAAGGCACCGTAGTAGGCGGTGACGTTCGAGGCTTCGATGCGCTTGGCCATGGTGGTACCTCCGGGGTTCATCGGCTGAGCCGGTTTCGGCGGGCCAGCAGCTTCGCCGCGATCGTCAGGATCAGCACGAGGGCGACCAGGGTGAGTGCCGCGGTCCACGCCCGTGCCGGCGCGTACCTCGACGCATCACCGGCCTGCTGGTAGACGAAGAGGGACAGCGACGACTGGTTGTTCTCGAAGGGGTTGGTGTTGATCGCGGCGCCACCGCCGGCGACCAGCAGCACCGGCGCGGTCTCGCCGGCCGCACGGGCGATGGCGAGCATGACGCCGGTGACGATGCCGGGCAGCGCCGTCGGCAGGACCACCCGCAGGATGGTCTTCCACTTGGGTACGCCGAGCGCGTAGGCACCCTCGCGCAGCGGCGCCGGGACGAGGCGGAGCATCTCCTCGGTGGACCGGACGATGGTGGGCAGCATCAGCACGCTCAGCGCGAGCGCGGCGGCGAAGCCGGAGAAGCTCGGCCGACCGTCGTTGAACCAAGGCGACACGACGAGCACCCAGAACGCCAGCACGAAGAGGCCGGAGACGATCGACGGGATGCCGGTCATGACGTCCACGAAGAACCGGATCGCGAAGGCGAACTTGCCCCGGCCGTACTCGACGATGTAGATGGCGCAGAGGATGCCGAGCGGCACGGTGATCAGGGTGGCGATGCCGACCTGCTCCAGCGTGCCGACGATCGCGTGGTAGGCGCCGCCGTTGGCGTCGCGGGCCCCGATGTTGTTCATCGAGGTCTGGAAGAAGTTGGCGTCCAGCCGATCGGCGCCCTTGCTGACCAGCGTCCACACCACGGACACGAGCGGCAGGACCGCCAGCACGAACGCGGAGTGGATCAGCGCGCTCCAGGTGCGGTTGCGGGCCGAGCGGCGCCCCTCGACCGCGTTGGCCGCGGCGAAGAGCCCGATCAGGTAGAGCACCGCGCCGAGGGCGACCACGAGGACCGGGCCGCCGATGTCGGTGCCGTAGACGATCACGGTGGAGAGCGCCAGGGCCGCAACGGCGATTGCCGGTGCGGCGTACCAGGGCAGCCGCCGGGCCCGCAGCGAGGCGGGCTGGGCCGGCGGGCGGGTGCGGTGGGAGGTGACGGTGGTGGTCATGCGGCCGACTCCGTGAACTCCCGGCGGCGGTAGATGATCGCCCGCGCCGTGATGTTGACGATCAGCGTGATGGTGAACAGCACCAGGCCGGAGGCGATGAGCGCGCCGCGGCCGGTCTCGTTCGCCTCGCCGAACGCGTTGGCGATGTTGGCGGCGATGGTGTTGCCGCCGTTCTGGATCAGGTTGAACGAGATGCCGAAGGTGATGCCGAGGGTCAGCGCCAGGGCGATGGTCTCGCCGAGCGCCCGGCCGAGGCCGAGCATCACCGCGGCGATGATGCCGGGGCGGCCGTAGGGCAGCACCGCGGTGCGGAGCATCTCCCAGCGGGTGGCGCCCAGGGCGAGGGCGGCCTCCTCGTTCGCGGTCGGCGTCTGGAGGAACACCTCGCGGGAGAGCGAGGTGATGATCGGCAGCACCATGATCGCGAGCACCAGGGCGCCCAGCATGATCGACTTACCGAACGGGCCGTCACCGCCGAAGATCGGGATCCAGCCGAAGTACTCGTTCAGCCAGACCGAGAAGTCCCGGACCGGGTTGATGAAGATGTCCCGCCCCCAGAGACCGAAGACCACACTCGGCACGGCGGCGAGCAGGTCGACCAGGAAGCCGAGCGCGGTGCCCAGCCGGCGCGGCGCGTAGTGCGAGAGGTAGAGCGCGATGCCCAGCGCCACCGGCACTGCCATGAGCAGCGCCAGCGCCGAGCTGAGCACGGTGCCGAAGGCGAGCGTGCCGATGCCGAACTTGGGCTGCGTCTCGTTGGGGGACCAGCCCTCGTAGGACCAGAAGTTCTCGGTGTTGGCGCGCAGGGCCGGCACCGCCTTGGCGATCAGGAAGATCGCAATGGCGGCGATGATGACCAGAACGGCGGTGCCGGCGGCCAGGGTGAGACCGCGGAAGGCCCGCTCGGCGCCGAATTTCCGGCTGCGCGGAAGCGCGCCGCCGCCGCCCAGCCCGGCGCCGCCCGGGGAACGGGTGCTGACTGGTGCCTCGGCCACACGCGCCGAGGCACCGGCGGGCCACTCGTGACTCTGGGTCACGCGCGTCCCGCCGGTGCCGGCGTCGGCCGAGCGGTGAGGGGTTTCACCCATCTGCTCGCTCGATTCGGTTGCGGAGGTGGTGGGGTCGGGTCAGGAGAGGTTCTCGACCGCGGTCTCGACCTTGGTGCGGACCGTCTCCGGCAGCGGGGCGTAGCCCAGGTCGGTCAGCGAGTTCTGGCCCTCGGCGCTGGCGGCGTAGCCCAGCAGACCCTTGACCAGCTTCAGCTTGTCGGCCGCGAGGCCCTTGCTGCAGACGATCTCGTACGTCGCCAGGACGATCGGGTAGGCCCCGGCCTCCTTGGTGTTGTAGTCGATCGACAGCTTGAGGTCGTCGCCCTGGCCCTCGACCTTGGCACCGGCGATGGTCTTGCCAGCCGCCTCGGCGGTCAGCGCGGCGAACTCACCGTTGCCGTTGCCGATCTTGGACATCTTCAGGCCGGCGTTCTCAGCGAACGACCACTCCATGTAGCCGATGGAGCCGTCGGCGCCCTTTACTGAGCTGGCCACGCCGTCCGAGCCCTTGGCGCCGGTACCGCCCGGGGCCTTCCACGCCTTGGCCTTGCCCAGGGTCCAGTCGGCCTCGGCGGTCTTAGACAGGAAGTTGGTGAAGTTGTCGGTGGTGCCCGACTCGTCCGAGCGGTGGACGGTCTGGATGGTGGTCGCCGGGAGCGTGGCACCCGGGTTGTCGGCCTTGATCGCCGCGTCGTCCCACTTGGTCACCTTGCCGGCGAAGATCTTCGCCAGGGTGGCCGGCTTGAGCTGGAGGTTGTCCACGCCGCTGACGTTGTAGGCGATGGCCACCGGGCCGATCACCATCGGCAGGTGGATGGCCTTGCCACCGACGCACTTGGCGTCCGCCTGCGGCTGCTCCTCCGGCTTGAGCGCGGAGTCGGAGCCGGCGAAGTCGGCGGTCCCGGCGATGAACGCCTGGATGCCGGCGCCCGAGCCGGTCGGCTCGTAGTTGATCGTGGCGCCCTGGCACTTCTGCTGGTACGCCTTGATCCACTCGGCCATGGCGTTCTTCTGCGCCGACGAGCCCTGGGCGTTCAGCGTTCCGGTAGCGCAGTCGACCGCGGCGGCCGAGCCCGAAGCGCTGGCGCCGGAGGCGGGCTCGTTGTTGTCCGAGCCGCATGCACTGAGGCCGAGCGTCGCGGCAAGAGCGAGGCAGGCAATAGTGCCGTACCGCTGGAGCTTCACCTGAGGGGTTTCCCTTCGCGTCTGACTTGGCGCCCCGATCCCGGGGCCCGAGGACCGGCACTGACCGGCTGACACGAAAGTTAGAAGTGCCAGGTAGCCGGTTCGCCGGTCGCAAGTGAACGCAAGGTGAACACGTACGGCCGCCGAGGTGACCGCTTGCTGAGGGTGAGTTGTCCGTTAAATGAACCCGGGTACACCTGTCAGAAGTATGGCTATATTTCCGGTACGGTGTTATCTCGCCGACGCGCGGCCGTTACCCGCCAGTGACCCGGCCGCGGCGGCGACCGGCGGTCAGCCGAGGTGATAGTTGATGTGCGCGGACCAGCGGGCGAAGCCGAGCCGCTCGTAGAGCGCGACCGCCCCGGTGTTCGACTCGTCCACGTAGAGCATCACCCGGTCCAGCCCGCGCCGGTCCCGCAGGTACGCCAGCCCGGCATTGGTCAACGCCCGGCCGAGCCCACCGCCGTGCGCGGTCGGCTCCACACCGAGCACGTACACCTCGCCGATCCGGGCCGACCCGGGGCGCTCGTGCACCTTGGTCCAGTGGAAGCCGAGCAGCCGGCCGGTGGCGGTCTCCTCGGCGAGCAGGAAGCCGGCCGGGTCGAACCATGGCTCGGCGAGGCGGACCCGGAGGTCGTCCGAGGTCCAGCGGCCCTGCTCGGGGTGCTCGGCGAAGGCCCGCGCGTTGAGGGCCAGCCAGGCGGCGTCGTCGGCCCCCGGCCGGAACGCGCGCAGCACCACTCCGTCGGGCAGTCGCGGCAACGTCAGCGGGGCGGCCAGTGGTCGGCGCAGTTGCCAGAGCACCCGTGCGCGGGTGAACCCGAGGTCGACCGCGAGTGCGGCCGCCGAGGGGTGGTCACCGTGTGCCCAGGCCCGCAATGGCCCGGTGGCCGAGGCGAGCACGCCCCGCGCCAGAGCCCGCCCGGTGCCCCGCCGCCGGTACGCGGGGTGCACCACCAGCTCCACCCCGATCCCGCCGACCGGGTCGGTCGTGTCCAGGTGCGCGTACCCGGTGAGAACGCCGTCGTCGCCGCGGGCGATCAGGTGCACGGCCGGGGCGTCCGGGTCGCGCAGCCGGAGCAGGACGTGCTCGTCGAGCGGGTCCGCGCCGTCGGTGTCGCCTGCGGAACGGGCGAGGGTCAACACGTCGGCGATCTCCGCCGGAGCCAGTCGGTCGGTCCGGGTCACCTGGTCGCTGGTCGGCTCGGCGCTGCTCATCCCGTCACCGTAGTCGCCGGGAACCGCGGTCCGCCGGGATCCCAGGCCGTGGTGCGGGGCGGCTCACGTCGGATCGGCGGGCAGCGCCTCCAGCTCGAACCGCTGAGTCAGATCGGGCAGGATCCGGCGCAGTGCGTCCACCGTGCCCTGCCGGTCCCCGCCGGCGTCGTGCAGCAGGACCACCGAGCCCGGTTCGACCTGGGTGACAACCGATGCGGCGATCTTGCCGGCGCCGGGTGCCTCCCAGTCCGACGGGTCCACCGACCAGTGCAGCGGAGTCATGCCGAGTTGCTGCGCCACCGACACGACGGGGTAGGTCCAGGCGCCGCCGGGCTGGCGGTACCAGACGATCGGCGCGTCCGGCACCGCTGCCCGGATCGCCTCGTTGGTCCGCGACAGGTCGGCGCGGATCATGTCCGCCGAACGGTTGCCCAGCGTGACGTCGTGGTGCCAGGAGTGGTTGCACAAGGTGTGTCCGTCGGCCACGATCGCCTGAATCAGATCGGGGTGGTCCTGCGCGTTCTCGCCGACCACGCAGAACGTGGCCTTGACGTCGAACTCGCGCAGCGTGGCGAGCACCTGCGGGGTGTAGCGCGGGTCCGGTCCGTCGTCGAAGGTCAGCGCG
The DNA here is from genome assembly GCF_040608175.1 of Micromonospora sp. NPDC005206. NCBI lineage: Bacteria > Bacillati > Actinomycetota > Actinomycetes > Micromonosporales > Micromonosporaceae > Micromonospora > Micromonospora sp. NPDC005206. The sequence continues at coordinate 311,295 of NZ_JBEXHU010000004.1, forward strand.
AGCCGCTCGCTGCCGGTGGTGGAGTGCGCGCCGAACAGCTGGTCACCCTGGGCGTCCCGCCCCGACCCGTCCTGACCCGCGTCGGTGGGGCCGCCGCTGGGACCGGAGGTCGGGGTCCCGCTCGGCTTGTCGCCGGGGGCTTGGTCGGCGTAGTGCGGCTCGTCGGCGTTCGCGGTGACCCCGGTGGCCTGCCGCTGGGGCTGGTCGGGGATGAGGCTGCGGCCCAGCACGTACGCCGAGCCGAGCAGCGCCACCGTCACCACCGTCACGATTCCCGCCGCCCGGACGGTCGGGTTGCTCGGCGTCACGGCTTCCGCCCGGCTGGCCGGTCACGCCGGCCCGTCGCCCCCGTGGTCACTGCGCGCACCGTCGCCCCTTTCTCCGACAAACCCGGCAGTCAGAATAGAACTGACGAGCTGCGCAAAAAGGGCATACGGGGAACCGTCCCCCGAGTGACGTGAGGTCAGACGGGCAGTGGCGCGTGCTCCGCCTCGGGCAGCGACCGCGACGGCGGAACGACGAACTTGTAACCCACCTGGCGGACGGTGCCGATCATCGACTCGTACTCCGAGCCGAGCTTGGCGCGCAGCCGCCGGACGTGCACGTCCACCGTGCGGGTGCCGCCGAAGTAGTCGTACCCCCAGACCTCGCGCAGCAGCTGGTCCCGGGTGAACACGCGGCCCGGGTGCTGCGCGAGGAACTTCAGCAGCTCGAACTCCTTGTAGGTGAGATCGAGGGGACGGCCCTTCAGCTTCGCGGCGTAGGTGTCCGGATCGATGGTCAGCTCGCCCGCCCGGATCGAGCCGCCGGCGCCGGCGGTCGCGTTGCTCAGCCGACCCACCGCGAGCCGCAGCCGCGCCTCCACCTCGGCGGGGCCGGCCGAAGCGAGGATGACGTCGTCGACCCCCCAGTCGGCGTTCAACGCGATCAGACCGGCCTCGGTCACCACCGCGACCAGCGGCACGCCGAGCCCGGTGGCGTGCAGCATGCGACAGGTCGCGCGGGCCTCGCTCAGCTCCGACCGCGCGTCCACCATGACCGCGTCCGGGCTGGGGCCGGCGACCAGGGTGCGGACGTCACGCGGCGCGGTGCGGACCGAGTGCGGCAGCAGGTCGAGTGCCGGCAGCACAGCGGACGGTTCCCCTGCGCGTGCGGTCACCAGCAGCAGGATCTCCACGATCACCTCCGTCCCGGCGGCACGCGGCCGCACGCGACCAGACACACTCACGGAACGTGCGCTGAGAAATTTGCGTGGTCCCGGCGTCGCTGACGGGCGGGTAACGGGTTGAGCGTAACTGATCGCCTCGGTTGCGCCCTCGGATCGTTTCCCGTTTGTCCGCCCTTGCCCCTGATCGTGGCGCAGGTTTTAACGCTGCTGAAACCCGTGACCACCGCGTCGGGCGGTCGGTCTGGCACGATCGGGGCGTGTTTCCTTCCACCTCGCCCGACGGGCCCCGCCCGGGCCCGGCCGCCCCGACCCGTGGCCACCCGCCCGTGCCGCGCACCGGGCCGCCCGTCACCGACGGCGAACGCCGTGAACGGGGTGGGCCCCGCCGTGCCCGCCGAGCCGGGGAGCCGGCCCGCCGCTCCGAGGACGAGATCGACGAGCCGGAGGAGGAGGTCGTACCCCCGGTCGAGGTGCGCCGCCCGCTGGCGCTGACGATCGCCGGTTTCGCGGCGCTGCTCGGTGTCGGCCTGGTGCTCGGCGCGCAGACCTCGGGCCCCGGTCACCGGCTGCCGTTCGCCTTCATCATCTTCGGCGTCCAGCTGCTGTTCGTGCTCGCCTGGACGATGGCCATGCGCCCACCCGCGCTGCTGCTGGTCGCCGGGATCAGCGCCGCGGTCGCCGCGGTCGCCGACATCGCCGCGGTGCAGACCGACATCGCCGGCCTGGCGCCGCTGGGCTACCTGGCAGCCGGCGGGTTCCTCGCCGCGGTGCTCGGTCAGCTGGTCCGCCGGGTCGACCGGGTCCGGGTCACCGACTCGCTCGGCGCCACGCTGCTCATCGTGGTCGGAGTGGTCGCCTTCGGCACCCTGATCGTGCTCAGCCGGATCCCCGCCGGCACCCAGGCGATCACGGTCTGCCTGACCGCGAGCGGAGTCGCGCTGACCGTCGCCCGGCTCACCGACGCGGTGCTGCCCTGGCCCCGGCTGGCCCCGCAGGTGCCCCGGGGCGCCGCCGGCGTGGTCGTCGGCGCGATGGTCGGCACGCTGATCAGCGCGCTTCTGGGCAGCTACCTGGTGGCCCCCTTCACGCCCACCCGGGCCGCGGTGATCGGCCTGGTCGCGGCGGTCACCGCCGTGCTCTCCGACCTCGCTGTCGGGTACGCCGAGGCGGGCCGGCTGATGGCCGGCGAACCACCCACCATGTGGGTAGCCCGGCACATGCAGGGTCCGCTCGGCGGCTTCGCCCTGGCCGCCCCGGCCGCGTACGCCATGTGCATGCTCTTCCTCTGAGCCACGGTTGAGCCCGGAGCCGGTCGGGTACCTACGGGTGCGCCGCCCTGCGGCGCCGGTACGAACGGCCCGTCGCACCGCGGCGGCAGGAGACAGGAGGCGGCGGCGTGGCCCAGGAGTATCCGGCGGACGAAGCCCGTCCCCGAAGGCGCGGTCGCAAGCTGCTCGTCGGCCTGGTCGTCCTGCTCGTGCTGGTGGCGGTGCTGCTGGTGATCGCCGACCGGGTGGCGGTCGGGGTGGCCGAGCGGGCCATCGCCGACCGGGTGAGCCAGGAGGTCACCAAGCAGGGCGCGCAGTCCGCCGAGCCCGACGTCGAGGTCGGCGGGACTCCGTTCCTCACCCAGGTGCTGGACGGCCGCTACCAGCGGATCTCCATCAAGCTGCGGGACGTGCAGGCCTCGGTGGAGGGCGACGCCGTGCGGCTGCCGGTGTTGGATGTGGACGCCCGTAACGTGCGGGCGTCACTGGACACCCTGCGCACCGGTCAGGGCGACGTCGTGGCGGACACCGTCGACGGCACCGGCACGATCAGCTACGACAGTCTCGCCGCGTTGCTGGACCGACCCGGGCTCACCCTCGGCGAGCAGGGCGGCAAGCTCACCGTCACCGCCCCGGTCGACATCCTCGGCCAGAAGCTCACCGTCAGCGGCACCGCCGACGTCACCGTCGCCGAGAGCGGTGCCGTCGCCCTGCGTTTCAACGATCTGGACGCCGCAGGCCTGCCGAACCTGCCGCTGGCCCGCACCCTGCTGAACAACTACGCCAAGGGCATCTCCGTCGACGTGCCCCTGCCCGACCTGCCGTTCCAGCTCGCCGTCCGGGAGGTCCGGCCGCTGCCCGAGGGGCTCGCGGTCACCGCCGACGCGAAGAACGTGCCGATCAACTCCGCGGGTTGAGCGCGCCGCCGGCGATCAGATGCCGGCCCTGCCTGCCGCCCGGGCGATTCCCGGATGCTGGTCGACCCGGTGGCAGCCCCGTCACTGGCTGGTAGGCTCCGTGGCCATGGGGACCCACCTCACCAAACGGCGCGCGGTCGACCTGTGCCGCGTGGCCACCTGCCTGTGTCGCCCCGTCATCTGACGGCGGGGCTGTTTCCGGCCGCCTGACGGCGGCCACCGGCACGCAGGGTCCTTGCACCCTCCGGTGATCCCACCGAAAGCCCGGCAGCGGCGCCGTCGCACGAACCCGTGATCCCGTCCTTCCGCTGGGTCCCGCGCGTGGTGCGACAGTTCAATCCATCGATCTCGCGCGTTGGCTCACCATCCATCCTCACCAGGGAGTGATTCGATGAGTCGCGACACCGCACTCGTTTCGGCCGAGTGGGCCGAGAAGAACCTCGACGCCCCGGGCGTCGTCTTCGTCGAGGTCGACGAGGACACCTCGGCCTACGACACCGGCCACATCGCCGGTGCCATCAAGATCGACTGGAAGATCGACCTGCAGGACCAGGTCCGCCGGGACTTCGTCAACAAGACCCAGTTCGAGGCGCTGCTCTCCGAGCGGGGCATCAGCAACGACGACACCGTCATCCTGTACGGCGGCAACAACAACTGGTTCGCCGCGTACGCCTACTGGTACTTCAAGCTCTACGGCCACCGCGACGTGAAGCTGCTCGACGGCGGTCGCAAGAAGTGGGAACTGGACGCGCGCCCGCTCGTCACCGAGACGGTGACCCGCGCGGCGACGCAGTACGTCGCGCAGGAGCCGGACACCTCCATCCGGGCCTTCCGCGACGAGGTCGTCGCCGCGATCGGCACGAAGAACCTGGTCGACGTACGCAGCCCCGACGAGTTCGCCGGTCGGCTGCTCGCCCCCGCCCACCTGCCGCAGGAGCAGGCGCAGCGGGCCGGTCACATCCCCACCGCGATCAGCGTCCCGTGGTCCAAGGCGGCCAACGAGGACGGCACCTTCCGGTCCGACGACGAGCTCCGCAAGATCTACGGCGACGCCGGCCTCGACGACGGCAAGGAGACCATCGCCTACTGCCGGATCGGTGAGCGCTCCTCGCACACCTGGTTCGTCCTCCAGGAGCTGCTCGGCCACCGCAACGTCAAGAACTACGACGGATCCTGGACCGAGTACGGCTCGCTGGTCGGCGTGCCGGTCGCGCTCGGCGACGAGCCCGGGGAGGCCTGACGATGACCGCTCCCACCGCTGCGGGTTGCGCCGCACCCGACCAGGCCGCGCCCCTGCCGGCCAGCCTGGACCTGGAGAAGGAAACCGTGATCACCGGCATCGTCCGCTCGGCGGCGGACGAGGCGGTGCCGGGCGCGTACGTCCGGCTGCTCGACTCGACCGGCGAGTTCACGGCCGAGGTGGTCACCTCGGCGGCCGGCCAGTTCCGGTTCTTCGCCGCGCCGGGTGCCTGGACGCTGCGGGCCCTGTCCCGGCACGGCAACGGCGACACCGCCGTCACCGCCGGCCGGGGCATCAACGAGGTCAGCGTCACCGTCGCCTGACAACCCACCCTCCGCTCGGCCGGGGCCGTTCACCCGCGAGGGTGAGCGGCCCCGGAGGTTTCGCCTCAGATACCGGTGGCGTCTGCGCCACCGGCGCCGTGTCCCTGGCGGTGCTCAATGCATAACGCCGGTCAGTGCCTGGTCAGTGACGCGGCGCTATCCTGATCGCGGGTCGGCCCCCCAGAATCCATCGGCATGCGTCACTATCGTCGGGTGGAAGTCACGCTCAATACGGTTGGTGCGGGTGGAGGCGGCGTGTCCGGTGAAGAGGTCCCGATCGTCGTCTGCGTGAGTGCGGACGTCTCGATGCGCGAGCGGGTGGTGCGCCAGCTCGACGGGGTCGGCCCGGTGGTGAGCTGCGCCGACCTGACCGAGCTGCGGGCGATGTTGCTCCCGTCGCCGCCCCGGGGTGCGGCCCTGACCATCGCGCCCGTAGGCCCACCCGCGGCCCAGCATGGGCCGGTCAGCTGGGGTGAGCTGGTCGTCGACCGCGCCGGTCACCTGGTCACCTGGTGTGGCGATCCGCTCCCGCTCACCCGCACCGAGCGGGAGTTGCTCGCCCGGCTGATCGGCCCGCCGCTGGTGGTGTGGAGCTACGAACAGCTCTTCGCAGCCATCTGGAACGGCGCGTACCTGGGGGACACCGCGATCCTGCACTCCGCGGTCAAGCGACTCCGGCACAAGCTGCGCGCCCTGCCGGGCGGGCCGCGGGTGCACACCGTGCGGGGGGTCGGCTACCGCATCGATCCGCCGCCCCGGCCCGCCTGACCGCCAGCGCGCCCGACTCCGTCGATCGCCGTCGGACCGCCCGTGACACCATGGCCGGGTGAGCGGAGCTGTCCGGACGGGGTGGGCCCCTTCGACCGGTCCCGCCGCCCCGGCACCTGCCTGGCGGCGGCGCTGGCTGCTGGTCGCGACCGCGGTCTGGGCCGTACTGCTGGCCGTGCTCGCCTGGACGTCGGTCCGCGACGACGCACCGACCGTGCGGGAGCAGCGCTCCCTCGACCAGGCCGGTCCGGTGGTCGACCGGGCGGTCGGAGAGCTGGCCCGGGCGTCCGGCGCGGCCGGGCTGCTGGAGCTGGGGCCGGCGCGGGTCGAGTCAGGCTGCCGCGTCACCCCGTTGGCCGACGGCGCCACGCTGCGGCGTGAGGTCGGCGTGCTCGCGGCCGTCGGCACCGAGCGGGCCGTGCTGTCCGGGATCGCCGATCGACTTCCCGCGAGCTGGCGCGCCGGGGTCGGGCCCGGGCTGGACGGCCCGGAGCTGCGCGCCGACGCCGGGGAGTTCGTCGCCGTCGAGGGCCGGCCGACCGGGGACGGTCGGATCCGCCTGACCGTGGACACCGGCTGTCGGCCGGTCGGCTCCGGCTACGCGCCGCCGCCGGCCACCGACGCCGGCCCGGAGGCCACCGCCCTGACGGCCGCGCTGCGAGCACTCGGCCAGCCTGCCGACGCCGCCCCGGAGCTGGTCACCGCGCCCTGCCCGGGCGGCGTGCTGGCCCGTACCGCGCGGTCCGCCGCCGGTCCCGGCGCCGCCGGGTCGGCCGGCGGGCTCACCCCGCTGGCCGGCGGCGCCCCACTGCTGGACAACCCTCCGGTGTACGCGTACCGCGCGGGCCCGGTCACGGTGCTGGCCGAACTCACGCCGGACGCCGCCCGGCTGGCCGCCACCGTCGGCTGTCCGGGCTGAGCCGGGCGCCCCCGGCAGGGTCAGCCGCCCGGCGGCTACTCCGGGTCGCGGCTGCGGCCCAGCGCGTCGATCCGACCCCACCGGCCGGGAATGTCCAGCAACTCGACCCGGCCCAGGCCCGGGGGCACGGCCGGATCGATGATCAGGTGCTCGCCCTGCGGCTCCAGCCCCAGCATCACCCGCAGCAGCAGCAGCGGGGTGCCGGTCGACCAGGCCTGCGGGCTGCACGCGGTCGGGTACTCCACCGGGTAGTCGGTGAGGTCACGGGCGTAGCCGGCGAACGCCTCCGGCAGCCGCCCGCCGAAGTAGCGCGAGGCGGCCAGCATCGCGCTGCAGATCTGCCCGGCCTCGTCCCGGAAGCCGTACCGCCACAGCCCCCAGGCGATGATCGAGTTGTCGAACGGCCAGACGGTGCCCACGTGGTAGCCGATCGGGTTGTACCGGCTCTGGTCCTCGGCGAGGGTCCGCACCCCCCAGCCGGAGAACAGTCGCGGCCCGAGCAGGTGTTCGACCACCTTGCCGGCCCGGGACTCGTCGACGATGCCGCTCCAGAGCAGGTGCCCGATGTTCGACGACAGCGCGTCGACCTGCCGGCCGTCGGCGTCCAGGGCGAGCGCGAAGTACCCGCGGTCGGCGATCCAGAAGTCGTGGTTGAACCGCTGCTTGAGGGTGGCCGCCTCCCGTTCCAGCCGATCGGCGTAGGCCGGGTCCCCCCAGAACGTCCGGGCCAGCCGGGCGGCCCGCATCTTCGCGTCGTACGCGTAGCCCTGCAACTCGCAGGTGGCTCGGGGAAAGCCGGGCATCCGACCGTCGGCGTACGAGATGGCGTCCCAGGAATCCTTCCAGCACTGGTTCTTCAGGCCGGTCTCCGGGTTGCGGGTCTGATACCAGAGGTAGCCGGTGCCGAGCAGGTCACCGTAGGTGTCGATCCAATTCAGTGCCGCCCGCACGTGCGGCTCCAACCGCCGGACCAGTTGGGCGTCGCCGGTCCAGCGCTCGTACTCGTCGAGCAGGATGATGAACAGCGGCGTCGAGTCGGCCGACCCGTAGTACGGCGAGTGTGGCTGCTCCTCGAAACCGGCCGTCTCCCCGTATCGCAGCTCGTGCAGGATCTTGCCCGGCTCCTCGTCGCGGAAGTCGTCCACCCGGTGCCCCTGCAACCCGGCCAGCATCAGGATGGTCGGCGGGATCAGCTCCGGCAGGAACGGCAGCACCTGCAACGAGGTGATGATGCTGTCCCGGCCGAACAGGGTCATGAACCACGGCAGCCCGGCGGCGAGCAGCCGTACGCCCAGGGTGATCGACTCGTAGCGCAGCGCGGCCAGGTCGTTGAGGCTGCGCCGGTACGCCCCGGCCAGCGGCTCGCAGTCGCAGCCGAGCTTCGGCGCGCGGTCGATCAGCTCCTGCTGCTCGGCGCGGATGACGTCCGCGCTACGGCTGCCGCCGTACGGCAGGGTGGCCCGGATGTCCTCCCCCCGCGCCCCGTACACGATGGTGGACACGTGCAACCGGGTCTGCCACTCGCTGTTGGGGGGGATTCGGATCCGGAAGGTCATTCCGGCCGCGTCGACCGTTGCCGGCATGCTGGAGCTGATCACCGTCTCCCGGTGGAACGCCTCCCGCCGGTACGTCAGCCGCAGCTCGTTGTCGGCCGCCGTGACCGTCGTCCGCCCCCGCTTCTGCCGGGCGTTCTTGATCTCGAACAGGTCGGCGAAGTCGGCTCCCATCTCCATCCGTACGGTGAACTCGACCTCCTCTCCCGCGTGGTTCAGCACGGTCAGCACCTCCTCGAAGCTGCCGACGATCGCCCGGTTGCGGATCACCGATGTCTTGGCGTCGAGGTAGTGGGTGGGTTCGCCGGGAGCGAGGAAGAACTTCGTCCGGTACGACTCGGAGTCGTCCATCGAGAGGGTGTGCAGCCGCTCGCCGTTCACGGTCAGCACCCAGTTGGACAGGAACCGGGTGTCGAAGGAGAACAGCCCGGTCGGGAAGTCATAGGACGGCTCGATGTCTCCCGTCCGGTCGCTGACCAGGAAGGTGTTGCCGTCCAGGATGCTGACCAGATCCTTCACGCCTGCCGCCCGGCCTGCTTCCGGGCCACCTCGCGCGGGTCGCGGGTGCCCGGCGGGTCGGGGAAGAACCGCCGAAAGGCCAGGAAGAGCACCACGTTCCCGCTGAACGTGCTCTCGTTGCGCAGCACCGCCGCGACCCCCTGGGCCTCGCCGGTCACCAGCCGGTCGAACAGGGCCGCGCTGCTGTACCAGATGGCGTCGGCCGGCCCGCGGTGACGGCTGACCTGGACCGATCCCGGCCGCATCCGAACCAGCCAGTGCTCGGTCGCGTCGTCGGTGGTGAGGTCGATCTGAAGGGTGCCGTCCGCCAGGCCACCGAGGACCGCCGGGGCCCGCGCCGGCAGCGATTCGAAGAACCTCTCCGTCACCTCGGTCACACCCGAATCGTAGGCAGCCGTCCGAGATGTCGGGTCGGTATCCGCACTCCGCCCCGACCGGCCGCCGAGGCGTGCCGCCGGTCAGTAGACCAGCGCCTGCGCTCCCTCGGCCAGGGACTCCTCGACGAAGACCGCGGCGCCGGCGATCCGGACGCCGGGCAGCATGTCGTCCGGTCCGATCTCGCGGCGGGCCGCGCACTGGGTGCAGGCGGTCACCCGGCCACTGGTCAGGATGACGTGCAGCAGCTCGGCCAGCGGCGCCGAATGTGGCAGCTCGAACTCCTGGGCGCGGCCGGGCAGCGCGAACCAGGTCGACTCGCCGGTCAGCCAGAGCGACACGTCCACCCCGGCCGCGACCGCGGTCGCGGCGACCGTGAACGCCTGTGCGCACCGCTCCGGGGCGTCCGCCCCAGCGGTGGCCTTGACGACGAGAGAGCGGGCCATGGGGCCCAGCATAGGATGGCCGGGATGGTTACCGAGATCGGGTTCGTCAGCCTGCTGGTCGCCGGCCTGGGCGGGCTCGCCGGTGGCCTGGTCTACCTCGCCGTACGCATATCGAGAGGACGTTGGTGACACTGGTGAGCGACGAGAACCCGCTGCAGCCCCCGTGGCTGAACGCGCCGCCGGTCGACCCGTACCCGTTCGAGGAGAGTCACGACCTGCGGGTCGGTCCGAAGCTGCACCCCGCGCTGGACGGCCTGCTGCCCTACATCGGGCTGTGGCGCGGCCGCGGCAAGGGCGGTTTCCCCACCATCGAGGACTTCGACTACGCGCAGGAGATCCGGATCAGCCACGACGGTCGGCCGTTCCTGCACTACGAGTCGCGGGCCTGGATCCTCGACGAGCAGAGCCAGCCGGTCCGCCCGGCCGGGCGCGAGGTCGGCTGGTGGCGGCCGGTGCTGGTGGACGGCCGGGCCACCGACGAGCTGGAGGCCCTGCTGACCACCCCGAACGGGGTGATGGAGCTGCACCTCGGCAAGCGCACCGGCACCCAGGTCGAGTTCGCCACCGACGCGGTGGTCCGGACGGCGACCGCCAAGGAGGTGACCGGCGGGCAGCGGCTCTTCGGCATCGTCGAGGGTGCGCTGCTCTACGCCCAGGAGATGGCCGCGATGGGGCACCCGCTCAGCGCTCACCTCTCCGCCCGGCTCGTTCGGGTCGGCGGCTGACCCTCAGGCGACGGCGAAACCCAACAGAGCGTGCAGGGCGGGGGTGCGCGGGGACCGGTCCCGGCGTACCCCGTCCAGGGTGCGCACCTCGGTGATCCCGCGCACCGATGAGCTGAACCAGATGCCGTCCGCGTCGTGCAGCTCGGCCAAGGTGACCATCCGCTCGGCGGCGGTCAGGCCCAACTCGCCGGCATGGCCCAGCAGCCAGGCGGCGGTCGTGCCGGGCAGGATGCCGGTGGTGGCGGCGGGCACCGTGCAGAGCGTGTCGCCGGTGAGCCACACCACGTTCGCGGTCGGGCCCTCCAGCGCGTAGCCGTCCGACGAGATCCAGAGCACGTCGTCCACCCCCGCCCGGTTGGCCCAACGGCGGGCGGCGCTGTTGACCGCGTACGAGGTGGACTTGATCCCGGCCGGCAGCCAGTCCAGCCCGGTGCGCGCGTCGGCGGGCACCCCCAGCGGCAGGGTCGCCACACTGATCCCGTTCCGGCGGGCCGCGCGGGACGACGCCGGCACCTCGGCCAGGGTGGCGTAGACGGTCGGTGGGCCGCCGGCCTCCGGGCCCCGGGTGCAGACCAGCCGCAGAGCCCCCTCCACCTGCGCCGGCCACCCCGCGCACACCGTGTCGAGCAGCTCGATCAGCGCGGCGGCGGATGGCAGGGGCAGCTCGACGGCGGCGGCCGCCGCGGCCAGCCGGGCGAGGTGCTCGTCGCGCAGCCACGGCCGGCCCCGGCGCAGATGCATGGTCTCGAAGAGGCCGTCGCCGCGGAGCACCCCGAGGTCGTCGCCGCGGAGCACGGGCTCGCGGGCTGGCACCGGGCCGTGTCCGAGCATGGCGATCCGCGCGGTCGTATCGGCCGCGACCTTTCCGACGGACGACAGCACCATGACCGTCGAGCGTAGCGGCGGTCCGTCGGCGTGCGGCGGTCGGCATGGTTGCCGAACTATGATCGGACGGTGTCCGAATCCTCCCTCGCGGAAATGCTCCGGGCCCGTGGGCTGCGGCTGACGGCCCAGCGGCAGCTCGTCCTCCAGGCGGTGCTCGATCTGGGCCACGCCACCCCGGAGCAGGTGCACACCGCGGTCCGGGAGGTCGCCGCCGGCGTCAACATCACCACCATCTATCGCACGCTGGAGCTGCTGGAACGGCTCGGCCTGGTGACCCACACCCATCTCTCGCACGGCTCGCCGACCTACCACGCGGCCGGTGAGCACCAACACGTCCACCTGGTCTGCCGGGAGTGCGGCGCGATCGACGAGATCGATCCGGAGCTGCTCCGTCCGCTCGCCGACCAGTTGGCCGCGCAACGGGGGTTCCGGGTGGACATCGGGCACGTGTCGCTCTTCGGCGTCTGCGAACGCTGCGAGAACGGGGACCAGAAATGATCGACATCGCGGGAGCGGTGGCCGTCGAGAGCATCGACGAGGCCAGCCGCGACCAGCCGGAGCCGGCGCACGCCGCGGCCGGCGTGCGGGGGGTGGCCGCGCACTACGGTGACCCGCTGCGCGAGCAGCGCATCCTGGACACCGAGGTCGGCCTGGTCGACCGGTCGCACCGGGGGATCCTCGCAGTGCCCGGGGAGGAACGGGCCGGTTGGCTGCACACGATCACCTCGCAGCACCTGGCGACGCTGGCCGCCGGCGAGGGCACCGAGCTGCTGGTGCTCTCCCCGCACGGGCACGTCGAGCAGCACGCCCTGGTCGCCGAGGACGGCGAGACCACCTGGCTGGACACCGAGCCGGGCGCGACCGCCGACCTGCTGGCGTACCTGGAGAAGATGCGGTTCTTCAGCAAGGTCGAGCCCCGCGACGCCACCGGCGAGCGAGCTCTGCTGTCGCTGGTCGGGCCGGCGGCGCCGGACGCGCTGGGCACGCTCGGCGTGACCGGGCTGGCCGCACCGGACCTGGTCGCGGTGCCCGGTCCGAAGTTCGCGGCCGGCGCCGTGCCACCGCGGGCGAGCGTTCGGTACGACGTACGGCCGCTGCCCGTCGGCGGCTGGGCCCGGCGCGGCCCGCTCGGGGTGGATCTGCTGGTCCCGCGATCGGCGATGGACCAGGTGGTGGCGGAACTGCGCGGCGCGGGCGTGCCGGTCGCGGGGCTCTGGGCGTACGAGGCGATCCGGGTGGCCGCCCGGCGACCCCGGGTCGGGGTGGACACCGACCACCGGACCATCCCGGCGGAGGTCGACCTGATCGGCCCGGCGGTGCACCTGGACAAGGGCTGCTACCGGGGGCAGGAGACGGTGGCCCGGGTGCACAACATGGGCCGACCGCCGCGCCGCCTGGTGCTGCTGCACCTGGACGGGGTGACCACCGACCAGCCGCCGACCGCCGGCACTCCGGTGACCCTCGACGGCCGGGCCGTCGGCTTCGTCGGCACCGCCGTGCTGCACCACGAGCTCGGCCAGATCGCGCTCGCGGTGCTGAAGCGGAACGTCCCGGAGGACGCCGCGCTGCTGATCGGTGCGACGGCGGCGGCGATCGACCCGTCCTGACCGGGCCGTCTAGGATCGCCGGCATGACGACAGGGACGTTGATCACGGTGGCCCCGACCGGCGCGGAGTCGGCCAAGGCGGAGGTGCCGGCGCTGCCGGTGACGCTCGACGAGCTGCTGCGCACCGCCAAGGAGTGCGAGGCGCTCGGCGCCGCCGTGATCCACGTCCACATCCGCGACGACGCGGCGCGGCCGACCCTCGACCCGGTGCGCCTGCGGGAGACGGTCGCGGCGCTGCGGGAGAGCACCGACCTGATCGTGCAGCTCTCCTCCGGCGGTGCGGTGACCGACCCGGAAGCCTCCCGACTCGCCGTGCTCGACGCCGCGCCGGACATGGCCTCGTGCACCATGGGCACGGTCAACTTCGGCGACGACGTCTTCCTCAACCGCTGGGAGTTCATCGTCGACCTGCACACCCGGATGCAGGAACGCGGAATCGTTCCGGAGTACGAGATCTTCGACCTCGGCCACCTGTCCGCGTTGCAGCGGCTGCTCGGCAAGTACGGACCGCCGGCCGGAGGGCATGTGCACGTCGACTTCGTGATGGGTGTGCCGGGCGGCATGCCGGGCACCACCGAGACGTTGGTGGCGGCGCACCGGATGCTGCGTGACCTGCCCGAGGGCACCACCTTCTCGGCCACCGGCATCGGCCGCAGCACGATTCCGGTCATGCTGACGTCGCTGTCGACGGGCGGGCACCTGCGGGTCGGTATGGAGGACACCGTGACGTACGCCAAGGGCCGCCCGGTGGAGTCCAACATGCAACTGGTCGCCCGCGCGGTCGGTTTCGCCCAGCTCGCCCAGCGTCCCCCGTTGACCACCGCCGAGGCCCGCGAGCTGCTGGGGCTGTAAGGCCGAGCCCGTCCGGCGCCCCTGTCACCCGGGCGGTGGACGACCAGGTCACCCCGCCGACGGGCACCTCCGGACCGTCGGTACCGTCCAGCACGTGGGAAAGACGTACGAGGGCGGCGCGCCGCTCGCCGAGGTGGTCCGGTCCGGGTTCGTCGAGGGTATGCACCGCGGCTCGGTGGTGGTGCTGGACGCCGTCGGTGTGCCGGTGGCCGCCGCCGGGGACGTGACCGCACCGATCTTTCCCCGCTCGGCCAGCAAGCCGATGCAGGCGATCGGGATGCTCCGCGCCGGCCTGCCGTTGACCGACCCGGCCGACCTGGCGCTGGTGTCGGCCAGCCACGCGGGTGAGGAGTTCCACCTGGCTCGGGTCGGCGCGTTGCTGGACCGGGCCGGGTTGGACGCCTCGGCCCTGCACTGCCCGCCCGACCTGCCGGTGGGGGCGGCGGCCCGCGAGGCCGTGCTGCGAGCCGGTGGCGGCCCGACCCGGGTGCAGATGAACTGCTCCGGCAAGCACAGCGGCATGCTGCTGACTTGCCAGGCGGCCGGGTGGCCGCTGGACGGCTACTGGCGGCCGGAGCACCCGTTGCAGCAGCGGCTGCGGGCGGCCATCGAGGAGTTCACCGCTGAGCAGGCGGCAGCGGTGGGAGTGGACGGCTGTGGAGCGCCGGTGCTGGCGGTGTCGCTCACCGGCCTGGCCGGGGCGTACCTCCGGCTGGTCGAGGCCGAGCCCGGCTCGGTGCCGCGTGCGGTGGCCGATGCCATGCGCGCCCACCCGGAGATCGTCGGCGGCACCCGGGCCGACGACACCCGGCTGATGCGCGGCGTACCGGGCCTGCTGGCCAAGGTCGGCGCCGAGGGCGTGATCGCGGTGGGGCTGCCGGGCGTCGGCGCCGTCGCGCTGAAGATCGACGATGGCGCGGACCGGGCCAGGATGCCGGTGCTGGTCTCCGCGCTGCGCCGGCTCGGCGTGGACGCTCCGGTGCTGGCCGAGTACGCCGAGATGCCGCTCTTCGGCGGCGGCGTCCCGGTCGGCGCGGTCCGCCCGCTCTGGTGACCGCCAACCCGCCGGTCCGGTGTGCCGGGCCGGCGGGCGGAGCCGGGTGGATCAGCTCAGGAAGTCGAGCAGGGCGGCGTTGACCGGCTCGGGGCGCTCCAGCGGCAGCAGGTGCGCCGCGTCCGGCACGTCGGGCAGGCGTACCGCGCCGGGCACCTCGGCGGCGATCCGGTCGGCGAGGCGGCTGATGTCCGGCACGTCGGCGGCTCCCGCGGTGACCAGGACGGGCATCCGCAGCTCGCCGAGGCGGCCGATCGCCGGCGGCGTCAGCTCGCCCACCTCCACCGCGCCGAGCGCCAACTCGGCGGCTAGCGCGCGCTGGTCCATCTCCTGCGCGAACGCGATGAGCCCGGGGTCGACGTCGGCCGGCTGACGACCCGGGCCGACCACCCAGAACCGCACCTCGCCGGCCGCACCGGCGACGAAGTCGTCGGGGTCGACCTCGCCGACCAGGCCGTCCCAGAGGTCGTTGGCCTCCTCGGACCACTGGTTCCCGGAGACCGCCGTGTCGAACAGCGCGAGCGCGCTTACCCGGTCCGGGTGGGCCAGGGCGGTGTCGATGGCGACCGACCCGCCGAAGGAGCAGCCCACTAGGGCGGCCCGGGGCAGGTCGAGTGCGTCCAGCAGGCCGACCACGTCGTCGTGGTGGGCGAACGGCGTCGGAGGCAGCTCGGAGTCGCCGTAGCCGCGCAGGTCCGGGACGATCACCCGGTGCCGGGCGGCGAGCGCGGGCAGCTGGCCCCGCCACATCCGGCGGTCGGCGATGCCGGCGTGCAGCAGCACGACGGGTGAACCGCTGCCGGCCTCGTCGTACGCGATGACTGCTCCATTGACTGTGATCTTGTCCACGGACGGACGGTACGGATCGTGCGAGCCGCACGCAAGCAGGTTGCTGAGACCTTGCTAACTCTGGCTAGCATTTTGCTTGCAAGAGTTAGCAAGGGCGGTTAGCGTCGCTGTCATGGCCACACCGAAGGACCTCCCCGACGTCGGCGGGTTCATCCGCGATCTGCGGCGCAACGCCAAGATCTCGCTGCGGCAGCTCGCCGAGCAGGCGGGGGTCAGTAACCCGTACCTCAGCCAGATCGAGCGCGGCCTGCGCAAGCCCAGCGCCGAGGTGCTCCAGCAGTTGGCCAGTGCGCTGCGGGTCTCCACTCCCGCGATGTACCTGCGCGCCGGGCTGCTCGACGACAAGGAGGGCCACGGTGTGCTCGCCGCCATCGCGGTGGACCCCGACCTGACGATGGCCCAGAAGCAGTCGCTCAGCCAGATCTACGAGACGTTCCGCCGGGAGAACACCCGGTTGGCGGAGGCCCGGGCCGCCGCCGAGGGCGTCGGCACGGACACCACCGGCGACGTGACCACCCCGACCGATGTCGCCGATCAGCCGGCCGATGTGGCCAACCTGGCGGCCACCGGCCCCACCACCGCCAGCGGCACCCCGACCGAGGCCGTGATCGAGTCGGTTGCCGTCACCGAGGCGGGCAACACACCCGCCCCGACCAGCACCAGCACCCCCGAGAAGAAGGCCGCCGGTCCGGCGGTCCGGAAGGCCGCCGACGCGGCCGAAGAGGAGACCTCATGACCGAGCCGAAGACCAACCGCATCCCCGCCCCTATCTACGCCGCCGCTGGCGCCGGGGAGTTGGCCCTCGAGCAGCTGCGCAAGCTTCCGGCCGTGGTCGGCGTGCTCGGCACCCGGGTCGTCGCCGACCTGGGCGGCCGGGCCGTGCTGACCGGCTTCGATCTGCGCCAGAAGGCCACCGAGACGCTGCGTACCGCCAACGAGACCGCCGAGAGCCTGCGTGGCCGGGCCCAGGCCGAGCTGGACCTGGCGAAGCTGCGCGAGTCGGCCGACCTGGACCGGCTGCGCGCCGCCGCCACCCGCAACGCCGCGGTGGTCGTCGCCGGTGCCCAGGCCGCACAGGAGCGGGCGTTCGCCGCGTACGGCGCACTGGTCGCCCGCGGTGAGCGGGTCGTCGGCGCCGGCGTGCTGGAGGCCGCCGAGACGGTCAACGCCGACATCGAGGCGACCGAGGCCGTGACGCCGGCCGCCACGCCGGTCGAGGCCACCGCCTCGGCCGCCACCACCCCGGTCGAGGTGCCGACCCCGGCCGACGTGGCCGAGATCGCCGAGGCCAAGCCGGCCGCCGTCAAGAAGGCCGCCCGGGCGCCGAAGGCCGCCAAGCCCGCCGTGACTCCGTCGGCGAAGCTGCCCCGGGTGACCAAGCGGACCCGTCCGGCTGCCAAGTAGTTCGTGCTGTCGACGACCCCGACGGCGTCCTTGTCGGACGTAGTCGGGGTCGTCGACATAAACTTGCCGGCATGGCCAACGCCGCGCCGATCTTCGCGTTCGAAGTCCGCTACGTGATCGAGCTGATCCTGCTCGTCTTCGCGCTGATCATCCAGGGTGTCGCGCTGGTGCACGCCGTCACGCAGCGCTCCGACGCCTTCCCCGCAATCGGGACGCTGCCCAAGGGTGGCTGGATCGCCATCCTGGCGGTGTGCCTGGTGCTGACACTGCTCGGCTTCGGTCCGATCAGCCTCTTCGGACTGATCGGCATCGCCGCCGCGCTCATCTACCTGCTCGACGTCCGGGTCGGCCTGCGCGACCTGAGCGACGGCAAAGGGTTCTGGTGAGAGGCTTCCGCTGGCCACCCCCGCCGGACGGCGGGCCCCGCACCTGGGGCCCCGGCCCGGGCGGGCCGCGTACCGGTCGGCCGGCGCTGCCTGAGCCCGAGACCGAGCTGGTCACCACCCCGCACGGCGTACGGCTGGAGCGGCTGGTCACCGGCACCGGTGATCTGGTCACCGTGTTCGCGCACGGGTTGGGCAACGGCATCGCCACCACCCGCCCGTTCGGCAGTGGGGTGACCGGCCGCAAGGTGTTCTTCCAGTTCCGTGGGCACGGCCGCTCCGACGCGCCGGCCGGGCCGTGGAGCTACCTGGACCTGGCCCGGGACCTGCGCTCCATCGCGGATCTCGGCGGAGCCAGCCGCGCGTTCGGGGCGAGCCTCGGCGCGGGCGCGCTCTGCCGGCTGCTGGCCGAGAGCCCGGAGCGCTTCGAGAAACTGGTCTTCTTCCTGCCGGCGGTGCTCGACCAGCCGCGCGGCCCGGTCGCCCGGGAACGCGTCACGGACCTGCTGGAGGCGGTCGAGAGCGGCGACGCCTCGGCGGTCGCCGACGTGGTCTCGCTGGAGTTGCCGACGGCGGTCCGTAACACTCCGGCCGGTTGGTCGTACCTGCGGCAGCGGCTCGACCAGCTGCTCCGCGACGGTCTGGCCGACGGCCTGGCCACCCTGCCGGATCAGGCGCCGCTGCGCGACGCCACGGCCCTGTCGGCGGTCGCCGCGCCGGCCCTGGTGATCGGCTGCGCGGGCGACGACCTGCATCCGGTCGAGGTGGCCGAGCAGCTCGCCGCCGCGCTGCCCCAGGCCACCCTGCACGTGTACGACCGGCCCGGCGTGCTCTGGACGGAACGCGCGGATCTGCGCGAGCGCATCTCCGGCTTCCTCAACGAGTAACGTCGCCTGTCATGGGCGTCACACAGCATGGCCGGACTCACCGGCTGGACCTCACCGACCCGACCCTGCGCGAGTGGACCTGCACGGTTCTGCACGCCGACCCGGAGCAGGGCATCGTGCTCGACCGCTCGGCGTTCTACCCGGGCGGTGGCGGTCAGCCACCGGACCACGGCGTGCTGCTCTGGCAGGGCGTGCAGACCCGGATCGTCGGCACCCGCAAGGGCGACGACCCGTACCTGATCCCCGCCGAGGGTGACCCGCTGCCGCCGGCCGGCACCGAGGTCGTCGGCGCGGTGGAGGACGAGCGCCGCAGCCGTCTGATGCGTACCCACTCCGGGCTGCACGTGCTCTGCGGGGTGGTGTTCCGCGATTTCGGCGCGCTCGTGACCGGGAACTCCATGGAACCGGGCGAGGCCCGGATGGACTTCAACCTCCCCGAGGTGCCGGCCGACTTCAAGAGCCGGATCGAGGAGTTGGTCAACGCCGAGGTGGCCGCCGACCGTTCGGTCGCCGTCCGGGTGCTGCCGCGCGCCGAGGCGCTCTCCCTGCCGGACATCATCCGCACCCAGTCCAACCTCATCCCCGCGGACGAGCAGGAGGTCCGGATCGTCGACATCGTCGGGCTGGACGTGCAGGCCGACGGCGGCACCCACGTCGCGTCCACCGCCCAGATCGGCAAGGTGCAGGTGGTCAAGGTGGAGAGCAAGGGTCGGGCCAATCGCAGGGTCCGCGTCCGCCTGGTCGACTGACCTGGGGGCAACGCCCAGCCGGGTGGTGTGCGGGTACTCACTCGCCGCCTGACAGCCGGTCCGGAAATTCAGACGGCGGCTGTCAGGTATTGCTGACAGCCTCACAGACATGACGCAACCGCTGACAGGAAAGATCGCGCTCGTCGCCGGCGCAACCCGGGGTGCCGGGCGGCAGATCGCCGTCCAGCTCGGCGCCGCCGGGGCCACCGTGTACGCCACCGGCCGGAGCAGCCGCGCCGGCCGCTCCGAGATGGACCGGCCGGAGACCATCGAGGAGACCGCCGAGCTGGTCACCGCCGCCGGCGGCGTCGGCATTCCGGTCCGGGTCGACCACCTCGTGCCGGATCAGGTGCGCGACCTGGTCGCCCGGATCGACGCCGAACAGGGCCGCCTCGACGTGCTGGTCAACGACATCTGGGGCGGCGACCCGCTGGTCACCTGGGAGAAGCCGGTCTGGGAGCAGCCACTGGACGCCGGTTTCCGCACCCTGCGGCTGGCCATCGACACGCACATCATCACCAGCCACTTCGCGCTGCCGCTGCTGATCCGCAGGCCCGGCGGCCTGCTGGTGGAGATCGGCGACGGCACCAAGGCCTACAACGACGACAACTACCGGCTGTCGGTCTTCTACGACCTGGCCAAGGTCTCGGTCAACCGGCTCGCCTTCAGCCAGGCGCACGAGCTGAAGCCGCACGGCGGCACCGCCGTCGCGCTCACCCCCGGCTGGCTCCGCTCCGAGGCCATGTTGGAGCACTTCGGCGTGACCGAGGAGAACTGGCGCGACGGGGCGGCCACCGACCCGCACTTCCTCATCTCGGAGACGCCGGTCTTCGTCGGACGCGCGGTGGCCGCGCTCGCCGCAGACGAGGAGAAGGCCCGCTGGAACGGCATGTCCGTCGACGCCGGCACGCTGGCCAAGGTGTACGGGTTCACCGATCTCGACGGCAGCCAGCCGGAAGCCATCCGGTACATCGTCGAGGTGGTCGAAACCGGTAAGCCGGCCGACGTCACCGGCTACCGGTAGAGCGCGCGGAGCCGGTCGGCCGCCCCGGCGAACAGCTCCCGCAGCTCGGGTGGATCGAGAATCTCCACCTCGGGGCCGAGCCCGAGAAGCTGGTGGTACGCCACCTCGACGGATTCGACCGGCAGCCGCGTCGTCACCCAGCCCTGGCTGTCGGGCTGGGTGGCGGCGGCGACCACCTCGTCGTACACGAAGGGGGCGTCGACGAGGTGTCGGAGCTGGCGCAGGCCGGCGGGGCTGAACCGGACGCCGACCGCGGCCCGCAGCATGGTCCGCAGGAACGACCCGGCCTGCTCGCGCCAGTAACCGGCCAGGTCGAAGGCCTCGTCCCGGTCGAAGCTCTCCTCGCTCACCTCAACCCCGGTCACCCGGTCCACCCGGTAGGTGCGGGTGTCGTCGCCGACCCGTCCCACCAGGTACCAGACCCCGTTCTTGAGCACCAGCCCGTACGGCCACACCCGGCGCGTCACCTCCTGGTCACCGCGCCGGTAGCGCAGCCGCACCACCCGGTCCCGCCAGACCGCCCGGGCCAGCTCGGCCAGCCACGGCGGCGGCCCGGTCTCCCGGAACCAGCCCGGCACGTCCAGGTGGAACCGCTGTCCGGCGCGGGCCGGGGCGTCCCGCAGGGCCGGCGGCAGCGCGGCGAGCACCTTCAGCTCGGCGGCGGCGACCGCGTCGGCGAGCCCCATGTCACCGGCCGGCCCGGGCAGGCCGGCGAGGAAGAGCGCCTCCGCCTCGTCCCGGGTCAGCCCGGTCAACCGGGTGCGGTAACCGCCGAGCAGACGGTAGCCACCGGCGCGACCCCGGTCGGCGTAGACCGGCACCCCGGCGGCGGAAAGCGCCAAAACATCCCGGTAGACGGTCCGCTCGGAGACCTCCAGCTCCCGCGCCAGCTCGCCCGCGGTCATCGACCCGCGAGCCTGCAACAGCAACAGCAGCGAGATCAGTCGGGAGGCGCGCACCCGCCCATCCTGCCCGGCCCGCTCACCGCCCGTTCGGGGTGAGCAGCCCCCGGTCGTACGCGGTGGCCACCGCCGCGGCCCGGTCGTTGACCCCGAGCTTGGCGTACATGTGCAGCAGGTGCGTCTTGACGGTGGCCTCGCTGATGAACAGCCGGGCCGCCGCCTCCCGGTTGGAGGCGCCCCGGGCCACCAGGGTGAGCACCTCCAGTTCGCGTTGGCTGAGCGGCTCCTCGGCCGGCGCGCGCAGCCGACCTATCAGCCGGCCGGCGACGCTCGGCGCGAGCACCGACTCGCCCCGGGCGGCGGCCCGTACCGCCCGGACCAGGTCGTCGCGGGGCGCGTCCTTCAGCAGGTAGCCGGTCGCTCCGGCCTCGATGGCCGGGAGCACGTCCGCGTCCGTGTCGTACGTGGTGAGCACCAGCACCCGGGCGGTACTGCCGGAGCGGGCCAACCGTCCGATGGCGGTCACCCCGTCCATCCCGGGCATCCGCAGGTCCATCAGCACCACGTCCGGGTGCAGCGCCGCGACCAGCGCCAACGCCTCGGCCCCGTCGGCGGCCTCGCCCACCACGTCGAACCTCGGGTCGCCGGTGAACATCCCCCGCAGCCCGTCCCGCACCACCGGATGGTCGTCGACGATCAGCACCCGGACCGGCCCGCTCATCCGGCGCTCCCGGCGAGCGCGGGCACGGAGGCCGAGACGGCGGTGCCGACGCCCGGCTCGCTCTCGACGGCCAGTTCGCCGCCGACCCGGGCGACCCGCTGCCGCATGACGGTCAGCCCGTACCCGCCGTCGGGTCGGCCCAGGTCGGTCAGGTCGTCAACCGCGAAGCCCACCCCGTCGTCCCGGACGTCGAGGGTGACGACGTCCCCCATGTACGACAGGGTGAGCCCGACCCGGGTCGCCCTGGCGTGCCGGCCCACGTTGGCCAGTGCCTCCTGGCCGGTCCGCAACAGGGTCACCTCGACCTCCGGGTGCAGCGGGCGGGCGTCGCCGGTGACGTTGACCTCGGCGCGGATCTCGTTGATCGTCGACCAGCGCTCGGTCAGCTCCGCCAGCGCTTCCGGCAGCCGCGTTCCCTCCAGGGCCTCGGGGCGGACGGCCCGTACCGAGCGACGCGCCTCGGTGAGGCTCTCCCGGGCCAGGGTGATGGCCCCCGACACGTGCCGCTGCCAGTCGGCGTGCCGGTCCCGGGCCACCCCGGCGGCCTCCAGCTGGGTGATGATGCCGGTGAGACCCTGCGCCAGGGTGTCGTGGATCTCCCGAGCCATCCGCTGCCGCTCGTCGGTCACCCCGGCCTCCCGGGCCTGGGTGAGCAGTTGGGCGTGCAGCCCGTCGTTCTCCCGCATCGTCTCGGCCAGCCGGCGGTTCGTCTCGGCCAGCTCCTCGACCAGCTGCTTGCGGTAGGCGTGCTGCCGGTCGTTGACGGTGCTGAACCAGGTCACGGCGCCGGCCAGACCCAGATTGAACAACACCAGCACGCCCCAGAGCAGCCAGTGCGACAGCACGGACGGCAGGCCCCCGCTCTGCGCGGTGGCCACCAGGACGGCCGACACGGCAACCCCGGCGAACCGCCAGTTGCCGGGCAGCGCGAACGCGTGCAGGAAGCCGCTCCACGCGAGGAAGCCGTACCACGGACTGTCGAGCACCAGGATGGCGCTGAACGTGAGGAGACCGAGGTAGTAGACCACCATCAGCACCCGCTGTGTCGCCCACCCGGGGTGCAGGGTGACGAACCAGGCTACCCAGGCCGCCGTCGCGGCGGCGACGAACAGGTGGGGGACGAACGAGTGGCCCCCGGGCGCGGGCGCGGCGGTGGTGAGCAGCGTTCCGACGGCCAGCCCGAGGTACGGCGCCAACCGGTGCAGGCCCGCTTCCCGGGCCTCCCAGGCGGACAGGCGGTCGACCTGCTCGACGGTGCTGGCCATCGGACCCCCGCTCATTCCCAGCGGAACAGTTTCGCCGCCACCACACCCGCGAGCAGGGCGACCGCCGCCATTATCCCGAGGTGCAACGGGTGTGGCGACGTCCCGGTCCAGGCATCGAGCAGCGCCTGCACCCCGGGCGGCGTGTAGTCGCCGATCCGGACCAGGAAGTCCGGCAGGAGGAACCGGGGAAGGTAGACGCCGCCGAAGAACATGGTCAGCATGAACACCGGCACCGCCATGGCCTGCGCCGCCTTGGCCGTGCGGGCCACCGCCGCCACCAGCAGACCCAGCGCGAGCAGCGCCGCCGTGCCGAGGACGAGGGCCAGCGCGAAGCCGAGCGGCCGTTGCGGCAGCGGCACGTCGAAGGCCAGCCGACCGACCACGATGAGCAGCACGGCGCTGACCAGGATGGTGGCGAGCGAGATGACCAGTTGGGCGGCCAGCAGCGCGGCCGGGCTGGCCGGAGTGGTCGCCAGCCGGCGCAGCACCCCACGCTCCCGGTAGGTGGCCAGCACCGTGGGCAGGATGTTCACCGCCGACATGGCGAGCGTGATCACCAGCAGCGACGGGACGAAGTACTCGATGAAGGACCGGTCACCGAACGCCGGATCCGGTTCGCGTAGGGCCGGAATCAGACCGAACACCACGAGCAGCGCGAGCGGCAACGCGACGGTCGTCAGCGGCGAGCCGAAGTCCCGCAGGAAGAGCCGTGTCTCGATCTTGAGGATCTGCCCGAAGGCGTGCATGTCGGTTCTCCCTCAGGCGTCGGGCCGGTGCCCGGTCAGCTCGACGAACGCGTCGTCGAGGGTGGACTGCTCCAGCCGCAGGTCGGCGGCGATGATCTGGTTGCGGGCGAGCACCGAGGTGACCGCGTGCAGCACGTCACCGGTGCCGGTGACCACCAGTCGAGTGCCGGTGCGGTGCACCGCGCTCACCTCGGGCAGGTCGGTGAGGAGCCGGTCGTCGACCGGGCTGGACGGGCGGAACCGGACGCGCTGCTCCGGGACCACCGCCGACACCAGACCCGCCGGGCTGTCCAGTGCGACGACCCTGCCCCGGTCGATCACGGCGATCCGGTCACAGAGCCGCTCGGCCTCCTCCATGAAGTGGGTGACCAGCACGATCGTCACGCCACTGTCCCGGATCTGCTCGATGAGGGCCCAGGTGTCCCGCCGGGACTGCGGGTCCAGCCCGGTGGTCAGCTCGTCCAGGATTGCGATCTGCGGGTTGCCGACCAGCGCCAGCGCGATCGACAGCCGCTGCTTCTGGCCGCCGGAGAGCTTCTTGTACGCGGTGTTCCGCTTCTCGGCCAGACCCAGCCTGTCGATCAGTTGCGCCGGGTCGGCCGGGTCGCGGTAGAACGAGGCGGACAGTTCCAGCGCCTCGGCGACCCGCAGTTGATCCGGCAGTTGGCTCTCCTGGAGCTGCACGCCAACCCGCTGGCGGAGTTGGGCCGCGTCCCTGCGGGGGTCGAGCCCGAGGACCGACACCCCGCCCCCGTCCGGGACGCGAAGCCCGGCGACACACTCCACCGTGGTGGTCTTCCCTGCGCCGTTCGGACCGAGTACGCCGAAGATCTCCCCGGCCTCGACCGTGAACGACACGTCGGCAACGGCGACGACATCGCCGTACCGCTTGTGCAGGTTGGTCACCTCAATGACCGGCATCGTGCCGCCTTCCGCCGTCGTACCCGTACCTCTTCAGCGTGGCGGCAGCGGCCCGGCGGCGAATCGACCGGCCGTTGGTGATCTTTGTGGCAGCGGCTGACCCCGGCGATCCACCAACCGGTTGATGTGCAAGGAAGGGCACCTTGTTAACGCCTCGTGTAGAGCTGGGGCCCCCTATTAACGCGCCGCGTCAACGCGCCGCCCGGCGGCGGTCCGCACTGATCGCTAGGCTGCTCGGTCGTGGACGCCAGCAGAATCGCCAGCCCGGTGACCGGGGCCGTCGGACGCTTCTTCACCGGGGCGGGGCTGCTCCTGCGGGGGCTGGGTCTCTACGTCCGCAGCCCCGGTCTGATGCTGCTCGGCATCGTGCCGGCACTGATCTCCGGTGTGCTCTTCGTGGCCGCGTTCGCCACCCTCGTGTACTTCGTGGACGACATCGCCGCCCTGGTCACTCCGTTCGCCGACGACTGGTCGACCACCGCCCGGAACCTGGTCCGGGTGATCGCCGGGCTGGCCGTCCTGGGCCTCGGCGGCCTGCTCGCGGTAGTTAGCTTCACCGCCGTCACCCTGGTCATCGGCGACCCGTTCTACGAGAAGATCTCCGAGCGGGTGGAGGAGCGGTACGGCGGCACCCCGGGTGCGGTGGAGGTGCCCTTCTGGTCGTCGCTGCGTCGCAGCCTCGCCGATTCGGTACGCCTGGTGGCCCTCGCGGCGCTGGTCGGTATCCCGCTCTTCGTGGCCGGCTTCATCCCGGTGGTGGGGCAGACCGTGGTGCCGGTGATCGGGGCGGCGGTGGGCGGATGGTTCCTCGCCCTGGAGCTGGTCGGGGCGCCCTTCTACCGGCGCGGCATGCGATTGCCGGACCGTCGGTCGGTGCTGAAGGCGGACCGGCCCATGGCGCTCGGCTTCGGCGTGGCGGTCTTCGTCTGCTTCCTGATCCCGCTCGGCGCGGTACTGGTCATGCCGGCCGCGGTTGCCGGCGCCGCGCTACTGGCCCGCCGCTCGCTCGGCCAGTCGATCGACGAACGGGTGTCCACGCCGCCGGCAGGCCACCCCATCGAGGAGCGCTGACATGGAGATCACCCTGATCGAGGGAGACATCACCGCCCAGCGGGTGGACGCGATCGTGAACGCCGCGAACTCGTCCCTGCTCGGCGGCGGTGGGGTCGACGGCGCCATCCACCGGCGCGGCGGGCCGGCCATCCTGACCGAGTGCCGGGCACTGCGGGCATCGCGATACCCGGACGGCCTGCCCACGGGACAGGCGGTGGCGACCACGGCAGGGGAGCTGCCGGCCCGCTGGGTCATCCACACCGTCGGGCCGGTCTGGTCGACCACCGAGGACCGCTCGTCGCTGCTGCGTGACTGCTACGCCAACAGTCTGCGGGTGGCCGACGAGCTGGGCGCGACCACCGTGGCGTTCCCGCTGATTTCCGCCGGCATTTACGGCTGGCCGATTGAGGACGCCGTCGGCCAGGCGCTGTCGGTGCTGCGCCCGGCCGCGCCGGTGAACGTCACCGAGGCCCGCCTGGTCCTCTTCGGCGCCGACACGCACGCCACCGCCCGCCAGGTCTTCGCCGCCGGCCCTCCGGCATAGCGAAAGCCCCCGGAGACGCCGGGGGCTTTCGGGATGTAGCGGTCAGAAGGTGGTCTTCACCTGGTCAACGAACCCCTGCCACGCCTGGGGGTCGAACCGCTCCTCGACGAGGCGTTCGCTGACGCGGTGCAGCTCGGCCTCACCCCCGACCCGGCGGCGTACGTCGAACGGTTCCTCGTCTGGGTCCGTCCCCGCGTCGACTGACGCTGATCAGGTCAGCTCGGCCAGGCAGGACCACTGGGACGCGACCGGCCGGTAGCCGAGCTTGGCGTTGATCGCCAGCATCGGCGCGTTGGCCTCGTCGTTCGAGGTGTAGGCGACGCGGACGCCGCCCGCGGCGGCCCGGTGCAGCGCCGCCTTCTTGACCAGCCGGGCCAGCCCCCGACCCCGGTACGCCGGAACGGTGCCGGTGTAGTCCGACCACATCCGGTCCCCGTCCCGCTTCACGAGGCTGAACGCGGCAACCTTCCCGTCGACCTCGACGGCGGTGCTGGCCGTCTTGTCCAGGCCGAGGTTCTCCCAGACGTCGTACTGCCAGCTCTGGAAACTGACCGCGTCGATCGGCACGTCGCTGGGCTCGTCGACCGACGAGGCGGCGTTGGCCTCGTACAGCAGGTGCGGGTCCAGCTCGGCGATCGGGCGCAGTCGTACGCCCGGCGGTGGCTCGGGTAGCGCGGGCGCCGGATCCAGGTCGAGCGCGGAGTAGCGCAGCTCGCGGCTGGGTTCGAAACCGTGCCGCCGGGCGAACGGCAACGCGTCCGGCTGCGCCCAGGTGCGTAGCCGGCGGACCCCCAGCGGGGTGAGGTGCTCGGTCGCGGCCGTCAGCAGCGCGGTGCCGATGCCGCGTCGCCGGTGCTCCGGGCGGACGTGCAGCAGTGCGATGTCACCGATGTCCGGCGTCGACGTCCAGCCGGGGCGTTGGGCTGACACCCAGCCGACCACCTGGGCGTCCACCTCGGCCACGAAGGCGGTCCAGCCCGCCTCGGGTGGCGGTTGGGCGATCATCTTCCGGGTCGACTCCACCCCGCGCACCAGGTACGGGTAGACCATCGCCCGCAGCGCCACCACGGCGGGGGCGTCGTCCGGCTGCGCCACACGGGTCCGCATGTCAGTCCGCCATCCGTACGGCGGCGACGGCCTCGACCTCGACGAGCTGGTCGGTGTAGCCGAGCAGGGCCACCCCGAGCAGGGTGCTGGGCGGGTCGTGGTCGCCGAAGGAGTCCCGGACCACCTCCCAGACCTTCACGAGATCGGCCTGCTCGGACGACGCCACGTACACGGTGGTCTTGACCACGTCGGTCAGCCGGGCGCCGGCGGCCCCGAGTGCGGTCTCCAGGTTCGCCATCACCTGCCGGGCCTGCGCGGCGTGGTCGCCGGGCGCGACGGTCCGCCCCTCCGCGTCGAGCGGGCACGCGCCGGCGGTGAACACCAGCCGGGCGGGCGGTTCGACGGTGGAGGCGTACGCGTACTCGGCAACGTCGGAGAGATCGGGGACGTGCAGCAATGCGACAGGATCCGGCATGCCCGCGAGGCTAACGACGATGGAACACCGGGGCGACGGATTAATGACCGGCGAGACGCTCAGGCGGAGGCGCGCCGGATCAGCTCGGTGGGGAGCATGACCGCCGGTTCGATGGTCTCGCCGGCGGCCATCCGGAGCAGCTGCCGGGTCATCCGCCGGCCGATCTCCACGATCGGCTGCCGGACGGTCGTCAGCGGCGGCTCGGTGTACGCGGCGGTCTCGATGTCGTCGAAGCCGACCACCGCGACGTCCTCCGGCACCCGCCGGCCTGCCTCGCGCAGCGTCCGCAGGGCGGCGTGCGCCATCAGGTCCGAGGCGGCGAAGACCGCGTCCAGGTCGGGGTGCTCGGTGAGCAGCCGGTGCATCGCCGCCGCCCCGGATTCCCGGGTGAAGTCCCCGATCGCGACCAGCTCGGGCAGCCCCGCGTCGGCGACCGTGCTGCGGTAACCGCTGAGCCGTTCGATCCCGGCCACCATGTCCTGTGGCCCGGCGATGGTGGCGATCCGCCGGCGACCGCTGTCGATCAGGTGCCGGACGGCCGCGGTGACCCCGCCGACGTGGTCGACGTCGACGTACGGCACGGGCACGTCGCCGAGCGGACGGCCGCTGCACACCACCGGGATGCCGAGCCGGGCGAGCGTGCCGGGCAGTGGGTCGGCGCCGTGCAGCGAGGCGAAGAGCACCCCGTCGACGTGCCGTCCGGTGGTGAACCGCTCGACCCGGTGGTGCCCCGCCGGTGAACCGGCCAGCATCAGCACCAGCTGCTTGTCGGCCGCCTCCAGCTCCTGGCTGACCCCGCGGATGATGCCGGGGAAGACCTGGTCGTCGGAGAAGACCCGGGTGGCCGCCTCCGGCATGACCAGGGCGATCGAGTCGGTGCGTTGGGTGACCAGGCTGCGGGCGGCCAGGTTGGGCACGTACCCCAGCTCGGCGACCGCCCGGTTGACCGCCTCCCGGATGGGCTGGGCGACGGTGGTGGAGCCGTTGACCACGCGCGAGACGGTGGCCCGGGACACCCCGGCCCGCGCCGCCACCGCCTCGAGCGTCGGCCGTTGCGCCGTCGTCATCGCGACTTCCCCCCGCTCGTCACAGCCCGTTCCGGGAGATCACCTCCTGGTACCACCGGGCGCTGGCCTTCGGTGTGCGCCGCTGGGTCAGGTAGTCGACGTGCACGATCCCGAACCGCTTGCGGTAGCCCTCCGCCCACTCGAAGTTGTCCAGGAACGACCATACGAGATAGCCGCGCAGGTCCACGCCCCGGGAGATCGCCTTGTGTGCGGCCCGCAGGTGTCCGTCGAGGTAGGCGATCCGGTCGGTGTCGATCACCTGCCCCGGCCCGTCGGGCGAGTCGGCGCCCGGCTTGTCGGGGAACGCGGCGCCGTTCTCGGTGATCAGCAGCGGCACACCGGGGTAGTCGGTGGCGATCCGCTCCAGCAGCCGGGTCAGCCCGGCCGGTTCGATCATCCAACCCATGTCGGTGAGCGGCCCGGCCGCTGGCAGGAACTGCACGGCGCCCTCGGTGCCCGGGTACGCACCGCCGCCGCCGGCTCCGTCGGGTCGACCGGCGGGTGGTGAATGTCAAGAGAGCGCTCTCTCATCGATGCCCGTCCGTGACGTGCACGCCCACACGACCGAGGGCGCCACCCCCCCCGTGGGGTGACGCCCTCCTCGTGTCGTCCCGGGCCGGCCCGGGCGGCGGTCAGCGGGTGCGCAGCCCGTCGAGCAGGCTGCGGTCGCCGCTGACGTCCAGCGTCTCGAAGTTGATCCGGCCCCAGAGCGCCAGCAGCAGGTCGCTCGCGCTGCCGCTGACCTGCGCCCGGGCGTGGTGGTCGTCGTGGTCGAAGATGGTCGCGGTGTCGAGCAGCGCCACCCCCTCCCCGCGCAGCCGCAGATACCACTCCTGGGCGGCGTCGGTCGCGGAGAGCTGCACCACGCCGTGCCACTCGCCCGGATCCCGCCGCCGGCCCGCGGGCAGCCAGGTGTCCAGCACCTCGCTCACCCCGTCGGCGGCGAGCTTCGCCTCCACCGGCTCACCGGCGGCGATGGCGAGCTGGGCGTCCCAGCGGTGCACCGCCGTCTCGTGCGCCATCCGGCGCGGCCAGAAACCGGCCTTCTTCGGCTGCGGCGCCCAGTTCCACGCCGGAGCCTCCGCGTCGAGCCCGTCGAAGAGGGTCATCAGCTGGTCGTACCCCTGCTGCCAGAGTTGGAGGGGACTCCGGCCCGGGTCCGCCACGAGTGGCTCCCGGCGGGGCGGCGCGGTGGTCAGGCCGGAGCCGACAAACGAGGAAACCCAGTGGTAGATGCCGGCGAGGTGCAGAGTGAGATCGTTGACCGTCCAGCCCGGACAGGACAGCACCGGCGTCTCCGGCGGCGCTTCGGCCACCGCCGAGGCGAAGGCGGGGCCCTCCGTCCGGAGCGCTCCGATCCAGAAATCCTTGCTGCCCTGTAATTTGCTCATCGCCATCCTCCCGGGGGTGCCGGGCCACCACTGGGTGCCACGGCTGCCCCTCAGCCTAAGGTGAAAGACGTGTCAGACGCCTACGCCCAGCCGACAACCGAAGCCGATCGTGCCAGCACTGGTCCACTGGCCGGCTACACCACGCTGCGGATGGGTGGGCCGGCCCGGCGGATCATGGCGGCGGGCAGCGCCGACGAGATCGTCCGGGCCATTCGAGCCACGGACGACCCGCTCCTGATCCTGGCCGGCGGCAGCAACGTGGTGATCGGCGACGCCGGTTTCCCCGGCACCGTCGTCCTGGTGCGCTCCCGCGGCCTGCGGATCGTCGCCGAGGACGCTGATTCGGTCACCGTACGGGTCGAGGCCGGCGAGCCGTGGGACGACCTCGTCGCCGCGACCGTGGCCAACGGCTGGGCCGGGCTGGAGTGCCTCTCCGGCATCCCCGGCTCGACCGGTGCCACCCCGATCCAGAACGTCGGCGCGTACGGCCAGGAGGTCGCCGAGACCATCACCGGGGTCGAGGTGTACGACCGGGCCGAGGACAACCGCCAGTTCGTCCCCGCCGCCGACTGCGGCTTCGCATACCGGGGCAGCATCTTCAAGTACCGGGACCGGATGGTGGTGCTCTCCGTCGACTTCCGGCTCGCCCGGTCCCCGCTCTCCGGCCCGGTGCGCTACGCCGAACTGGCCCGGGCGCTCGGTGTCGAGGTGGGCGAGCGGGTGCCGCTGGCCGATGCCCGAGCGGCGGTGCTGCGGCTGCGCGCCGGCAAGGGCATGGTGCTCGACGCCACCGACCCGGACACTCGCTCGGTCGGCTCGTTCTTCACCAACCCGGTGCTCGACCGGGCGACGTACGAGCTGCTCCGGGAGCGCGCCGCCGAGCTGGGCGAGCCGCCGGCCTGGCCCGGCCACGACGACACGGTCAAGGTGAGCGCGGCCTGGCTGATCGACAAGGCCGGCTTCACCAAGGGCCACCCCGGCCCGGACGGCGTGGCGATCTCCGGCAAGCACACGCTGGCCCTCACCAACCGCAGCGGCGCAGCCAGCACGTCTGACCTGCTCACCCTGGCCGCCGACATCCGGGACACCGTGCACACCCGCTTCGGCGTGACCCTGCACCCCGAACCCGTCCTCATCAACTGCGCCCTCTGACCCCCCGGCGCGGCCCCGTCAGGTGCTGGGAGCGACGCTGGGCCAGGGGAGGGTCAGTTCGCCCTGCCGCCAGCGGTGGGGGCGGTTCAGGACGGGCCAGCCGGCTTCTTTCAGGTGGGTCACGGCGCGTAGCCAGCGTTGGCGGGGGCCGAAGGTGGCGTACGGGGCGGCGGCCTGCCAGGCGCCCTCCAGCGCCCGGATCAGGTCGTGCACCGGCTCGCCGGGGACGTTGCGGTGGATCAGCGCCTTGGGCAGCCGCTCGGCCAGCTCGGCGGGGCTGCCCAGCGTGGTGAGTTTCGCGGCCAGGGTCAGCGTCCGGGGGCCGTCGGCGTCGATCAGCAGCCAGCCGGCGAGCCGGCCCAGCTCGTCGCAGGTGCCCTCGACGAGCACCCCTCTGGGGGCCAGAGCGGCGGTCATCGTCCGCCACGCGTCCGGCACCTCGCGCTCGTCGTACTGGCGCAGCACGTTGAACGCGCGGACCAGCACCGGCCGGAGCCCGGCCAGCTCGAATCCGCCCCGGGCGAAGGTCAGCCCGGGTGGGTCGGCGGCCGGCGTCGCGGCCGCCACCCGGGCCGGGTCGATCTCCAGCCCGACCAGCCGTACGTCCCGGCGGACCCCGGCGGCCAGCCGGGCCCGCAGCTCCACCGCGGTCACCGGGGTGGCGCCGTAGCCGAGGTCGACCACCAGGGGATCGGCCGCCGCCCGTAGCCGGTCGGCGCAGGTGGAGACGATCCAGTTGTCCACCCGGCGGAGTCGGTTCGGATTCGTCGTCCCCCGGGTGACCACGCCGAGCGGCCGCCGCCGCGCCGCCCCGCTCACTCCCGGCGCTTCACTGCGGCCCTCGGCTCGCGACTGCGGGGCTCGCAAAATCGGCTCACTCCTCGCGCTTCACTGGCCGACCCGGTGCACCTTGTGCTGGGCGGCCTGCGCGCGCGGCCGGACCACCAGCCGGTCCACGTTGACGTGCTCGGGGCGGGTGGCGCACCAGGCGACGCAGTCCGCCACGTCCTCGGCGACCAGTGGGTCGGGCACACCGGCGTAGACGGCGGCCGCCCGGTCCGCGTCGCCGTCGAAGCGGACCAGCCCGAACTCGTCGGTCTTCACCATGCCCGGGTCGATCTCGATCACCCGCAGCGGTCGCCCGCACAGCTCCAGCCGGAGCGTGCCGGCGATGGCGGTCTGCGCGTGCTTCGCGGCGGCGTAGCCGCCCCCGCCCTCGTACACGGTCAGGCCGGCGGTGGAGGAGACCACCACGATCGTGCCCGCCCCGGACGCTTCCAGCGCCGGCAGCAGCGCCTGGGTCACCCGCAGCGTGCCGAGCACGTTGACGTCGTACATCCACTGCCAGTCGTCGATCGAACCGGACTCCACCGGGTCCAGCCCGCGCGCGCCGCCGGCGTTGTTGACCAGCAGGGTGACCGGCCCCGGTGCCCGCGCGGCGGCCTCGGCCAGCCCGGCCACCGACTCGTCCGAGGTGACGTCGCAGGTCACCGCGGTGGCCTGCCCGCCGGCGGCGGCGATCTCGGCGATCAGGTCGGCGAGCCGGTCGGTGCGGCGGGCGGCGGCGAGCACGTGGAAACCCTCGGCGGCGAGCCGGCGGGCGGTGGCCGCGCCGATCCCGCTGGAGGCTCCGGTCACGATGGCGACAGAGGTCATCCCGTCATTGTCACCCCGGCCCTCCAGCCCGGTCCGGGCGGGCGTGACGGCTGTCGGCAGCGGGCATGGGGGGTGAGCGGTGATGAGGTCCGTCACGCCGGGGGGCCGCGCCGACGAATTTCCGTAGGCCGATGGGGAAGATGAGATCCGGCGTACGGGTTGACCGAGAAGCGCCGGTCGTGCGAGGCGGCATTAACCGTTACAAGAGGAGCGGACGTGGCGGAACTGCACACCGGCGTCGGTCGTCAGCGAGGTGCCCAACCGTGGCCTCGGCCCCGCCGCATCGCGACCCTGTCGGTGCACACATCCCCGCTGCACCAGCCCGGCACGGGCGACGCCGGGGGAATGAACGTCTACATCCTGGAGGTCGCCCGGCGGCTCGCCGAGGCCAACGTCGAGGTGGAGATCTTCACCCGCGCCACCTCCGGCGACCTGCCCCCGGTGGTCGAGATGGCCCCCGGCGTGCAGGTCCGGCACATCACCTCCGGCCCGCTGGAGGGGCTGACCAAGGAGGAGCTGCCCGGTCAGCTCTGCGCCTTCACGGCCGGGGTGCTGCGCGCCGAGGCGTCCCGCCCGCCCGGCCACTACGACCTGATCCACTCCCACTACTGGCTCTCCGGCCAGGTCGGCTGGCTGGCCAAGGAGCGCTGGGGGGTGCCGCTGGTGCACACCGCGCACACCCTGGCCAAGGTCAAGAACGCCCAGCTCGCGGCCGGTGACCGGCCGGAGCCCAAGGCCCGGGTGATCGGCGAGGAGCAGGTGGTCGCCGAGGCCGACCGGCTGGTCGCCAACACCCGGGTGGAGGCCCGCGACCTCGTCGAGCGGTACGACGCGGACCCCAACCAGGTCGCCGTCGTGCAGCCGGGCGTCGACCTGGACCGGTTCCGGCCCGCGCCGGGCGACCGGTCCGCGGTCGCCCGGGCCGCCCGCCAACGGCTCGGACTTCCGGTCGACGGGTACCTGGTGGCCTTCGTCGGTCGGATCCAGCCGCTCAAGGCACCCGACGTGCTGATCCGCGCGGTCGCCGCGCTGCGGGAGCGCGATCCGGCGTTGGCCGACCAGGTGACTGTGGCAATCTGCGGCGGGCCCAGCGGCAGCGGGCTGGACCGGCCGACCGCGCTCATCGAGCTGGCCGCCGCGCTCGGGGTCACCGACCGGGTGCGCTTCCTGCCGCCGCAGACCGGGGACGACCTGCCGGCCCTGTACCGGGCGGCCGACCTGGTCGCGGTGCCGTCGCACAACGAATCCTTCGGGCTGGTCGCCCTGGAGGCGCAGGCCTCCGGTACGCCGGTGCTGGCCGCCGCCGTCGGCGGGCTGGTCACCGCCGTACGGGATCAGGTGAGCGGGGTGCTGATCGACGGGCACGACCCGGTGGACTGGGCCCTCGCGCTGGCTCGCCTGCTGCCGGACCAGGCCCTGCGGGCGGCGCTGGCCCGAGGCGCCGCGCAGCACGCCCGGCACTTCTCCTGGGATCGCACGGTCGCCGGCCTGCTCGCCGTCTACGGCGAGGCGACCGCCGCGCACCGGGCCCGCCTCGTCGCGGACCTCGCGGGCAACCCCGCGCTCTCCTGCTCCTGGTGACCGGGCGCTGGTCGCCGCCCGGTGCTCCGGCCGGGCCGGTCGTAGAGTGGGTCCGGTGAGCCCACAGAGCGATCTTGCGACCCTGATCGAGTCCGTCTGTGCCGAGCGCGAGCTGACCTGCGAGTCGACCGGGCCGGGCTCGTACGCGGTGACCCTGCCGGGCACCCACAAGCTCAAGACGGTCTGCAACCTGATCGTCGGCGAGCACGCGCTGCGGATCGAGGCGTTCGTGATGCGCCAGCCGGACGAGCGGCGTGAGGAGCTGTGGGCCTGGCTGTTGCAGCGCAACGCCCGGATGTACGGGGTGTCCTTCTCCACTGACGCGGTCGGCGACGTGTACCTGACCGGGCGGGTCAACCCGGCCGGAGTCGACGCCGACGAGCTGGACCGGCTCCTCGGTGCGGTGCTCACGTACGCCGACGAGTCCTTCGACACCATGCTGGAGATCGGCTTCGGCAGCTCCATCCGCCGGGAGTACGAGTGGCGGGTCAAGCGCGGCGAGTCGACCGCCAACCTGGCCGCTTTCGCGCACCTCTTCGAACCCTCCGGCTCCGACCCGGCCTGACCGCCCGTCGCGCCCCGGCTCGACCCCAGCGCCCGGAGGCGGGTTGCCGGCTGGTGGTTCGGAGCGGTCCTGACGGGTATGCCGCACCGCGCGGTGCGGCAAGGGACCCCCGCGCGCCGAGGACGGAGTGTCGAGGAGCGTGAGCGTCCCATGGCTCAGCGGAACAGCTCAGGTCGCGGCGGGACTGCGACCAGGACGAAACGACAGACCGGCAACCAGACGCCGAACACTCCCGGAATCTCCGAGTCGGAGATCTCCGGGATGCGGGTGGACGACATCCGCGGGCAACTGCGCAAACGCGGGGTCTCCGGGATCTCCGCACTGCGCAAGCCCGACCTGGTGAAACAGTTGGTGCGCTCGCTGCGCGCCGAGAGCAGTGGCGCGGGCCGGCGCAGCACCGGTCCGGCCGGCCGGGCCGCCGGCACCCGGGCGTCGGCGGGTCGTGCCGCCGCGACGAAGAAGTCGGCGGCGCGGGCGGCGCCGAGCCGCGCGAAGGCCGCACCGGCGAACAAGAGCGCCCCCGCGAAGCGGGCCGCGGCCAAGAAGGCGACGGCCGCGCAGAAAACGACGGCGGCCGCCAAGAAGACGACGGCCGCGAAGAGGACAACGGCGGCCGCCAAGAAGACGACGGCCGCGAAGAGGACGACGGAGGCCGCCAAGAAGACGACCGCCGCGAAGAGGACGACGGCGCCGGCGAAGAAGACGACCGCGGCGAAGTCGACGACCGCCCGCAAGACGGCGGCCGCCCGCAAGACGGCGGCCGCCCGCAAGACGGCGGCCGCACGTAAGACGACGGCCGCACGCAAGACGACGGCCGCACGTAAGACGACGGCCCGGACCGCTCCCGCGCGGAAGGCCCCGGCCAAGAAGGCCCCGGCGCGGCCGTCGGCGGCGAAGCGGGCCGCGCCCGCCAAGCGTGCTGCGACGGCCCGGCCGGCCGGCGGCGGTACGACGGCTGGCGGGATCCGGACGGGCCGGGGCACCGGACGGTCGGTTCGCAGCTCGCAGGTGATCTCGTCGATCGCGGACCGGCCGGAGCGCCCGGGACGGAGCCTGATCACCGCGAACCACGAGGTGATCCAGCGCTGGGCACGCGAGCGCGGGGCGAAGCCGGCGACCATCGCCGGCACCGAGCGGGAGGGCCGGGCGGGGGTTCTGACCTTCAACATCCCCGGTTACCGGGAGAGCAGCCGGATCCGTGAGATCACCTGGGATGCCTGGTTCCACACCTTCGACCTGCGCCGGCTGAACCTGATCTACCAGGAGCAGATGCGGGACGGCCGGCAGAGCAACTTCTTCCGGACCGAATCACCCGATCGGGAGGACGGTTGAGGTGTTTGCGGGAATGCGCGAGGGGTATGCGGCTGTTGCCACAAACCGAGGCCCGAACTGCGGATACTCGCCAGTTGTGACCGGCAAGACAGTGGTCTGGGTTGAATCCAGAATCCGGGCGAACTAACTTTATTGCACCGCGCCACGCTTGGAAACGTTCGGGGGAGCGGCGGATCGATCAGATCCGCGCACCAGGCGAGGCGCGAGGGGACGGGTGGATCAACCGTTGGGGGACGGTGCCCACCTGTTTGGACCGGCGGCGCGAGCGGGCGACGCTTACGGGGGTGAGTGTTGCCCGCCGCCGCCGGCCCCGCCGGCGGGCGCCCACCACGACCTTTGGTCGTGGTGGGCGCTTTGCGTGTGTCGTACCCCGTGGCGGGTTCGGCCCGATCAGGCGGCCGGCACGCGGTCCCCGGGCGGTGTCGGCTCCCGGTCGGCGGCCCGGCGCAGCGCGGCGACGTGCCGCTCCCGGGACGGCCCGGCCAGCAGATGCCCGAACGCGGCCAGGAGGCCGAGCCCACCCACGATCAGCCAGTGCCGGTCGCCGAGGTACTGGAGGCTCACCCCGCCGAGCGTGGGTGCGACGAACGCCGCGGCGGGGAACGTCAGGTAGAAGACCGACTGGTACCGCGCGCGCAGTTGCGGCGGTGCCAGATCCGCGTTGATCTGCGCGTTGGGCGGGGCGGCGAGCATCGAGCCGACCGTCCAGACGACCGCGGCGCCCAGGTAGACGGCCAGCTCGTCGGCGACCGCGAGTACGCCGAAGCCGACCGCGAGCAGGGCGGTCGAGGCCGCCAGCACGACGTCCTTGCGGTGCCGGTCGATCAGCCGGGGTACGAACAGTTGCCCGAGCACGATCAGCGCGCCGCCGAGCGCCACGACCAGCCCGTACGCCGAGGGGCCCAGGCCGTCCGCGCGCATGGCCAGCGGCATGATCGTCTGAGTCTGCAGGGTGAGCACGGCCAGCACGAACGTGAGCCCGACGAAGACCAGGAAGGTCCGGTCGGTGAGCGCGGTGTGCAGACCCGGTCCCCGGGACCGGACGGAGCGGTCCGCGGGCGGTGCGGTCGGCGTC
This sequence comes from Micromonospora sp. NPDC005206, assembly GCF_040608175.1. NCBI lineage: Bacteria > Bacillati > Actinomycetota > Actinomycetes > Micromonosporales > Micromonosporaceae > Micromonospora > Micromonospora sp. NPDC005206. Next base: position 348,702 of record NZ_JBEXHU010000004.1, read on the forward strand.
GTCGCACTGCGCCGCAGGGTTTCCGGCACCTTCCAGCCGATCACGGCGGCGGCGGTGAGGGTGGCGGCCGCGTCGACCAGGAACAGCGCGGTGAAGCTCGCCTCGGCCAGCACCCCGGCGAGCACCGAGGCGACCGCCATGCCCAGGTTGAACGCCCAGAACTGGAGGTTGAATGCGCGTGAGCGGCGCTGCGCGGGCACCACGTCCACGATCGCCGCGACGAAGGCCGGGCTCGGCATGGAGTGCACCACGCCGACCAGTGCCGAGAGCACCGCGATCAACAGCAGGGGTCGACTGAAGGCCAGCGCCACCATCAGGACGGCGGTGACCAGGTGCGCGGCGAGCAGGGTGGACCGACGGCCCCACCGGTCGGCCAGCACCCCGCCGAGCAGCACGCCGGCCGCCCCGCCGGCCCCGTACGCGCCGACCACCGTGCCGGCCAGCGCCTCGCTGGCCCCTCGCGCGTCGGTGAGGTACAGCGACAGGAAGAGCATGGCGAACGCGCCCGCTCGGTTGATGAGCAGGCCGGCCCAGAGGTACCAGAAGGTGGCGGGAAGCCCACCCGCGGTGTCGTGCCACCAGCGCCGCAGGGCGTGCACCCGACCTCCCGATAGTTCGGTTTCCTAACTGTTTCCTCTGAACGGTAGGAAATCGACCAGGGTCCCGCTACCCGATTACCTGATCATGGGCTCTTCGTCACAGCGATCGGTCCGCCTGTCAGACGGTCGCCGCCTCCGCGGGTTGTGCCGCGGGCGGCGGCGTGGCGCTGATCGGTGCCAGCGCCTCGCCGGTGCGGCGCAGGGTGGCGGCGCGTCGCTCCCGGGCCGGGCCGGACACCAGGTGTGCCACCGCGGTCACGACGCCGATCGCGGCACAGGCGAGCCAGAGCGTGGCGTTGCCGGCATGCTCGCGCACCAGGCCGCCGAGGATCGGCGCACAGGCACCGGCGATCTGCCACGAGAGGGAGAACACGCCCTGGTAGCGCCCGCGCAGCTCGGCCGGGGAGAGCTCGGCGATCAGGGTGGAGTTGGACGGCGAGTTCAGCATCTCGCCGACCGTCCAGATCAGCACGGTCAGCCCGTAGAGCCAGACGGTGCCGGCGAACGCGGTCAGCCCGAACCCGGCACCCATCACCACGGCGGCCAGCGCGAGCACGTGCGAGCGGCTCCGGCCCCGGATCAGCCGGGGCACGAAGAGCTGGCCGATCACGATCAGGACGCCGTTGAGCGCGATCACCGAGCCGTAGGTGGCGGGGCTGAGGCCGTCGTCGCTCATGGCGATCGGCAGCATCGAGATGTGCTGGAGGAACACCAGGGCGGCCAACAGGTTCAGCGCCACGAAGCCGAGGTAGACCCGGTCGCTGAGGATCGTCCGCAGGGCGCCGCGCGGGGCCTTCGCCGCGGTGGCCGCACGGCCGCTCTGCCGGGTCTCCGGCACGCGGGTGAAGATGATCAGCGCGGTGATCAGCATGGTGGCCGCGTCGACCACGAAGAGCAGCAGGTAGTCGGCCTGCGCCGCGAGGCCGGCGAGGACGGCGGCGCAGGCGAAGCCCAGGTTGATCGCCCAGTAGTTGAGCGAGAAGGCGCGCAACCGGTCCTTCGCCGGCACCACGTCGATCATCATGGCCCCGAACGCGGGCCGGGCCGCCTCGGCGAACAAGCCGAGCAGCAGCGCGCCCAACGCCACGGCCCAGAGGTCCTTGGCCAGCCCGAGGCCGAGCATCATGGCGGCCGCGCCCACGTGCGCGGTGAGCAACGTCGGTCGCCGGCCCCACCGGTCGGCCAGGGTGCCGCCAGCGGTGGTGCCGACCGCGCCGCCGACGCCCCACAGCCCGAGCACCAGGCCCGCCTGGGAGGCGGAGAAACCGCGCTCCTGGGTGAGGTAGATGGCGAGGAAGACGAGGACGAACGAGCCGAGCCGATTGATCAGCGTGCCGGTCCACAGGTACCAGAAAGTGGTTGGCAGGCCGCCGGTGGTATCCCGGAACCAGCTCCGCATCGTCCGCACGTGGTGCCCCCGCTTGCAAGTAATGACCGATGTGACTTGAGCGCCTTACAACCTAGTCGGGCGCGGAGTCGCTGGTCACCAGCTTTTTCACGTGGTGGTCGTCACGACGGGTGCCCGCGTGTCCCCGCAGCGGTTGAGGCAGGATGATCCGCATGACTGCGAGCGAGGGGCCCACCGTCGGGACGCTGGTCCTGCTGCGGCACGGCGAGAGCGACTGGAACGCCAAGAACCTCTTCACCGGCTGGGTGGACGTCGACCTGACCGAGAAGGGCGAGGGTGAGGCGCGGCGCGGCGGCGAGCTGATGCGCGAGCACAGCCTGCTGCCGGACGTCGTGCACACCAGCGTGATGCGCCGGGCGATCCGCACCGCCGAGCTGGCGCTGAACGCCGCCGACCGGCACTGGATCGCGGTGCGCCGGTCCTGGCGGCTCAACGAGCGGCACTATGGCGCCCTGCAGGGCAAGAACAAGAAGCAGACCCTGGACGAGTACGGCGAGGAGCAGTTCATGCTCTGGCGCCGGTCGTACGACACCCCACCGCCGCCGATCGCCGACGACGACGAGTGGTCGCAGGTGGGCGATCCGCGGTACGCGCTGCTGCCGACCGAGCTGATGCCGCGCACCGAGTGCCTCAAGGACGTCGTCGAGCGGATGCTGCCCTACTGGTACGACTCGATCGTGCCGGACGTCCTGGCCGGCCGGACGGTGCTGATCGCCGCGCACGGCAACTCGCTGCGGGCCCTGGTCAAGCACCTCGACCAGATCTCCGACGAGGCGATCGCCAAGCTGAACATCCCGACCGGCATACCGCTGCGCTACGACCTCGACCCGCAGCTGCGCCCGCTCACCCTGGGCGGCACCTACCTCGACCCGACGGCCGCCAAGGCGGCCGCCGCCGCGGTCGCCAACCAGGGCCGCTGAGACGTTAGCAAGGGCCCCTTGTTATGCGAAAAGCGATAACAAGAGGCCCTTCCTTGCACGTCAGCTGGCGGTGGGGGCGGTCTCCCCGGTGATCAGGTAGACCACGTGCTCACCGGCGTTGACCGCGTGGTCGGCGAAGCGCTCGTAGAAGCGGCCGAGCAACGTGGCGTCGATAGCGGTCTCCACCCCGTACGGCCAGTCGTCGCCGAGCAGCATGGCGAACAGGTTCTTGTGCAGCTCGTCCATCGCGTCGTCGTCGCGGTCCAGCTCGCCGGCGAGGTCGGCGTCGGGCTTCGCCAGCACCGAGCCGATCTTCACCGCCATCCGGTCGGCGATGTCCGACATCTCGGTGAAGATCGTCCGCAGCTCCGCCGGTACGGCGGGCGAGGGGTGCCGGCGCAGCGCGGTCTTCGCCACGTGGTCGGCGAGGTCGCCCATCCGCTCCAGGTCGGCGGCCACGTGCAGTGCGGTGATCATGGCTCGCAGGTCGGAGGCGACCGGCGCCTGCCGGGCGAGCAGGTCACAGACCCTCTCCTCGACGTGCCGGTAGAGGTCGTCGATCTCGGCGTCCCGCTCGATGACCGTCTCGGCGGCCTGCCGGTCGGCGGTGAGCAGGGCCCGGGTGGCCTGGCGCATGGCGGCGCGGACGCCCTCCGCCATGTCCACCAGTAGTTGGCTGACGATCTGGAGATCGGCCCGGAACTCGTCGCGCATCATCACGTCCTGTGGTCGGTCGCCGCCGACGGGTGTCGGCGCAGGGGTTGAGCAGGTGCGCCGCCAACGGTAGGTGGCGCGGGCGGACCGTTGATGAACCCCGGTGAACGACGCCAGACGCGGGGGTGAACATTCGCGAAAGTGAGGGTGGTTCGTCCTGGTCTGTGTGGTAGCCAGGTTAACAATGACCCTACGATCGCCGGGTGGAGTGGGCGGTGGCGGTCGTGGTGGCCGTGGCGTTGGTGGCCGGGTTGGCCGCCGGTTTCCTGCTGTCCCGGTTCCTGCCGGCGCGGGAGGGCCTCTCCACGTCGACGGGGGGCGCAGGCTCCCGCTGGAGCAGGGGGAGGCCCGCGATAGCCGACGAGCAGCAGACCGGGCTCGGCCGCCGGACGATCGACTCGCTCCGGGCCGGTGTCGTGGTGCTGGACAACGACGACGTGCCCGTGCTGATCAACCCGGCCGCCCGCGCGATGGGTCTGCTGCGCACCGGCAGCACCCCGGGCTCGATAGCCGCACACCCGCTGATCCGTACCCTCGCTGGCCAGGTGCGGCGCACCGGGGTGCGGCGCGAGATCGAGCTGGACCTGCCCCGGGGTCGCGACAGCGCCGGGGAGAACCCGCTCGGCGTGCACCTGCGGGCGATGGGTCTCGGCAACGGCTTCATCGCCGTGGAGGCGGTCGACGTGACCGAGTCGCACCGACTGACGCGGGTGCGACGTGACTTCGTGGCCAACGTGAGCCACGAGCTCAAGACACCGATCGGGGCGCTTCAACTGCTTGCCGAGGCGTTGCTCGACGCCACCGAGCCGGCCGAGGCCGCGGCACCCGACCTCTCCGAGGACCTGGTCGCCGCCCGCCGGTTCGCCGAACGGATCCAGCACGAGTCGACCCGGCTGGGTCGGCTGGTGCAGGAGTTGCTGGAGCTGACCCGGTTGCAGGGCGCCGAGCCGCAGCCGCCGGCGGAACCGGTGGCGCTGGACTGGGTGATCGCCGAGGTGGTCGACCGGACCCGCACCACGGCCTCCGCCCGGGGCGTCGAGGTGTCGGTGACCGGGGAGCGCGGCCTCACCGCGTACGGCAGCGACACCCAACTCGCCACCGCGGTGGCGAATCTGGTGGAGAACGCCATCAACTACTCGGGTGCGGACACCACGGTCCAGGTCGCCATCCACGGCGACGACGAGCACATCGAGATCGCCGTCGCCGACCAGGGCATCGGCATCGCCCCGACGGACGTGGACCGGATCTTCGAGCGGTTCTACCGGGCCGACCAGGCCCGCTCGCGTGCCACCGGCGGCACCGGGCTCGGCCTGGCCATCGTCAAACACATCGCGAGCAACCATGGCGGACGGGTGGAGGTGTCGAGCACTCTTGGTGGTGGATCGACGTTCACCCTCCGGCTGCCCGCCCGTCCACCGGACGACCTGCTGGCGACACTGCCGCCGGCTGGGATCGAGGCCGGTCCGGCCGAGCTACGGCAGGTCTGACAGCAATGGAAAGGAAATCCCCGTTGAGCCGCGTTCTGGTGGTCGAGGACGAGGAGTCGTTCTCCGACGCCCTGTCGTACATGCTCCGCAAGGAGGGCTTTGAGGTTTCGGTCGCCGCGACCGGCACCGACGCCCTCACCGAGTTCGACCGAACCGGCGCCGACATCGTGCTGCTCGACCTGATGTTGCCGGAGATGTCGGGGACCGAGGTCTGCCGCCAGCTCCGGCAGCGGTCGGCCGTTCCGATCATCATGGTCACCGCCCGCGACAGCGAGATCGACAAGGTCGTCGGCCTGGAGATCGGCGCCGACGACTACGTCACCAAGCCGTACTCGCCCCGCGAGCTGGTGGCCCGGATCCGGGCGGTGCTGCGCCGGCAGAGCCCGGAGGTGGCCGACTCGGGTGCCCCCACCCTGGCCGCCGGGCCGGTGCGGATGGACATCGAGCGGCACGTGGTGACCGTCGACGGTGGTGCCGTGCAGCTGCCGCTCAAGGAGTTCGAGCTGCTGGAGCTGCTGCTCCGCAACGCCGGCCGGGTGCTGACCCGGGGTCAGCTCATCGACCGGGTCTGGGGCGCCGACTACGTCGGTGACACCAAGACGCTGGACGTGCACGTCAAGCGGCTGCGGTCCAAGATCGAGCCGGAGCCGTCCGCGCCGCGCTTCATCGTCACCGTCCGGGGCCTGGGCTACAAGTTCGAGCCGTGATCGGCGTACCCGAAAGGGCCCGCGCTCGGTGGGGCCAGACCGGCCGGGGAGATCACCCTCCCCACCTGTAGAGCTGCCCCAGATGTGGGACCGCCCAACCCCCCGAGAGCCGCCCGGCAGCCACCAACCGCGCGGCTCTCGGTGAGGCTTGACGGGCCCGCGGCGCGACGCGCGGTCAGCCCCACATGTGGGGCAGGTCGACAGGGCCCACGGGGTACGGACGCCAGACCAGCCACGTCCAGGGCGATGCCGGTCAGACCTCGTCGGCGGGGTGCGGGGCGACCAGGCCCTGCTTCGTTCGGGCCGCGCACAGCTCGGCCAGCCGCTCGTACGCGGCCGCGCCAATCAGCGCCGTCAACTCGGGCCCGTACGACAGGTACATCGGCTCGGCGCCGACGTGCGCGTCCGTCGAGGAGGTGCACCACCAGTCCAGGTCGTGCCCGCCGGCACCCCAGCCCCGCCGGTCGAACTCGGACAGGGTGGAGACCAGCACCTTGCTATTGTCCGGACGCTTGACCCAGTCCTGGTCCCGTCGGATCGGCAGCTGCCAGCAGACGTCCGGCTTGTACTCCAGTGGGTGCACGCCGTCGCGCAGCGCCTGGGCGTGCAGCGCGCAGCCACCCCCGCCAGCGAAATCGGCGTCGTTGAGGAAGACGCACGGACCGTCGGGACCCTGGGTCGCGGTCCGGCGGGCCGGGTTCTTGCCGTCGATGGTGTCGTTGTCGGTCCAGTTCTTGAACCCTCGCCGGAAGTGCTGCCAGGTCGACGGGGTGAGCGTCTTGACAGCGTTGCGGACCCGCTTCTCGTCGTCCGAGTCGGTGAAGAACGCCCCGTGCGAGCAGCAGCCGTCGGCGGACCGGCCGGCGATGATGCCGTGGCAGCCCCGGCCGAAGATGCAGGTCCAGCGGGAGAGCAACCAGGTCAGGTCGGCCCGGATCAGGTGGGCCTCGTCCGCGGGGTCGGCGAACTCGATCCACTCCCGGGGAAAGTCCAGCGGCACCTCGCGGCTGCGCGGGTCACCCGGATCGTCCACCACTACGCGGAGCTCCATCGTCACCCGGCCCAGCGTACGCGCGGTCCCCTCTGCGGGCCGGCGAGCCGCGCAAACGTCTTGCACCTAGGGTCTTCACCATGCGACTGGGTGTCCTCGACGTCGGATCCAACACGGTGCACCTGTTGGTGGTGGACGCGCACCACGGCGCGCACCCGTGGCCGGCGCACTCGGAGAAGGTGGTGCTCCGGCTGGCCGAGCAGATCGGCCCCGACGGAGCGTTGACCGACGCGGGCGCGGACGGTCTGGTCAAGGCGGTCGGCATGTCGAAGGCGGCGGCCGCCGGGCTGGAGGCCGACGACCTGATCGCGTTCGCCACCTCCGCGGTGCGTGACGCCACCAACGCCGCCGAGGTGCTGGCGCGGGTCCGCGACGAGACCGGCGTACGGCTGGCGGTGCTCTCCGGGGCGGACGAGGCGCGGATGACCTTCCTGGCGGTGCGGCGCTGGTTCGGCTGGTCGGCCGGTCGGCTGCTGGTGCTGGACATCGGCGGCGGCTCGCTGGAGATCGCCGCCGGGATCGACGAGGACCCGACCGTCGCGGTCTCGCTGCCACTCGGCGCCGGCCGACTGACCCGGGAGCGGTTGCAGGTCGACCCGGCGAGCGCGGCGCCGCCGTCCGCGGAGGCCGTCGACAAGCTGCGGGAGTACGTGGACGGCCGGCTGGACAAGGTGGTCGACCAGATGACCGGCGTCGGCTGGGACCGGGCGGTGGGCACCTCGAAGACGTTCCGCACCCTTGCCCGGCTGGCCGGGGCGGCGCCGTCCGGGGCCGGGCTCTGGGCGCGGCGCAGCCTGACCCGCGCCGGGTTGCGGCAGGTCATCGGCTTCATCCGGCACATCCCGCCGGCCCAACTGATGGAGCTGGAAGGGGTCAGTACGGGCCGGGCCCATCAGTTGCTGGCCGGCGCGGTGGTCGCCGAGGCGGTCATGCGCCGTCTGGATCTGGAGTCGTTGGACATCTGCCCCTGGGCGCTGCGCGAGGGGGTCATCCTCCGCCGGCTCGATCAACTCGCACCGATGTGACCGGGGCGGGCGGTAACGGGTGGTTTGCCGGCGCTCGTCACGATGGCGACGACGCAGCCGGGCTACCCTGGCTGATGTGACTTCCCGCGTTCCGGTGCTCCTGTCCAGCTCGTCGGTCTTCCCCGAGCCGACCGCGGCGGCGTTCCAGCTGGCCGCGGCGCTCGGCTACGACGGGGTCGAGGTGATGGTCTGGACCGACGTCGTCAGTCAGGACGCGGGCGCGCTGCGCGGTCTCTCCGCCCACTACGACGTGCCGGTGCTCTCGGTGCACGCACCCTGCCTGCTGGTCACCCAGAGGGTGTGGAGCCCCGACCCATGGGAGCGGCTGCGCAAGGCCGCCGAGCTGGCCGAAACGCTGGAGGCACCGACCGTCGTGGTGCACCCACCGTTCACCTGGCAGCGCGACTACGCGCGCCGGTTCACCGAGGGGCTCGCCGAGGTGGAGGACCGGTTCACCGGGCTGCGCTTCGCGGTGGAGAACATGTACCCGGTGCGGATGGCGGGCCGGCGGTTCGTCCCGTACGTGCCCGGCTGGGATCCGACCGACACCGGGTACCCGTCGTACACCCTGGATCTGTCGCACTGCGCGGCGTCGCACAGCGACCCGCTGGAGATGGCCGACCGGATGGGCGCCGGGCTGGCCCACGTGCACCTCGGCGACGGCACCGGTGAGGGTCGCGACGAGCACCTGGTGCCCGGGCGCGGCACCCAACCCTGCGGGGAGCTGCTCTCCTCGCTGGCCGGGCGGGGCTTCTCCGGAGCAGTGGCGGTGGAGGTGGCGACCCGGGGCGCGAAGAGCCGGGCGGTGCGCGAGGCGGACCTGCGCGCCGCGTTGGAGTTCGCCCGCCAGCACCTGACCGCGCCGTCTCCGGTCGACGCCTGACCCCCGACGGGGACGTCAGGGCGTCGACCGGGACGACGTCAGCTGACCGGGGTGAGCGAGTCGGCGCCCGCCGTCGGCTGCGCGGCGACCGTCAGCTGCTCGCCGACCGCGGCCCGCTTGCGGGCCCGGTGCGCCGCCACGTGCGAGCGGGTGGCGCAGCGCTCGGAGCAGAACCGCCGGCAGCAGTTGGACGACGTGTCCAGGTAGACGTTGCCGCACCGCTCGTCGGCGCAGACGCCGAACCGGGCGCTGCCGTACTCGCAGAGCCAGACCGACAGCCCCCAGACCGCGCCGGCCAGGTATTCGGCGCTGACCGAAGCGCCCCGGCTGGTCACGTGCATGTGCCAGTCGCTGGAGTCGTGCCCGGAGATGCGCGGCTGGACCGGGAACGCCTCGAGCAGCGCGTTCAGCTCCGTCACCGCGTGGGCGTCCCGCCCCGAAGTGCCGTACTCGAAGACGTCGCGCAACCGCTTCTGTGCCCGCCGGAAAATCGCGACATCCCGTTCCGCGACCTCGTCGCGCATCCAGGCGTTTTCGTCGGGGAAGAGGGCCCGCAGGTCGTCGAGGTCGTCCAGGCGGGCGTTGACCAGGTCAACGCCGGTCCGGGCGTACGCGTCGAAGTTCACGCCCCCAACCGTAGACGACTCACGGGGTGCGCGGCGCGTCGATGTAGTGCGGCAGAAACCGCGCGTAGCCGTCGGTGATCAGACTCGCGCTCTCCCGCACCCCCACGCCCGCCGATTCGCCGTCGACGATCCAGCTGCCCAACACCATCCGGTTGCCGTCGAACTGCGGCAACGCCCGGAATTCCTGGTAGCACCAGCCCTCGTCGCCGTAGATCCCCGGGTTGGTGATCTCCTGCTCGGCGGTGACGATGCGTACCGAGCCGCCCTCCCGGCCCAGCAGCGGCTTGGCCACGTACTCCGGCATGTCACGCGGCGAGTCGAGGTACGCCGGCAGCAGGTACTCGTGGCCGGGGTACAGCTCCCACAGGACCGCGAGCAGCGCCTTGTTGGACAGCAGCAGCTTCCAGGCCGGCTCGATCCAGGTGGTCGGGGTGCCCGGGGCCAGCGCGGGCGGCCCGTACGGCTCGGCCAGCATCCACTCCCACGGGTAGAGCTTGAAGCAGGTGGTCACCGGGCGGCCGGTGGAGTCGACGAAGCGCCGGCCGTCCCAGCCGATCTCCTGGATGGGCTGTAGCTCCACGGTCAGGCCGGCCTGCCGGGCGGTCTCGGCCAGGTAGCCGGCGGTCATGTGGTCCTCGCCCGACTCCTCCTCGTTCGACCAGAGCACGTGCACCCGGGGGTCGTGCAGCCCGGCCCCGATCTTCGCCCAGGCGCCGACCAGCCGCTCGTGCAGGCTGTTCCACTGGTCCAGCTCCGGCCGGGTCTGCTCCAGCCAGTACCACTGGATGATGCTCGCCTCGACCAGCGCGGTCGGGGTGTCCGCGTTGTACTCCAGCAGCTTCGGCGGCCAGACGCCGTCGTAGGCGAGGTCGAACCGCCCGTAGAGGGTGGGCGGCGCCTCGCGCAGCGAACGGGCCACCGCCTCGGCCGCCCACTCCGGGATGCCGAACTCGGCGTACCGGTGCTGGGCCACCACGTGCTCGGCGGCAACCACCGACATCCGGTGCAGCTCCTCGGTGGCCTCCTCCAGCCGCAGCACCTCATCCAGGTCGAAGGCGTACGCGGCGGTCTCGTCCCAGTACGACATGACGCCGCCGTCGGGCAGCTCGGTGTCGACGTAGACCAGCCCCTGAGCCCGGATGGTGGCGTCCCAGTCGGGTCGTGGCGTGACCTGGTCGCGGCGCACCTCAGCCGCCGCAGGCGGCGAGGTGGGTGCCGAACCCGCCGCGCTCGGGCAGGGCCGCGGCCGTCGGCTCGGGGGCGGCGCGGCCGACGCCCGGGTCGGCGACCCGCATCGCGAGCGCGACCGTGTCGCCGCCGCCGACCGGCCCGAGGGCGCAGTCGTCGTCATCATCGTCGTCCGAGGTCATGTTGCAGCCGGAGAGGGCGAGCGCGAGAGCGGTGAGCGCGCCGAGCTGCACGGAGGCCGACCGGAGCCGGCGGCGGGGGCGTTGGTCCACGGCATCGTTGTAGCCGATCGACGCCACCGCCGCAGCCCCGGCCGCCCCTCGGCGGGGGCTCTGGCAGGGGCGTTACGCTCGGCTCATGCTCCGTTCCGTCATCCTCGCCGCCTCCCGGTCATCCCAGGTCGAGCGGCTCGTCGCGACCGCCCCGTTCACCCGGGACGTCGTCCGCCGGTTCGTCGCCGGCGCCGCCACCGACGACGCGTTGCGCGCGACCCGCGGCCTCGTCGACGACGGCCTGGCGGTCACCCTCGACCACCTCGGTGAGGACACCGTCCGTCCCGAGCAGGCCACCGCCACCCGGGACGAATACCTGAAGCTGCTGAAGATGCTCGGTGCCGCCGGGCTGACCCCGGCCGCCGAGGTGAGCGTGAAGCTGTCCGCCCTCGGCCAGATGATCGACGAGCAGCTGGCGTACGACAACGCGCGGGCGATCTGCGCGGCCGCCGACGCGGCGGGCACCACGGTCACCCTGGACATGGAGGACCACACCACCACCGACTCGACGTTGGAGGTGCTGGAGAAGCTGCGCAAGGACTTCCCGTCGACGGGCGCGGTGCTCCAGGCGTACCTGCGCCGCACCGAGTCGGACTGCCGGGAGCTGTCCTCGGCCGGGTCGCGGGTGCGGCTGTGCAAGGGCGCCTACAAGGAGCCGGAGTCGGTGGCGTACCAGTCGGCCCGCGAGGTGGACAAGTCCTACGTCCGCTGCATGAACATCCTGATGTCCGGCGACGGCTACCCGATGCTGGCCACCCACGACCCTCGCATGATCGCCATCGGCGAGGACCGGGCCCGGTGGTTCGACCGGGGGCCGGAGCGCTTCGAGTTCCAGATGCTCTACGGCATCCGCCCCGAGGAGCAGGCCCGGCTGGCCGGCGAGGGCTACACCGTGCGCACCTACGTCCCGTACGGCGACGAGTGGTACGGCTACCTGATGCGCCGGCTCGCCGAGCGCCCGGCCAATCTGGTCTTCTTCGGCCGGGCCCTGATCTCGAAGAAGTAGTCCGCACGCGTATCCGGGTCGACGGTCGTGGCTAATAGGGTTAGCTACGGCTATGACAACCAGCCAGGTGCGGCGGGACGGCGGCCACATCGCGTACGAGGTGCACGGCGAGGGCCCGTTGGTCGTCCTCTCGCACGGCATGGGCGAGAACCGGGCGAGCTTCCGGCACCTGGCGCCGCTGCTGGTCGCGGCCGGCCACCGGGTCGCCTCGGTCGACGTTCGGGGGCACGGGGAGTCCAGCGTCGGCTGGCCCACGTACGCCCCGGCCGAGGTCGGCGCCGACCTGCTGGCCGTGGTCTGCGACCTCGGCGCCGGGCCGGCGGTGCTGGTCGGCAGCTCGTCCAGCGCGGCGGCGGTGGTCTTCGCCGCGACCGACGCGCCCGAGCTGGTCTCCGGCATCGTGCAGATCGGCGCGTTCGTCGGTCAGCAGAAGCCCAACCCGGGGATGCGGGTGGCGCTGGCGGTGGTGCTGCGCAGCCCTCGACTGTTCGGGATGTTCCACAAGACGCTCTTCCCGGTGCACCGGCCCGCCGACGACGTGGCGTACCGCCGATCGATGGTGGCCAACCTGCGCGAGCCCGGCCGGATGGCCGCGGCGCGTCGGGTGGTCGTGCCGGTCGAGCCGCACTGGACCGCCCGCGCCCCGCAGGTCCGGCAACCGGTGCTGGTGCTGATGGGCGCCAAGGACCCGGACTTTCCCGACCCCGGTGCGGAGGCGCGGGCGGCCCGCCGGCTGTTCCGCACCGCCGAGGCCCGGATGATCGAGGAGTCCGGGCACTACCCGCACGCCGACCGACCGCAGCGCACCGCCGACGAGCTTCTCGGGTTCCTGGCGGTGTGCATCGGTGCCTAGGTCGGCCTCAACCAGCAGACCGTGTCGCTGAAGGCTGCGGGCGGCTTCGGCCTGTCCCGAGGGGTGGACCTCTCGTACCAACAACTGGTCGCCAACCTCGGCGTCTCGTTCCGTTCCTGGCCGCGCGCTCGCGTACCCTTCGCCGGGTGACCGACGGGGTGCATCAGCCATCACTGCGACGGCTCTGGCCACTGTGGACAGCGCTCGTGGTGTTAGTCCTCCTGCTGGGCTGCGGCCTGCCGACGGTGCTGCTGGTCGGCGTGGTGCGCGAGTCCGGGGACCGGGCCGTCGTCGGCCGGGTCGGCACGTCGGCTCCCGACGATCCCGCCACCGCGGTCGCCCGAGGACTGGGCGACCGGATGACCGCCCAGCTCAGACGGCAGTCCACCGCGCTGCTCGGCGGGGACCGGGCCGGCTTCCTCGCCGTCGCCGAGCCCGCCGTGCAGGCCGACCTGCGCCGCCGCTTCGCCGCGCTGCGCGCGCTCAAGGTCACCGTCTGGCGGGCCGAACCGAGCGGCCTGCCGGCACCGGTCGTCGGCAAACCGGGTGAGTGGCGGCTGCTGGTGCGCTTCCAGTACTGCTTCGTGGTTCCCGGCTGCCGCCCCAGCCCGGTGCTGATCGGCACCCGCTGGCGGGAGAACGGCGCCCAGCCCCTGCTGGTCGCCATGGAGGAGTCCAAGTCGGCGGAGACCGGCACCCGACCCTGGGAGATCAGTGACCTGGCCGTGGCGATCGGCCCGCGGACCATCGTGGCCACCACCCCGGCGCTGCGCGGCAGGTTGCCCGGCCTGCTCGCGCAGGCCGAGGCGGCGGCCACGGTCGCCGACGGGTACGTGGTGACCGGGTCGCCACCGGACCGGTACCGGATCTTCTACGCCGGGCGTAGCGAGTGGCAGAGCTGGTACGGCGGAGGCCGGCCACAGTGGACCGGCGGCTACGCGGTGACGGTGGGCGGCGGACACCACGAGGTGGTGCTCAACGCCGACGGGCTGCCGAGCAGCGGCGCCGACGACCTGCTGCGGCACGAGCTGACCCACGCCGCGTCGCTGCCGGAGCGCGGCTACCCGGGCAAGACGACCTGGTGGCTGGTGGAGGGGCTGGCCGAGTACGCGGGCGCGGGTGGCCAGCCGGTCGACCGGTACGAGGGACTCGCCCAGGTGCGCAAGCTGGTCCGGAGCAGCTGGGACGGCCGGCTGGAGGGCATCACCCCCGCCGACGACGCCTCCGCGGACCGGGTCGGTGGCAGCTACGGCGTCGGCTACCTGGCCGTCCGGCATCTCGTCGACCGGTACGGGCCGCAGCGGCTGCTCGCCTTCTTCGAGGCCGTGGTGCACGGGCGCAAGGCGTTCGAGGACGCCGCCGAGCAGGCGTTCGGCGAGCAGTGGTCGACGTTGCACGACGAGTGCGTGGCGTACGTCCGCGCCGCCGCCGCCTGACGGCCCGTGGGGGTCGTGGCGGTGAGCCGTACGATCGATGGGTGCGCCGCACCCAGTCGCCGCGGCCTACCCACGTCACGCGGCCCCGCCTGCTCACCGCCCTGACCGCCGTCGCCGTCCTCACCGCCACCACCGCCGCCTCGTGCGGCGACGACCGGCCGGCCGTCACGCTCGCCTCGGTCGCTCGCAACCCGGTCACCGAGGTGATCGACGCACCGGCGACGGTGACCGCCCGCGCCGCCGCCACCCTGACCGCCCCCGCCGACGGCACCCTGGCCAGCCTCCGCGTCGAGCCGGGACAGCGGGTGAAGCGGGGCCAGGTGCTCGCCGTGGTCGATTCACCCTCCGCGCAGCAGCGGTTCCGCCAGGCGAAGGAGGCGCTCACCGCCGCGAAGCGAGCCGGCCGGGGCGTCTCCACCGGCGACCTGGCCGGCAGCCGGCGCGGCACCGACAAGGCCGCCGACGAGGCGTTCGACGCGGCGCGCAAGGCCGCCGAGAAGATCTCCGACCCGCAGCTGCGGGACGCGCTGCTGACCCAGGTGACCTCCGCCCAACGGCAGTACACCGCGGCCGCGCGCACCGCCGACCAGGCCGTCCGCGCGGTGCAGAGGGGGATCAGCGGGCTGAACTCGGCCGTCGGCGCGCTCTCCGCGGCGCAACGGTTGCAGGCCCAGCAGGCGTACGACCTGGCGAAGGCGACCGTCGACGCGCTGACCCTGCGCGCCCCGATCGCCGGGGTGGTGCAGCCGGGCGGCACCCGGGCCGGCGGTGGCCCGGCCGGTGGCCTCGCCGGGTTGCTCGAGCAGGCCGGTGCCGCCCAGGCGGCCGGGATCGACCCGTCGGCGCTGGCCCCCAACCAGGGCGGGCCGCCCGCGGGCGTGGATGACGCGGTCGCGGTGGGCGGCCGGGTCGCCGCCGGCACGCCCGTGCTCACCGTGGTGGACACCGGGCAGCTGGGGCTGCTGGCCGAGGTGGACGAGACCGACGTGCTGCTGGTCAGGGCCGGCGTGACCGCGACGGTCGAGCTGGACGCCGTCACCGGCGCCAGTTACGACGCCGCGGTCCGCTCGGTCGACGTGCTCCCCACCAACTCCGCCCAGGGCGGTGTCACCTACCGGGTCCGCCTGGCGTTGGGCACCGGAAAGCTGGCTGAGGACGAGCTGGCCCCGACGCCGCGCCCCGGCATGAACGCGATCGTCCACCTGCGGGTGCGCGAGGCCGCCGACGCGGTGACCGTCCCCGCCTCGGCGGTGTTCTCCGCCGACGGCCGGGACGCCGTCTGGGTCGTCCGCGACGGAAAGGCGGACCGGGCACCGGTGACCGTCGGCGTCCAGGGATCGGACCTGGTGCAGATCCTCGACGGTGTGCAGGCCGGCGACCGGGTCGTGGTGCGCGGTGCCGACCAGGTCCGCGACGGCCAGGAGGTGCGGTGACCGGCTCCCCGCCGGCAATCGAGGCGGTGGACGTTTCCCGGACGTACCAGCTGGACGGGGTGTCGGTCGAGGCGCTGCGCGGCGTGTCGCTGGTCGTGCAGCCGGGTGACCACGTGGCGCTGGTCGGGCCGTCCGGGTCGGGCAAGTCCACCCTCATGCACCTCCTCGGCGGGCTCGACCGGCCCACCGGCGGCCGGCTGGTGATCGGCGGCCGGGACGTCAACGCCCTGTCTCCGCCGGAGATGGCCACCCTGCGCAACGAGACGATCGGCTTCGTCTTCCAAGCGTTCCACCTGCTGCCGCGTACCTCGGCGGTGGAGAACGTGGCGCTGCCACTGGTCTACCGGGGCGTGCCGGCCCGCCAGCGCCGGGAGCGGGCTGCGGCGATGCTCGGCCGGGTCGGCCTCGGGCACCGGCTGGACCACCGGCCCAACCAGATGTCCGGCGGTGAGCAGCAGCGGGTGGCGATCGCCCGCGCGCTGGTCACCGAGCCGACGGTGCTGCTGGCCGACGAACCCACCGGCAACCTGGACAGCGTCACGGGCGCCGCGGTGCTGGAGCTGCTGGAACAACTGAACGCCGAGTCCGGGGTGGCGCTGGTGATGGTCACCCATGACCAGGAGGTCGCGGCCCGGGCCCGCCGCCGGATCACCATGCGCGACGGCGTGGTGGTGGCGGACAGCGCGGCCGACGACGACCCCACCCACCTGCATGATCGACCGCTGTCCGTTGATCATGGTCGACCTGCGACACTGGTCCCCGCTCCCAGCGCGGAGCCCCGGTCCGTGTCCGGAAGCGGCCCGGGGCACCCGTCCGGTGGCTCTGGTGGCGCCGCCGGAGCCACCGGGCGCCTTCCGCGCCCGGCTAACGGCCGTGGGACCGACGACGCCGCCGCGGTGACCGGCGACGGGAGCGAGTCGTGAGGGTCGCCGAGGCGTGGCGGGTGGCGCTGGACGCGTTACGGGCCAACCGGCTGCGCAGTGCGCTGACCATGCTCGGGGTGATCATCGGGGTGGCCTCGGTGGTGCTGCTGGTGGCCATCGGCACCGGCACCAAACAGAAGGTGGAGCAGCAGGTCGAGGGGCTCGGCTCCAACCTGCTGCTGGTCGTCCCCGGCCGGATCGAGGTGGGGACCGCGCCGGTGGTCTCGCCGCTCACGCTCAAGGACGTGGACGCGGTCACCCGGGTGGTCGGCGATCCCGATCGGGTGGCGGTCACCATCGCCTCCGGGGCGACCGCGCGGGCCGGCGCCCGCTCCGACTTCACCACCGTGCAGGGCGTACTGGAGACCACGCCGGAGGTGTTCACGCGGTCGCTGGCCCGGGGCCGCTACCTCACCGGCACGGACGTGGACACCAGCCGGCGGGTGGCGGTGCTCGGCGACTCGGTGGCCCGCGCTCTCTTCCCCGACCGGGACCCGCTCGGGCAGCAGGTGACGCTGGCCGGCGTGCGGTTCCGGGTCATCGGCGTCTTCGCGCCGCTCGGGCAGAGCCTCGGCGTCGACCGGGACGACGAGGTGCACGTGCCGGTGACCGCCGCGCAGCGGCTCTGGGGCACCCAGCGGGTGGACGGCATCGCGGTGAAGGCACCGGACCGGGAGCGCATCGACGAGCTGGGCGAACGGATCGTGGCCGAGCTCAGCCACCGGCATCCGGACACCGAGTTCAGTGCGGTCACCCAGCAGCAGATCCTCGGCGTGCTCGGCGACATCCTCGGTGTGCTCACCGGCGTGCTGGCGGCCATCGCCGGCATCTCGCTGCTCGTCGGCGGGGTGGGCGTCTCCAACATCATGCTAGTCAGCGTCCGGGAGCGGACACGGGAGATCGGGCTGCGCAAGGCCGTCGGTGCCCGCCCCCGTGACATCGGTGTGCAGTTCCTGTTGGAGGCGGTGCTGCTCACCACGATCGGTGGGCTGACCGGGATGGCGCTCGGCGTGGGTACCGCACTGCTGGTGGACGCGCTGTCACCGATCCCGGCGGCGATCACCTGGTGGTCGTTGGCGCTCGCCTTCGGCGTGTCGGCGGCCGTGGGCATCGTCTTCGGGGTGGTTCCCGCGCAGCGCGCCGGCCGGCTCGACCCGGTGGTCGCGCTGCGCGCGGAGTGAGCCACGACCACGCCGGGCTGCCGCAACCGGACGCCCGGCGCAGGCGGGGAGATACCGGGAGCGCGGACCGGGTGAACCGGCAACCAGAACATGATCAGTTGTACGAAGGGATCGCGCCGGTCACAGCCGCCCCGCTACCGTACTGGTAACACGCGCGTCGCCGGCCCGGCCCGGAGCATCCGTCGGGTTGGCACGCGCCGGGCATGGGATGGGTCGGTGAGCCATGGCCGGGTCGCAGTCCGACGGACGGCTGTCGGAGGTCAAGTTCCTCACCGTTGCCGAGGTGGCGACGGTGATGCGGGTGTCGAAGATGACGGTCTATCGCCTGGTGCACAGCGGTGAGCTCACCGCGGTCCGGGTCGGCCGTTCGTTCCGGGTGCCTGAGCACGCGGTGCACGAATATCTCCGGGGTGCCTTTCAGGAGACCGCCTGAGCCACCGCCGCGCTCACCGAGCGCGACGTAGCGGAAGCTTGCGGGCCCCACGGTCACGCCCGGAAAGCGGCATCGACGGGGGCGCGTTGGTCCTGCTGACGCTCTCCGGCTACCCTGGAGCCCGACCGAGACCCCACCGGTGCGCCCCGCCGCCCAGACTGGTCCGGTCCGTTGTCCGCAAGCGGTCGCCGTCGCCACCTGCGTGGTGTCAACCGGTCCGCCCCGCACGTTGTATCGAAAGGCTGTCGTATGGGCTCGGTGGTCAAGAAGCGCCGCAAGCGCATGGCTAAGAAGAAGCACCGCAAGCTGCTGCGCAAGACCCGCGTCCAGCGTCGCCGTCTCGGCAAGTGATCGCCGCCGGGCTTGCGGCCCGGCATCCGGCATCACTTGCCACCTGTCGACCTCCGGAGGCTCAGGTGATCAGGCCGTGGTCGTCCCGGCTCGATCACTCCTGCCGGGGTAGGTGCGTCAGATGACCCCCGGTAGCACCTCAGGTGCTCCGGGGGTCGTCGTCGTCACCGGTGTCGGTCGCTACCTGGGCGCCCACGTGGCGGCCCGGCTGGCCGCCGACCCGCGCATCGAGCGGGTCATCGGGGTGGACGCGCCCGAGCCCGGCGCCGAGTTCACCGACCTGCTGGACCGCGTCGAACGGATCCGCGTCGACGCCGGTTCGCTCGGCGGGCTCCTCGCCGACCTGGACGTCGACGCGGTGGTGCACCTCGCGCTGGTCAGCTCCGCCGACCCGCAGCACGGCGGCCGGTCGGCCATGAAGGACCAGAACGTCATCGGCACCATGCAGCTGCTCGCCGCCTGCCAACGGGCGCCCCGGCTGCGCAAGCTGGTGGTCCGCTCGTCGACCGCCGCGTACGGCGTGTCGTTCCGGGACCCGGCGGTGTTCACCGAGGAGACCGAGCCGCGCGAGGTGCCACGCGGCGGTTTCGGCCGCGACATCCTCGACGTCGAGGGGTACGTTCGCGGTTTTCGCCGTCGCCGGTCCGACGTCACCGCGACGGTGCTGCGCTTCGCGCCGTTCATCGGCTCGACCGCCGACACGACGCTGACCCGCTACTTCGCGCAGCCGCTGGTGCCCACCGTCTTCGGCCGCGATCCGCGCCTGCAGTTCCTGCACTTCGACGACGCGCTGGAGGTGCTGCACCGGTCGATCGTGGAGGATCACCCCGGCACCTACAACGTCGCCGGGCCGGGGGTGCTCTCCCTGTCCCAGGCGATCCGGCGGGCCGGTCGGGTGGCCGTCCCGGTGCTGGAGCCGGGCCTCTCCGGCGCCGCCGCGCTGGCCCGCAGCATGGGCTTCGGCCGTTACGGCCTGGACCAGGTCGACCTCTTCGTGCACGGCCGGGTGGTCGACACCACCCGGCTGGAGCGGGAGTATGGCTTCACGCCCCGCTCCACCGCCGCGGCCTTCGACGACTTCATCCGCGCCCACCACGGAGGCGTCGTGGTCACCCGGGATCACCTGGCCGTCGCTGAACAACTCGTCCTGGACGGCATCCGGCAGGTTCGCTCGGCGATGCGGGAGCGGTCGTGACCGGGTCGGGGGAGGGGCGTGACCCAGCAGGCCTCGGGCGGTTCGACGTACCGCGGGAAACGACCGCGCCAGCCGCGGAGTCGGCGCGGCGCAACGGACACCGACCGACGGACCGGGTCGCGCCGACCCCGGCGGCGGCCGACGAGGTCGACACCGCGGCCACCGACGAGCCGGCGGGCGGCCCGACCACGGACGAGCCGGCGGGTCCGGCCACCGGTGGCGATCCCGGTGGCACCGAGCCGGCCGTTTCGGATCGGCCGGGCGACCACTGGGACCGGAAGGTCGCGAACGGCCTCGCGTTCCTGCGCCGGCGGCTCTCCGGCGACTACGAGGTCGACGAGTTCGGCTTCGACCCGGAGCTGACCGACGCGGTCTTCCACCCGCTGCTGCGGCTGCTCTACCGGGACTGGTTCCGCACCGAGGTCAGCGGGGTGGAGCACGTGCCCGTCAACGGGCCCGCCCTGGCGGTCGGCAACCACTCGGGCACGGTGGCGCTGGACGCGTTGATCCTCTCGGCGGCGCTGCACGACAAGCACCCCGCTCATCGCTACCTGCGCCTGCTCGGTGCGGACCTGGTCTTCCGAATGCCGGTGGTGTCGGAGATCGCCCGCAAGACCGGTGGCACCGTGGCCTGCAACCCGGACGCCGAGCGGCTGCTCCGTAGCGGCGATCTGGTCGGCGTCTTCCCCGAGGGCTTCAAGGGCATCGGCAAGCTCTACGCCGACCGGTACAAGCTGCAACGGTTCGGCCGGGGCGGCTTCGTCTCGGCGGCGCTGCGCACCGGCACCCCGATCGTGCCGGTCGCCATCGTCGGTGGCGAGGAGATCTATCCGATGCTCGCCGACATCAAGCCCCTCGCGCGGCTGCTCAAGCTGCCGTACTTCCCGGTCACGCCGACCTTCCCGTGGCTCGGGCCGCTGGGCATGGTGCCGCTGCCCAGCAAGTGGCTGATCCAGTTCTGCCCACCGATCCCGACCGCGCACCTGACCGACTCCGCGGACGATCCGCTGGTGGTCTTCAACCTCGCCGACCAGGTGCGGGAAACCATCCAGCAGACCCTGCACACGCTGTTGGAGCGGCGGCCGGACCCGTTCGGCCCCTGAGCGGGAGTCGGGTCAGCCGCTGCGGCGGCGGCGTGACAACGCCAGGCCGGCGGTGACCGCGCCGGCGACCAGACCGGCCGCCGCGGTCGACGGTACGGCGATCTTCACAGCACGGCGGCCGGTACGGAAGTCCCGCACCTCCCAGCCACGCTGCCGCGCCTGCCGCAGCAGGGTGCCGTCCGGATTGACCGCCACCGCCCGCCCCACGGTGGAGAGCAGCGGCAGGTCGTTGGCCGAGTCGCTGTAGGCCGCGCAGCGGGCCAGGTCCAGCCGCTCCACGGCGGCGAGCTGGGTGACCGCCTCGGCCTTCGCCGGCCCGTGCATCAGGTCGCCCACCAGCCGCCCGGTGTACGCCCCGTCCACCACCTCGGCCACCGTGCCGATGGCGCCGGTCAGGCCGAGCCGGGCGGCGATCACCCGACCGATCTCCACCGGGGCGGCGCTGACCAGCCAGACCCGCTGGCCGGCGTCCAGGTGGCGCTGGGCGAGCTGGTGGGTGCCGGTCCAGATCCGGGGTGCCATCAGCTCGTCGAAGATTTCCTCCGTGAGGCGTTCCACGTCGTCCACCCGCCAGCCCTCGACGAAGGCCAGCGCTGCTTCCTTGGCCTGGGACATGTCACCGGCGTGCTCCCGGGCCAGCAACCGGAACCGGAGCTGCTGCCAGGCGAACCGGGCCAGGTCGGCGCTGGTGAAGTAGTTCCGGGCGGCGAGGCCGCGAGCGAACCAGTAGATCGACGCGCCCTGCATCATCGTGTTGTCCACGTCGAAGAACGCCGCCGCGGTCGGGTCTGGCGCGGCCGTCGGAGCCAACTCGGTCTCCGCCCAGCCGGCGGTGTGACCGTGGACGTCGGTGCTGACCGTCACCTTGCGGCTGCGGGCCACGCGTCTCCCTTCCTCGCCGGTGCGACGGATGCCTCCAGCGAGGGTAGCCGGGAAGCATGGTCGACCGGCCGGGCAGACCGCAAACTGTGGCACGACCGGCCGGACCTGCGGTATGGGAGTGGCCGGGGCGTCCGGCCGCCCCGGGTGGGTCAGCGGGTGCCGGGGCAGGCGGACGGCGCGGGGCCGAGGGCGTCGCTGGCCGCCGGCGCCGGCATGCCGCAGGCGATCGCCGCGCGCAGCGTGTCCGAGCGTTCCCGGATGCTGTCCAGCAGCACCAGAGAACGCCGGGTGCGCTCCCGGTCGGCCCGGGTGGCCCCGTCGAGCAGGTTGCTCACCGCTCGGTGCTGACCGGCGACGAAGGTGTTGACAGTGTCCAGGCTGGCCGGCTCGGCCCGCTGCACGGCGGCGGCGTTGAGCAGGCGCACACCCTGCCGGGTGTCGGCGTCCATGTCGTCGAGGACCGCGCTGTAGCCGATCCGGTCACCGCGCAGCTCGGCGGCCTCGCCGAGCCGGGTCCGGGCGAAGTCCAGGAAGAGCTGACCGCGGCTGATGTCCGAGCTGGCCAGGGCCAGCTGGGCCCGCTCGGTCGAGCGCTTCATGCCGTACAGCGCGTCGCCGGGGACGGCGTTCTCGCTGGCGGCGGAGATGCCGGAGACGGCGATGGCGCCGGCCGCGATGCCGATCAGGATCGCGCCCCGGGCGCGGGCCCGGCGGGCGGTGACCGCCGGGAGCAGCGAACCGCGGGTGGTGCTGGGGGAACGCGTGGTGGCCGGTTCGCCGGCCGGCGGGGTGGCGCCCAGCCCTTCCCGCACGGCGGTGGCGAGCAGCATCGCCCGCAGGCCGGTGCGGAAGTCGGGGTCCACCTCGACCGCCGGTGGATCGACGCTGAGCCGCTGACCCACCGCGACGAGTGGGGCGAGCTGGCCGTCCACCCGGGACCGGACGTGGTGCCGCCGGCCGCCGTTGGCCTCGTCGAGAAGCTGCGCGAAGCGCTCCGCGCGCCGGCGGGAGAAGAGGATGTTGTCCACCGCAGGCACCTCCTCTCGCTGGTCACGGCCGGTCGGCCGCCGTCGTTGCCAGCGACCGGGCGGCAGTGTGACACCACGGAGGTGAGGCCCCGTCCGGCATGCCGGTCGGACCTCGGTGACCCGGGCCTGCCGGGGCAACCACCGGTCGCACCCGGAGAAACGCCGCGGACCGGGCACGGGTTACGGGCCTGGCGGGGCGGAAATCACAGAAAGTGATGGTTGTCACCAGGCGGGACCGACTGAGCTGCCCGGACGTCGATCGACGCCCATCGGTCCCGCGGAAAAGAACTACGGCTGGAAGCCGTCGGGCAGGAGTCGGGCCAGCGCGCGGACCGCCCGGTACTGGAGGGCCTTGATGGCGCCCTCGTTCTTGCCCATCGCCCGGGCCGTCTCGGCGACCGAGAAGCCCTGGAGGAACCGGAGCACGATGCACTCCTGCTGCTCCGGGTTGAGCTGCTTCACGGCGGTGAGCAGGGCGACGTTGGTGATGTGCTCAACCACCGCGGCTTCCGGGCTGCCCTCCGGGCCCCGGTCCTCCCGGTCGGCGTCGAGCACGTCGCCGGTGGTGACCTCCAGCCGGTACCGGCCGGACTTGAAGTGGTCCGCGACCAGGTTGCGGGCGATGGTCACCAGCCAGGCGCCGAGGTCGCGGCCCTGCCAGGTGAAGCTGCTGATCCGCTTGAGAGCGCGGAGGAAGGTGTCCGAGGTGAGGTCCTCGGCGAGCTGCCGGTTGCCGACCCGGAAGTAGACGAACCGGAACACGGTGTCCACGTACCGGTCGTAGATGAGGCCGAACGCCTCGGACTCGCCGGCCTGGGCCCGCTCGATCAGCGTCCAGACCTCGGTGGCCGGGTCGGACGGATCCGGTCGGCTCGGAAAGCCGGTCGGGGTGGTGGTGGCCGGCACCGCCGGGATCACCGCCGTCTCGCCCGCGGACGGGTCGGTGGTCGCCGCCGGCGTGTCGCTGACCCGTCGGCCCTGGGCCGGCATGGTCGGTCGGGCCGGTACGGCGACCCGGCCCCCGGCCGGCTTCGAGTTCCCGCCGGGCACCGCTGGTCGCGGTGGCGGCTCGTTGTGGTGTGGCCTGTTGCGTATCCGCTGCGCTGTGCCGTCGCCCCGCACGGCGGCGCTGTGTGGTTCATCCAGCGGGGCGCGGGCCGCCGGCCGCTCGTTGACCTGGGCACGAGTCGTCTGACCGGTCAGGCCGACCGGGCGTTCCGCGTAACCGAAGGTGGTCACCGCGTCGCCCCCGTCCCGTCGGTCGCCGGGCGGGCCGGTCTGCGGGTCGTCGGTGCGGACCGACCGGGCTTCCGGTCGGGCAGGACGGTTCCGGGGTGTGCCGACGGGCGGCAGTTCCCCTTGAGGTGCTGGTCCAATGCGCTCACAGGCACGGGGGCCTCCTCGGGCTGAGGGGTGTCGACTCACGGCAAATGGGGTGAGCCGACCCGAGTGATGATAGGGCCAACGTCACCCGCGCGTGGCAAGTCCGTTACACAGGGCGGAAGTATTTCCCGCTCCATCGCACCGTCGGCGGACCGGTTGTCCGTCGTGTGCGTTTGACTTTGGAGCGGCGTGGCGCTCCAGGGTGGATCTCCTGGTCGAGGGCGGATTGCCCGTTCGGATGACCCGTCCCGCCGGGTGGTCGTGTGCGCCCGGCCGAACCGCCGACGGATGGCGTCAGCCGTCCCATCGACGGGACCTGATCGGACCGCCGGTGGCACAGAGATCAGTCCCGTGGGCGGGACTGTCGCGGCGCCGCGGTCCGGCCGCCGGGCGTGGCCTGGCGGCGCCCGCTGTGCCAGACTCGATCACCGTGCAGGACGCATCGGCAAACCCCGCGCCGAACCTCGCCGACCGGGTCCACCGGGCGGCCCTCGACCACGGCGACTGGGCCGCGCTGCACTGGCGTGACCGGACACTCAGCTGGTCCGAACTGGACGCCGCAGTGGACTCCACCGCGCACGCGCTGACCGCCACCGCGCCGCCCACCGACCCGGGCGGTACGCCGCCACGCGTCGCGATCGCGCTGCCCAACACCCTCGACTTCGTGGTCAGCTGGCTCGCCGCCCTGCGCGCCGGGCTGGTCGCGGTGCCGGTCAACCCCGGCTTCACCGCCCCGGAGCTGCGGCACGTGCTGGCCGACTCCGGCGCGTCGGTGCTGATCGGCACCGAGCGGATCCGGAGCCTGCTCGCCGAGGTGGCCGTCGATCTGCCCGCGCTCACCGCCGTGCACGGCACGCCGCCGCGGTCGGTCGACGACGCACCGGAGCCGCCCACACGCCCGCGTCGGGGCGGTGCCGACCTGGCCGTGCTGCTCTACACCTCCGGGACCGAGGGCCGGCCCAAGGGCGCGATGCTCTCGCACCACGCGCTGCTGGCCAACCACGAGCAGGTCGGCCGGATCGAGCCGCCGGTGGTCGGTCCGGAGGACACCGTGCTCCTGGCCCTGCCGCTGTTCCACGCGTACGGGCTCAACTCGGGGCTCGGCGCGGTCGTCCACCATGGCGCGACCGGCGTGCTGCTCGACGAGCCGGGGCCCACGGCGGGGCTCGACGAGATCGCCCGGCACCGGGTCAGCGTGCTGGTCGGCGTACCGTCGATGTTCCTGGCCTGGGCCGGCGTGGCGGAGGTCCGCGCGGCGACCGCCTCCGTCCGGGTGGCGGTCTGCGCCGCGGCGCCGC
This sequence comes from Micromonospora sp. NPDC005206, assembly GCF_040608175.1. Taxonomy (NCBI): domain Bacteria; kingdom Bacillati; phylum Actinomycetota; class Actinomycetes; order Micromonosporales; family Micromonosporaceae; genus Micromonospora; species Micromonospora sp. NPDC005206. Next base: position 374,087 of record NZ_JBEXHU010000004.1, read on the forward strand.
TGGAGCCGGCGGTCGCGGCGCGCTTCACCGAGGCCACCGGTCATCCGGTGCACATCGGGTACGGCCTCACCGAGACCGCGCCGGTGCTCACCTCGACCCTGGTCGGCGGGGTGGCCAAGGCCGGCTCGATCGGTCGGCCGCTGCCCGGCGTCCGGTTGCGCCTGGTCGGCGCCGACGGCGCGGACCTCTGGCGCGACGGCCTGGCCACCCCCGACGAGGACCCGGACGAGATGGACATCTCCGACGCGGCGCCGGGCACCGACCCGGGGCAGATCGTCGTGCGCGGCCCCAACGTCTTCACCGGCTACTGGCCGGACGGCCGGGACGGGCCGGACGCCGACGGCTGGTGGGGGACCGGCGACGTCGCGTACGCCGACGAGGACGGCGACCTCTTCCTGGTCGACCGGCTCGGCGAGCTGATCCTCGTCAACGGGTTCAACGTCTATCCGCACGAGGTCGAGCTGGTGCTCGCCGGGCACCCCGGGGTGGCCGAGTCGGCCGTACTGGGTGTGCCGCATCCCCGGACCGGCGAGACTGTCCGGGCGTACGTGGTGCCGGCACCGGGGCGGCAGGTGACCAGCGAGGAGCTGCTCGCCCACTGCGCGCGGAACCTGGCCCGGTTCAAGTGCCCGACCGGGGTCGAGTTCGTCGACGCCCTGCCGCACTCGGCGATCGGCAAGGTACGCAAGACCCAGCTCCGGTCGGCGACGCCGGCCGACCCGCCGGCGAGCGCCGACACCCGCACGGAGGTAACCGATGTCCACTGACGCCCGGCTCGCCCTGGTCACCCGCCCCGGCTGCCACCTGTGCGACGACGCCAAGGCGGCGCTCGACCGGGTGGTGGCGGTCACCGGGGACAAGTGGGTCGAGTGGGACGTCACCGGCGACGAGGGGCTGGAGCGGGAGTACGGGGACCGGCTGCCGGTGGTGATGCTCGACGGCAAGGAGCACGGCTACTGGCGGGTGGAGGAGGAACGGCTGCTGCGGGACCTGACCACGCCGCAGCTCTGAGCGGTGCCTATGGTGCTCTGATGACCCCTGCACGCCCCCACCTCGTATGGGACTGGAACGGCACCCTGCTCAACGACCTCAGCCTGGTGGTCGCGGCCACCAACGCGGCGTTCGCCAGCGTGGGCGGGCCGGTGGTCACCTCCGACGAGCACCGGGTGCGGTTCCGCCGGCCGATCGCCGAGTACTACGCCGAGGTGCTCGGTCAGGCCGTGGACGACGACGAGTTCGGCCGGCTGGACCGGATCTTCCACGACGCGTACCGCAGCGGGTTGACCACCTGCGAGCTGGCCGCTGACGCGCGGACCGCGATGGCCACCTGGCCGGGCAACCAGAGCCTGCTCTCCATGTGGTTCCACGAGGAGCTGGTGCCGACCGTGCACACCTACGGGCTGACCGGCCACTTCACCCGGGTGGACGGGCTGCGTGCCACGGTCGGCGGCGGCCGCAAGGCGGAGTCGCTCGAACGGCACCTCGCCGAGCTGGGCGTGGACGGCGCGTCGGTGGTGCTGATCGGCGACTCCATCGACGACGCCGACGCGGCGCTCGCGGTGGGTGGCCGGGCGGTGCTCTACACCGGCGGCTTCACCGACCCGGCCCGGCTGCGTGCCTCCGGTCACCCGGTCGCCGACACCCTCACCGACGCCGTGACCCTGGCCCGGGAGGTCAGTTCCGCAGGTAGGTGAGGACGGCCAGCACCCGCCGGTGCTGCTCGGTGTCCGGTGGCAGGGTGAGCTTGGTGAAGATGTTGCGCACGTGCTTCTCCACCGCGCCGTCGCTGACCACCAGGGCGCGGGCGATGGCGGTGTTCGAGCGCCCCTCGGCCATCAGAGCGAGCACCTCGCGCTCGCGCGGGGTCAGCTCGCGCAGCGGGTCGTCCCGGCGGCGTCGGGCGAAGAGCTGACCGACCACCTCCGGGTCGAGCACGGTGCCGCCGGCCGCCACCCGGCGCAGCGCGTCGAGGAACTCGTCGATCGCCGCCACCCGGTCCTTGAGCAGGTAGCCGATACCGCCACCCGCGCCACCGGTTGTGGCGAGCAGGTCGTCGGCGTACGAGACCTCGACGTACTGGGACAACACCAGGATCGGGGTACGCGGCACCAGCCGGCGGGCCTCCACCGCCGCGCGCAGCCCCTCGTCGGTGTGCGACGGGGGCATCCGAACGTCGACGATCGACACGTCCGGCCGGTGCTCCACCACCGCCTCGACCAGCGCGTCGCCGTCCCCGACGGCGGCCACCACCTGGTGTCCGCTCTCGGTCAGCAGCCGCACCAGCCCCTCGCGGAGCAGGACGGCGTCGTCGGCGATCACGATGCGCATGGCTGTGTTGTCTACCACGTCCGGCCCGCCGGGAGGGCTCGACGCGGTGTCCGCCAACTCACAGCGGAAGCTCCGCGCGGATCTCGGTGGGCCCGCCGGTCGGGCTGACGACGGCCAGTTCGCCGCCGGCGGCCCGCACCCGGTCGGCGATGCCGACCAGGCCGTGCCCCTTGGCCAGGTGCGCACCGCCCTGCCCGTCATCGCCCACCCGGACCAGGAGACGGCTGCCCTGCCGGGTCAGTGCGACGGTGGCTTCGGTGGCCCGGCTGTGTTTGGCGACGTTGGTCAACGCCTCGGCCACCATGAAGTACGCGGTGTTCTCCACCGCCGGGTCGAGTCGCCCGCCCGGCGTGCCGAGCTGCGGGTCCACCTGAAGCTCGATGGGGATCAGCCCCCGGCCGGCGAGCGCGGCCAGGGCGCTGGGCAGGCCCCGGTCGACCAGGATCGGTGGGGCGATGCCCCGGGACAGCGCCCGCAGCTCGGCTAATGTGTCCCGGGTCTGGGTGACCGCCTCGTCGATGGTCCGGCCGGCCGCCTCCGGGTCGGAGGCGAGCTGCTGCCGGGCCCGGCTGAGGTCCATCGCAAGCCGGACCAGGCGCTGCTGGGGGCCGTCGTGAATGTCGCGTTCCAGCCGGCGCAGCGCGGACGCCTCGGCGGAGACGGCGGCGCGCTTCTGCTCCTCCAGCACGGTGATCCGGTCCCGCATCTCGGCCACCCCGGTCAGCATGGCCCGGGCGAAGCTCGCCTGGAGCAGCGCGCAGCCCCGGATCACGATCGGCAGGGTGATCAGGAAGAACACCCCGATCGCGGTGGTCAGCCCGATCCGCGCGGTGGTCGAGTCGCCGAGGCCGAGCAGTTGGGCGAGGTCGCCCTCGCCGTCGCCGCGCGGCAGCGTCCAGTCGTACGCCCAGTAGAGCGAGCCGGTGACCGCGGCGGCCCACCAGGCCAGCGCCACCACGAACGTGACAACCGACACGATCAGACGCAGCACGCCGTGTGCCACGTCGAGCCAGGACTGGGCGTCCCGCATCGGCACGAAGATCCGCCGCCAGGCGTTCGCTCCCGCCTCCGGCAGCCGGTAGTGCGGCCGGATCCGGGGCTGACGGAGTACCGCCGGCAGCCGCAGCCGCTCGATGTCGGCGAGCCCGCGGGCGGCGTACAGGGTGCCGCTGATGATCGGCAGGCCGATCACCGTGACCACCAGCCCGACGCCGACCACGAGGCCCACCACGAGGACGACGAAGCTGGTCAGGGCCAGGGGCAGGCCGAGCAGCACGTACCCGGAGTCGACGAAGAGCTGGCGGGGGATGCTCGGTGCCAGCGTCGGCTGGTCGCTGGTGGCGGCAACGGCGGTCATGCCCAAAGGCTAGGCAGCCCGGGTCCGCCACCCCATCCCGAAGCCCTGCCCCTCCTCCGTAGTGCTGTCCCTACCTGTCCCGGCACGCCTGTCCGACCTGGGCGCGGGATTGGTCAGAGAAGTCGGGAATGAGCAATAATTACGCGGGCGGTGCGGGCGGACGCCGCTGGATCGATCTTGCAGAACGGAGGCGCTGGTGGGGTCGCGCCGCGCAGCGACAAGATCGCGATTTGTGCACGTCTTCACAAGCGCCTACTCTCTAGTTCCGACGCGCCCTGCTAGCACAGCCGGCAATCTCGGTCGCCAGCGGGAGTCCATAAGCGGCCGACCAGCGGAGTTGGCCGAGGATCGCACCGCACGGAGTCTCATGAGTCAGCATCGTCACCCAGGCGCGCCCGGCCGCGCCGGTGCCGTACCCGCGCTCCCGGACCTGCCCGAGGCGACCGTCGCGCGACTCCCGGAATACCTGCGTGCGCTGCACAACCTCGCCGACGTCGGCCACGAGACGGTCTCCAGCGAGGGCCTGTCCGCCGCCGCCGGCGTCAACTCTGCCAAGCTCCGCAAGGACCTCTCCCACCTCGGCTCGTACGGCACCCGGGGCGTCGGCTACGACGTCGCGCTGCTGATCGAGCAGATCGAGTACGTGCTCGGGCTCACCCAGCGCAGGGCGGTCGCCCTGGTCGGCGTGGGTAATCTCGGTCACGCTCTGGCCGGTTACGACGGTTTCGCGAGCCGGGGCTTCCGGATCGCCGCACTGCTCGACGCCGACCCCTCCCGGGTCGGCGAAGAGATCAACGGCCTGGTGGTCCGGCATGTCGACGAGCTTCCGGCGATCGCCGCGGAGGAGTCCATCGCGATCGGCGTGATCGCCACCCCGGCCGCCGCCGCCCAGCGGGTCGCCGACCAGCTGGTCGCGGTCGGCGTGACGAGCATCCTCAACTTCGCGCCGTGCGTACTCTCGGTTCCGGAGGGGGTTGACGTGCGCAAGGTCGACCTCGCCATCGAGCTGCAGATTCTGTCCTTCCACGAGCACCGCAAGGCGTCACTGACCGCGCTTCCCGCCACCGGCGGGTCCGCTCTCACCGCCCTGCCGGGTGGGCTCGCGGCCACCGACACCCAGGAGGCGATCGGCACGTGAAACTGCTCGTCGTCGGCGCGTCCTACCGGACCGCCCCGGTCGCCACGCTGGAGCAGCTGGCCGTGCCCCCCGCCGACCTCACCCGCACCCTGGACCGCCTGGTCGCCCAGCCGTACGTGGCCGAGGCGGTACTCGTCTCCACCTGCAACCGGGTGGAGGTCTACGCCGCCGTGTCCGGTTTCCACGGCGGGCTCGGCGACGTCTGCGCCGTCCTGGCCGAGCAGGCCGGCAGCTCGCCGGCGGCGCTCGCCAGCCACCTGTACGTGCACTACGACGCCGCCGCCGTGGACCACGTCTTCCGGGTCGCCACCGGGCTGGACTCGATGGTGGTCGGCGAGGCGCAGATCCTCGGGCAGTTGCGCGACGCGTACCACTGGGCCACCGGCGCGGACTCGGCCGGCCGCCTGCTGCACGAGCTGATGCAGCAGGCACTGCGGGTCGGCAAGCGGGCCCACGCCGAGACTGGCATCGACCGGGCCGGCCAGAGCGTGGTCACCGCCGCGCTGGAGCTGGCCGCCGGGCACCTCGACGGTGCCCTCGCCGGTCACCCGGCCCTGGTTGTCGGGGCCGGCGCGATGGGCTCGCTCGGGGTGGCCACGCTGTCCCGGCTGGGCGCCGGGCCGCTCACCGTCACCAACCGGGGCGCCGACCGGGCCGCGCGGCTCGCCGAGTCGTACGGGGCGAACGCCGTGCCGATGGCCGAGCTGGCCGAGACGCTCTCCACAGTGGACATCGTAGTGGCCGCCACCGCCTCCACCGAACCGGTCCTCAACCGGACGGTGGTCGGCGCGGCGCTGGCCGAGCGGGACCCGGCCCGGGGCCCACTGGTCCTGCTCGACCTGGCCGTCCCGCGCGACGTCGAGGAGGGCGTCGTCGACCTCCCCGGCGTCGAGGTGATCGACATCGACCGGATGGCGGCGCTGCTCGCCGACGGTCCGGCCGCCGCGGACGCCGCCGCCGTCGAGCGGATCGTGCTCGGCGAGGTGGAGAGCTTCCTGTCCTGGCTGCGCGGCGCCGACGTGGCGCCCACCGTGGCCGCGCTGCGCGGCCGGGCCGACGACGTGGTCACCGCCGAGCTGCGCCGGCTGGCCCAGCGCCGCCCCGACCTCGGTGACGACCTGCGGGCCGAGGTGGCCCGCACGGTGCACCGCGTGGTGCAGCGGCTGCTGCACCAGCCCACCGTCAAGGTCCGCCAGTTGGCCGCGGAGCCCGGCGGCGACCAGTACGCAGCCCTGCTGCGCGAGCTGTTCGACCTCCAGGTGCCGCAGACCTCGCCGGTGGACACCGTTCCCGACGTGGTGGCACCCGACCTCGGCGCGGCGTTCAGCGCCATCGACCCGGTGCTCGGCGCGGACGCCACCGACCCGACCCCGCCCACCGGAGGTGCGCGATGACCACCCCCCTACGCCTCGGCACCCGGGGCAGCGCCCTGGCCATGGCCCAGTCCGGTCAGGTCGCCGAGGCGTTGACCGCCGCCACCGGCCGCCCGGTGGAGCTGGTCGAGGTGATCACCGCCGGCGACCGCTCCAGCGCGCCGGTGCACCGGCTCGGCGTCGGGGTGTTCGTCTCCGCGCTGCGCGACGCGCTGGCCGCCCGGACCATCGACTTCGCGGTGCACTCCTACAAGGATCTGCCCACGGCCGCCGCCGGCGGGCTGCACATCGCCGCGGTGCCGGCCCGGCAGGACCCACGCGACGCGTTGATCGCCCGGGACGCCCGGACGCTCACCGAGCTGCCGCCCGGGGCCACCGTGGGCACCGGCGCGCTGCGCCGGATCGCCCAGCTGCACGCGCTCGGCCTGCAGCTGGAGGTCACCCCGATCCGGGGCAACGTGGACACCCGCCTGGCGCGGGTGCTCGGCCCCGAGGCCGACCTCGACGCCGTCGTGCTGGCCCGGGCCGGGCTGGCCCGACTCGGCCGGGCCGACGTGATCACCGAGACGCTGGACCCGATGCTGATGCTGCCCGCGCCCGCCCAGGGTGCGCTGGCCGTGGAGTGCCGGGTCGACGACCAGGACCTGGTCGAGCTGCTCGCCGTGCTCGACCACGCACCGTCGCACGCCGCCGTCACCGCGGAGCGCGCGTTGCTGGCCACCCTGGAGGCCGGGTGCAGCGCACCCGTCGCCGCCTATGCGGAACTCGCCGAAGGTGACGCCGGCGATGAGATCTACCTGCGCGGGGCGGTGATCAGCCCGGACGGCACTCGTGACCTCCGGCTGTCCCGCACCGGAACGCCCGCCGACGCGGCGGAGATCGGTAAGGCACTCGCCGCCGAACTCCTCGACCTCGGCGCCGACTCGATCCTCGGCCAGGAAGGAAACACCGGCTCGGGGACCCAGCAATTTGGGAGCACAGAATGACCCGCACCCGTAAGCCCGTCGGCCGTATCGCGTTCGTCGGGGCTGGCCCCGGCGACCCGGGCCTGCTGACCCGTCGGGCGCACGACGCCCTGGTCGACGCCGACCAGGTGATCTACGACCGGGGAGTCCCGGAGTCGTTGCTCGCCGTCGTACGCGCCGAGGCCAGGGACGACGCCGAATTCACCCCGGCCGAAGGCGCGCCGGGGGACGTGGCGAAGGTGCTGATCTCCGCGGCCCGGTCCGGGCTGAACGCGGTGCACCTGGTCGCCGGCGACCCGTTCGGCCACGACTCGGTGGTCAAGGAGGTGCAGGCGGTGGCCCGCACCGCCGCTCACTTCGAGGTGGTGCCCGGGGTCGGTCAGGCCGAGGGCGTGGCCACCTACGCGGGGGTCCCGTTGCCGGGTGTGCGTACCGCCGCCGACGTCGAGGACGTCAGCGCTCTGGACTTCGAGGCGCTGGCCGCAGCCGTCGGCCGGGGCTCGCTCGCCGTCGCGGTGGACGCCGGTGACCTCGCCGCCGTCCGGGACGGGCTGCTGGCCGCCGGGGTCGACGGCACCACCGGCGTCGGGGTGACCGGCGACGGCACCGGCGAGACCCAGTACACGACCACGTCGACCGTCGACAGCTTCGTGGCCGCCGCGCTCGGCTTCACCGGCCGGGTGGTGCTCACCGTCGGCGCCGCTGTGGGCCAGCGGGACAAGCTGAGCTGGTGGGAGAACCGCCCGCTGTACGGCTGGAAGGTGCTGGTGCCGCGGACCAAGGAGCAGGCCGGCGTGATGAGCGCCCGGCTGCGCGCGTACGGGGCGATCCCGTGCGAGGTGCCGACCATTGCGGTCGAGCCGCCGCGTACCCCGGCGCAGATGGAGCGGGCGGTCAAGGGCCTGGTCGACGGCCGGTACGCCTGGGTCATCTTCACCTCGGTGAACGCGGTCCGCGCGGTCTGGGAGAAGTTCGCCGAGCACGGCCTGGACGCCCGGCACTTCGGTGGCGTCAAGATTGCCTGCATCGGTGAGGCGACGGCGGACGCGGTCCGCGCGTTCGGCATCCAGCCGGAGTTGATCCCCGCCGGGGAACAGTCCTCCGACGGGCTGCTGGCCGAGTTCTCGCCGCACGACGAGATCCTCGACCCGGTGGGCCGGGTGCTGCTGCCGCGCGCCGACATCGCCACCGAGACGCTTGCCGCCGGGCTCACCGAGCGTGGCTGGGAGGTCGACGACGTGACCGCGTACCGGACGGTCCGGGCCGCGCCGCCGCCCGCCGAGATCCGGGACGCGATCAAGTCGGGCGGGTTCGACGCGGTGCTCTTCACCTCGTCCTCCACCGTGCGGAACCTGGTCGGCATCGCGGGGAAGCCGCACGCGCGTACCGTTGTTGCCGTCATCGGGCCCAAGACGGCGGAGACCGCGACGGAGTTCGGCCTGCGGGTCGACGTCCAGCCGCCGCACGCCTCGGTGCCCGACCTGGTGGAGGCGCTCGCCGCCTACGCCGTCGAGCTGCGCGAGAAGCTCGCCGCCATGCCGGCGAAGCAGCGTCGCGGCTCGAAGGTGCAGGGGCCGACCGCCCTGCGCTTCCGGTAGTCGTCTTCAGGAGGGGCTCCCATGTCGTACCCCGAGATCCGGCCCCGCCGGCTGCGCCGCACCCCGGCGATCCGCCGGCTGGTCTCCGAGACGCGGGTCGACCCGGCCGAGCTGGTCGTGCCGATGTTCGTCAAGGAGGGGCTGACCGAGCCCCGCGCCATCGCGTCGCTCCCGGGGGTGCTCCAGCACTCCCGGGACTCGCTGCGCAAGGCGGCGGTCGAGGCGGTCCAGGCCGGTGTCGGCGGGATCATGCTCTTCGGTGTGCCGGAGCATCGTGACCCGACCGGGTCCGGTGGCATCGACCCGGACGGCATCCTGAACGTCGCCATCCGCGACGTGGTGGCCGAGGTCGGCGACGCCACGGTGGTGATGAGCGACCTGTGCCTGGACGAGTTCACCTCGCACGGGCACTGCGGCCTGCTCACCCCGGGCGGCGAGGTGGACAACGACGCGACCCTGGAGGCGTACGCCGAGATGGCGGTGGCCCAGGCCGCCGCCGGGGTCCACATGGTCGGGCCGTCCGGGATGATGGACGGCCAGGTCGGCGTCGTGCGCCGGGCGCTCGACGCCGCCGGGCACCAGGACGTGACCGTGCTGGCGTACGCCGTGAAGTACGCCTCGGCCTTCTACGGCCCGTTCCGGGACGCGGTGGAGTCGGCGCTGGAGGGCGACCGGCGCTCCTACCAGCAGGACCCGGCCAACCTGCGCGAGTCGCTGCGCGAGGTGGCGCTGGACGTCGCCGAGGGCGCCGACCTGGTGATGGTCAAGCCGGCGCTGCCCTACCTCGACGTGGTGTCGGCGGTGCGGGCCGCGGTGGACGTTCCGGTCGCCGCCTACCAGGTCTCCGGTGAGTACGCGATGGTCGAGGCGGCCGCCGCGAACGGCTGGATCGACCGCGAGCGGGTGATGCTGGAGACGCTCACCTCGATCAAGCGGGCCGGCGCGCAGATCATCCTCACCTACTGGGCTGTCGAGGCCGCCGGACTGCTCCGCGAGCGCTACTGAGCGGCCGGTAGCGGGCCTCTCGCGCGCCCCCATCGCGCCCCCCCGACCCCCCTTTGCTCTGCTTCAACGGGCGCAACACTTTTCGGGTCCGGCTGTTGCGTCCGTTGAAGCAGAGCAAAGGGCGCCAACCACGCCCCCGCCTCCGCCTCCGCCCCCGCCTCCGCCCCCGCCTCCGCCTCGGCCCCCGCCCCCGCCGGGTGTCCACAGGTTTATCCACAGGGATTGAGCTCGGGTGGCACTACCGGGGACGGTGGCCGAATGGCGTCGGCACTCGATCCTCCTTCTCCCACCGGTCCCACCGTCGGTCAATTTCCCATTGCCGGTCTGGTTCGCCGGGCACGTCGGATCGTCCGGCTGAGCCAGCACCAGATGGCTCGCTTCGCCAAAGTTTCGCCCTCGACGGTGGGGCGGGTCGAAGCGGGCAGCCTGACCCCCAGCCTGGCCGTGCTGGAGCGCCTCCTCGCAGCGGCCGGGCTCTACATCGCCGTGGTCGACCAGAACGGCCGGGTGATTCTGCCGATGGCCGACCGGGAGGACATTCACGACGGCGCCGGTCGCCGCTACCCCTCACATCTGGACACCATCCTCGACCCGGAGCCGGGGGAGTGGTGGGCGGACATCTACGGGCTGGCCCGGCCGCCGGAGACCTATCACCGCTCCTCGGCGGATCGGGAGGCGCGGCGACGACGCAGCCAGTGGGAGGTACGGGTCGCGCAACACCGTCATCTGCCACCCCCGCCGGCCATCCACGACTACTACTGACCGCTGACGCCGGGAACGAGCGAGCGGGCCGTCGTCCGGCGCAAACCTGGACGACGGCCCGCTCGGACCAGCGAACGAGCAGAAACGGGTCAGTCGTCGTTCGTGATGGTGCCGGTCGCCGCCGGGTCGGCCAGCCGCAGGCCGGGCACGCCGGCCACCAGCAGCGTGAGCCTCTCGTCCGCCTCCCGCTTCCGGTCACCGCGCACGGTCACCGGCAAGGCCAGCGAGGTCTGCCCAGCGGCCAGGGTCCGGCAGCCGACGTACGGGTCGAAGTCCGAACCGGCCTGCGCCGTGCCGCCGAGGGTGGCGGCGCAGAGCAGCACCGGCTGGGACAACGGCCGGGACACGGTGGCGGTGAAGGTGAGCTGCCGGGTGCCCTTGTCGCCCTCGACCACCGTTGTGTCGGCGACGGTCAGCGACGCCCGGGAGCGGAACCGGGCCACCTGCGGGTCGTGGTCGCTGGAGCCCCGCGACCCGTCGCCGCTGAACTCCGCGGGCCAGTCCGCGTTGACGTGCGCTGCCCGCACCTGCACCAGGTCACCGTAGAGCGCGTCGTTGACGAACAGGTGGTCGAGCGTCTGCGCCTGCCCCTCGAAGCTGTACGAGTACGCGGCCGACGGGGTGTCCGCGACCAGGTTGTCCCACAGGTTGTGCAGGCCCGCCTCGTAGAGCGGGGCGAGCTGGTCCGACGGGGTAGGCTGGCTGCCCGTCGCGATGGGATCATCCGGGCGGGGGAAGACGTTCAGGTCCCCGCCGTAGACCACCCGGGCGTTCTGGTCGGCGGCCTCGATCGCGGTCACGATCGCCGCGCCGTACGCCGCCTGCTCCCGACGCTGCCCGACCCGGCTGTCCGGGCCGGAGGAGAAGTGGTTGCTGAGCGCGTACAGGGTGAACCGCTCCGCCGAGCCCGGCGTCGCGGCCACGCTGAACCTGCCCAACTGGGGAGCCCGGGTGAAGACGTTGTTCCCGTCCCGGCCCGTCGAGGTGTCCACGTCGGCCGGCAGCACCGCGTTGAGCGCCTTCGGGTTCTGCACGTCGGCGTTGGCCGGCAGCCCCGGGGCGCGGTACTGGACGGTCGGCGCCGAACCCAGCAGCGGGTCGGTCGCCGTCGCGGCAGCCAACGACAGCCGGTCGGTGCGGTACAGGAAGGCGGCCGTGATGCCGCGGGCGTCCGCGCCGGTCCGGTCGTAGGCAGCGGCGTACGCCGGACCGCCGGCCGCCGCCACCGCGAGCGCCAGCTCCTGGATGGTGTCCGGGGCGCCGTCGGCGTTGTTCGTGTCGCCGCAGGCCAGCGCGGCCCCGGACACCGTGCAGATGTCCTGGTCCTCGGCCTCCTGCACCAGGATCAGGTCCGGCGCGTGCAGGTCCTTGACGATCTGGTCGGCGAGCGCGGTGAGGTGCTCGCGGTAGTCCGCCTCACCGCTCGGCACGTAGTCGAACGGCGGGTTGACGCCCGGGCAGCCGGCGTTGCCGGTGAAGTCGCAGCCGTCGAACGGGTCGTCCCGGTGGTCGTAAAGGTTCTCCACGTTGTAGGTGGCGACCGCCACCTCCTGCGACCGGTCGGCCGGCTTCGGCGGGTTGTTCTTCGACGGGTCGGCCCCGGCGTCGAACTCCGCCCGCTCGACCTGGACGCCGTACTTCTCGAACGAGTAGTAGACCCCGCCCACCGCGTCCGCGCGCAGCGTGTCGAAGGTGTGCGCCGGCGGGAGCAGCGCGGTGCTGACCCCGGCGGTGGCCTTCACGCCCATGCTGCCGAGCAGCACCCGCTGGCCGTTGCCGTCGTCGAAGCGACGGGTCGGGTCGTTGTCCAGCGGGTGGGAGTCCCGGAACACCCGCCGGGCGTACGGGTCGGCGCGGTCCAACAGTGGGTCGTCCCGGTCGACCACCCACAGCTCCGCGTCGGCGGTGGAGGAGAAGACGTCCCGACCGCTCACCGCGCCGCTGCCCGCGCGTACCCGCAGCCGGGCGCCCTCGTGCCGCTCCCAGAAGCGCTGCGCGTCGGTCAGCTCAGCTGGCGGGGCCGCGTCCGTCACCGCGACCGCCGTGGCCACGTCCAGGCCGGTGGCGATCCGGCGGACCAGCGAGGTACCGGAGAGCTGAGTGAAGTTGAAATACTCGGACACCCGGGCCCGGAGCACCACCTCGTCGCCGACCGTCGGCACGTAGCCACCGATCAACGAGGTGAACGTGCCCATGAACACGAAGATGCCGTCGGAGCTGGTCGGGTCGCCGTCGGTGTCGCCGGTGCGGCTCTGCAGGAAGAACCCGTGCTGTTCCGCCCCGGCCGAGGTGCGGGCCAGGGTCAACTGGGTGATCACCCCACGTACGTCGTACAAAGTGCTGCTCGTGCCGTTGCCGCTCGCCGGTGCGAGCGGCGACCGGTCGGTCGGGCCGGACTCGGCGTCGGTGGTCGGGCCCTGCACCTCGCCGACGGTGAGCTCCCGGGTCACCTGCACGACCAGAGCGCAGCTGGCGGTGCCGCCGCCCGCGTCGGTCGCGGTCACCGTGACGGTGTACGCCCCGGCGGCGAGGTCGGCGCTCGCGCTGACCGTGGCGCGGGCGGTGCCACCCAGCCCTTCGGCCGGGGTCAGCGCGGTGCGGGTGATCGAGCCGGTGGCCGGGGTCGGGCTGACCGCGCTCACCGCCAGGTCGACGACGGTGTCATCGGGGTCGGTGGCGGTGACCTCACGGGTAGCCGCCGTGCCGGCAGCGGTGACCAGCGGCCCGCCGCAGGTCAGCGTGGCCGGCGCGTCGACCGGGCCACCACCGTCCACGGTGTGCGTGCCGAGCCCGTCGAAGGTGTCGACCGGGAAGCCGGCCCACTGCGCGGCGGGATCGAACGCGTCCGACGGGTCGGTGTCACCGGCGGTCACGGCGGGCAGCCGACGCAGGGTGTTGTCGGCCGTGCTGGTGACGCCGGTGCCCCACTCGGTGCCCGGGTCGACACCCACCTGGCCGATCGAGTCGAGCACCGTGGTGCCCCGGCGCAGCACGATCGCGTCGTCACCGTTGAACAGGCTCGCCCCGGTCGTCTGGTCGGCCTGGGCGAGGATGGCGGACCCGGCCGAGGCGCTGGCGAACACGAACGCGTCGCCAGCGGCCACCGTCCCGGTCAGCGCGATGTTGGTGGCCGTGGCGGAGCCGTTGAAGAAGAGCTGGAGCTGGTAGCCGCCGGTCGTGAGGTCGACGGCACCACCGGTGCCGTTGAACAGCTCGATCGCCTTGTTGTTCGACGAACCTTCGACGTACTCCGAGATGAACAGGTCGGTGGGTGCGGCGCTTGCCGCGGTGGGTGCGACGCCGAGGGCCGTGACGGTCACGGCGACGGTGGCGGTCGCGAGCGCGGCGATTGTGCGGCGCGGGCGCATAGGGCCTCCACGATGGGTGGATGGGAGTCAACGCACGTTAAGGTGCGCGACTGTCCACCGTCCATCCCCCATTGGACAGTTTCGTGAATTCTTTCAGCGTGGCGGATCGATGCGGTGCACCAGCTCGGCGATGTCGACGCTGTATTCGCACCAGTCCCGGTCGGGCCGGTAACCCAGCTCCGCGTTGACCTTGAGCATCGCCTCGTTGGCCTGGGCGTTCCAGGTCTGCACCTCGGCCAGCTCCGGCTCGGCGGAGCGCAGCTCCCGCAGCATCCGGGCCTTGATCGCTCGATCGATGCCGTAGCCCCGGTGGTCCTGGGCGACGATCGTGTCGTACTGGTCGGCGCGGGTCGGGTGCTGGGCCGGCACCACCACCTCGGTCAGGCCGGCCACCTCGCCGCTCTGCTCGTGCCGAGCGAGCACGATGTACGGCTTCATGCCCCGCCGGTGGAGGGTGTCCAGGCTGTCCCGCAGCCGCTGCGGGTCGTAGGAGCTGGGGCGCAGCTCGCCGTCGTCGACGTCGCGCACCTCCGCCTTGGCCCGCGCGTACGCCTCGATCAGGTCGTCCGGCGGCCCGCCGGGGAAGAACTCCAGGTGGTAGCCCGCGCCGATGCCGGTGGCCATTCCGGCCAGCTCGGTCCAGTCGACCGTGGAGAGGTCGAGCACGCTGCGGGTCTCCACGTACTCCCGGGTGAAGCCGAGCGCCTCGTAGAAGCCCACCGCCGGCGTGTCGCCGACCACCTCGACCCCGATCGACCGGAAGCCCTCCTGGTAGACCCGGCGGGCAGCGCGCAGCACCAGGTCACGGCCGAGCCCGGCGCGCCGCACGGACGGGTGCACCAGCACTTCGAGCACGCCGATGTCGCCCAGGAGCAGCACGTGGACCTGCCCGAGCACCGCGCCCGGACCGCCGGGGTCGGTCGGATCGGCCTGGGCGATCCAGGAGAGCCGCCGCTCACCGGGCATCACCTCGGCGAGGTATTCCCGCAGGGAGTCCTCCCGCCACGGCGGGTCCTGCGGCAGATCGACCGCCAGAACCGCGTTCAGCGTGTCCAGCAGCGACGCGATCTCGGCGGACGACGCGGTCCTGGGGTCCCACTCGCGCACCATCACCTGTCTAGCTTGCCGCTAACAGCTGCCCGGGGGAAGTGTCCAGTTCTCCAATGTATGCGGACGATCACTTCACGTACGGCTGGCCCGTCCGTATCGGTTTGCGGTGTCGTAGACGTCCTGGGCGTACCGGCGCACGTCGTTGTACGACAGGATCGCGTTCCACCAGTCGGCGGCGATGCTCAGGTTGCGGTTGTTCTTGCACAGGTAGTTTCCCGCCGCCAGGGCCGCGTCGTCCAGATCGTGCGGGTCCTTGACGCCGTCGTTGTCGGCGTCGGCGCCGATCTCCTGCCAGGTGGTCGGGATGAACTGCATCGGCCCGATCGCGCGGTCGAACGAGGTGTCCTGGTCGAGGTTCCCACGATCGGTGTCGATGATCCGCATGCGCCCGTCCCGCCCGTCCAGCGGCAGGCCGATGATCTGCGGAAGCGCCTTGCCGTCCGGCCCCAACCGGGCGCCGTTGGCCGTGCCGTGCCCCGATTCGACCTGGCCGATCGC
Organism: Micromonospora sp. NPDC005206; assembly: GCF_040608175.1. NCBI lineage: Bacteria > Bacillati > Actinomycetota > Actinomycetes > Micromonosporales > Micromonosporaceae > Micromonospora > Micromonospora sp. NPDC005206. Next base: position 389,589 of record NZ_JBEXHU010000004.1, read on the forward strand.
GGCCAGCGTGGTCCAGCTCAGCGCGCAGCTGCGGTTGGTCTGGGCGAGCACCAGCTCGGCGTAGCCGTACGCCTGCATCGCGGCCGGCGGGACACCGACCTTGGTGCCGACCTGCTGCGCCCAGCCGGCCAGGGCGTCCGAGGGCCGCCCACCGGTCACCGGCCCACCGGCCGGCCCGGTCGGCAGCGCGCCGGTCGGCAGTCCGCCGGTGGGAAGGGGCCCGGTCGGCAGCGGTCCGGTGGGAACTCCGGACGGCAGCACCGGGGGCGGTACGGCCGCGGCCGGCGTGTCGGAGGCGTCGACGGCGACCGGCCGGGGTGCGCGGATGGCCGCCGGGACGAGCAGCGCGCCCGCCGCGGCGGTCGCGGCCACTAGGGCGAGCAGGAAGACCCCGGGCAGGGTGAGCCGACCGCTGGGGCGGCGGGCCCAGGCGCGGGTCGCCCGGGCAGCGGTCGCCGCTGCCTGCCGTGGCGGCAGGCGAAGCGCGTGCGCGAACGGCACCCGTCGCCGCCGGCCCGGATCGATCTTCGGTGCGCTGGCCACGTCGTCCACACTGGCCGGCTTCGGGTCTGCCTCGGCGGCGGGCAGGGGTGTGGTCTTCGCATCGCCAGCCGGCGTCTCGGCGCCCGCCCCGGCCGGCGCGGTCACCGCGTCCGAGTCGACGGCCGGGGGTGCGGCGGTCAGGTCGTCAGCGGGTGCGTCGGCGTTCGTCCCTCCACCGGTGGCGTCGGTCTTCGTCCCTTGACCGGGTGCGTCGGCCTTCGTGCCTCCATCGGGGGCGTCGGTCTTCGGGGCTCCGGCCGTCGGGTTGGGCGCAGCGGGGGCCTTGCCACTCAGCCAGGGCCGGCGGGGGCGGGGCACGGCCCGTGGCACCGGATCCGGCGCGGCCCCCGATCCTTCGAGCGGCCCGTCCAGCGGCGCGGACGGTCGCAACGGTTGCACACGCGTTTTGTCCTCGCCGTCCACCACCCGTCGAGTATCACCCATACCCCGTTGGACGTCAGGTCCCCGTACCCTGGTTGCCATGCCCAGGTACGAGTTCCGCTGCCGCGCCTGCGGCGACACGTTCGAGGTCAACCGTCCAATGGCGTCGGCTGGCGCGCCCGCCACCTGCCCGCAGGGCCACACCGACACGGTCAAGCTGCTCTCCGCGGTCGCGGTCACCGGCCGGGGTGCGGGCGGCGGCGCCGCGGCCGCCACCGGGGGCGGCTGCTGCGGCGGTGCCTGCGGCTGCTGATCCAACCAATTCGCGGCCGTCTGGTCGGCCGCCCTTGCCGGGAACGGGTCCGAGTGGCACTTTGAGGCGGCACGTGCCCGGCCGTTCTCACGATGTGTGACCGCTCGGACTCAGGCAGCATGAACCCGACGTCACGGGCGGAGGTTCCACGCATGTCGCCACGGATCCAGCTCCCGAGCGGTTGGGTGACCTTCGTGTTCACCGACATCGAGGGCTCGACCCGGCTGGCCCAGCTGCTCGGCCCGGACTACCGCCCGGTGCTCGCCGAACACCGACGGCTGCTACGCCGGACGCTGGCCAGCACCGGTGGCGCCGAGCTGCTGACCGAGGGCGACTCGTTCTTCCTGGCCTTCGACGACGCCGCGGCGGCGTTGACCGCCTGCCTGACCGCCCAGCGCGCGCTGGCCAGCCACGACTGGCCCACGGAGGAAGCGGCGCCGCGGGTGCGGATGGGCCTGCACACCGGTTACGCCGAGCCGCGCGACGGGGAGTACGCCAGCCCCGAGGTGCACCGGGCGGCCCGGGTGGCCGCCGCCGCGCACGGCGGGCAGGTGCTCTGTTCGGCGTCCACCGCCCGCCGGGCGGAACCGCTGCCACCCGGTGCCACCCTGCTCGACCTGGGCCTGCACCGGCTGCGTGGCTTCGACGACCGGGAACGACTGTTCCAGCTGGTCGCGCCCGGGCTGGAACGGCAGTTCCCCCGGCCCCGCACGGCCGACGCGGTGGCGCACAACCTGCCGACCCAGGTGACCTCGTTCGTCGGCCGGCAGGCCGAGCGGGCCGAGCTGGGCCGGCTGGTCGAGGAGCACCGGCTGGTCACCGTGCTGGGCGCGGGTGGGGCGGGCAAGACCCGGCTCGCCGTGGAGCTGGCCAGCGGGGTGGTCGAGGCGTACCCGGACGGGGTCTGGTTCGTCGACGTCGCCGTGGTGACCGACCCGGGGTTGGTGGCGTTCGCCATCGCCGCGGTGCTCGGGCTGCGACCCGAGCCGGGCCGGCCGATACTGGACACCCTTGTCGAGTACGCGGCCGGCCGTCGGATGCTGGTCGTGCTGGACACCTGCGACACGCAGCCGGCCGCCTGCGCGGAAGTCATTTCCCGCCTGCTCTCCGGCGGGGGCGGTGTGCGGGTGCTGGCCACCAGCCGCGAGTCGTTCAGCCTGCCCGGCGAAGTGGTCTGGCGGATCCCGCCGCTCTCGGTCGATCCGAGCGCGGAGGGCGCGGAGAGCGACGCGGTGGCGCTGTTGCTGGACCGTACGGCGGCCGCACGCGGTGGGCGGCAGCCGGATCCGGCCGAGTCGGCCGATCTGGGCCGGGTGGTGCAGCGGCTGGACGGTCTGCCGCTGGCCATCGAGCTGGCCGCCGCCCGGTTGCGGGTGCTCTCCGTCGGTCAGCTCGCCGAGCGGCTGGACGACGTGCTCGGCACGCTGGACGCCGGCCGGGAGGACCCGGAGCCGCCGCCGGTGGAGCGGGGATGGTCGGGGAACCAGCAGGACACCGTGGACCTGGTGGCCGCGGCGGCCGGCGCGTCGCCGCCCACCCCGGCGAGCAGGGCGGTGCAGCGCTCGGCCACCAAGCGGCACCTGACCATGCAGGCCACCGTCACCTGGTCGTACCGCACGTTGGGGCCGCGGGCCGCCCGGCTGCTGCGCTGGCTGGCGGTCTTCGCCGGGCCGGTGGACCTGGCGACGGTGGAGTGGCTGCTGGGCGACGACCCGTTGGATCCGCTCTCGGTGCTGGTGGACAAGTCGATGGTGCTGGCCGAGCCGCGTGCCGCCGGCAGCACGTACCGGATGCTCGACCCGATCCGGGCGTACGCCGCGCGGCGGCTGGCCGAGGCGGGCGAGGAGCAGGCCGCCCGGGACCGGCACGTGGCCTGGTCGGCGCACGCGCTGGAGCGGGCACACCTGGGCCCGGACGGTCGGCCGGTGACGCTGTCGCTCTACGCCCTCGACCCGCTGGCCGGGGAGCTTCGGGCCGCGTTGCGCTGGTGCACCACCGGCGGCAGCGCGCGCGCCGGCCTCCGCCTGGCCGGCGGCCTGGACCAGTGGTGGCGTGAGCGTGGGCTGGCCCGGGAGGGGCGGCTCTGGCTGTTCCGGCTGTACGGGCGGATCGCCGAGACCGGAGAGCAGATCCCGGAGGCCGAGCTGGCGGCGGCGTACCACATGCACTCGCTGCACGCCGGCGGGGACGGCGAGTTCGCCGAGGAGCTGCGCTTCTCCCAGCGGGCGGAGGCGGCCGCCCGGCAGGCCGGTGACGCCGGTCTGCTGGCCCGGGTGCTCGCCGGGCGGGCCGCGCCGCTGGTCGACATGGGACAGTGCGTCGAGGCGGAGCGGGTGTGCCGGGAGGTCATCGACTGGGCGCACGGTCAGGACGTGGTCGGCGAGGCGTTGTTCGCGGTGTTCAGCCTGGCCGAGCTGCTGTGGCGGAGGGGCGCGCTGGAGGAGGCGGCGGATCTGCTGGGTGCGGTCCGTCCGGTGGAGGCGGCCCGGCCGGTGGAGCGGGGCCGGCGCTCGGTCGACATGCTGCTCGGTATGGTCGCGCTGGCCCGGGGCGACGTGATCGCGGCGCACGAGCACCTGCTGGTGGCGCTGCGCTCCCGGATGGGCCACGGCTACCACGGCCTGGCGTGCGAGACGCTGAACGCGATCGCGGTGCGCTGCGCGGCCGGCGGGGACCAGTTGACCGCCGCTCGGCTGTTCGGGGCGGCGCAGGCGACGCGGGCCAGCATGCGGTCCACGCCGGGCATCTACGGCGGCTACTGGGACGACCAGCAGGCGGAGCTGCGTGGGGTGCTGGGTGACGCGGCCTTCGACGACGCGTACGGAGAGGGCGCCGAGCTGGGGTTGGACGAGGCGGCGGCGCTGGCGCTCGACGTGGAGCATCCGGACCTGGCGGCGGATTCGACCCGGTTCAGCACCGGGCTGTCCCAGCCGGCGCCGCGTCGTCCCGCCGAACCCGACCGGCACCCGGCCACGCGGACCGAACGCGCCTGACCCCACCCTCCAGCGTTGTTGATCAAGAGGTTTGCGTCAGGAAGCGGGCTTCCGATGACCGAAACCTCTTGATCAACGCGGCCAGGAGGCGGGGTGGGGTGGGTGGGTTTAGCGGGCGGCGGCGCGGCGCTCGGCGTCGGCCTTCATCCGGGCGGCACGGTCGATGTCGGCCTGCTGCACGGCCGCCACCGAACCGAAGATGCTGACCGCCTGGTAGTAGGTCCAGGCCAGGCTGTAGCAGGCGGGCCGGACGACCGCGTTGTACGTGGCGCAGACCCGCTTGAGGTCCTCGTAGAAGGCGCTGTCCAGCCGGGACTTGTTGGCGGAGAACTGACCGACCGACTTGTAGTTGCGGTAGCCGAAGTCGTGTCGGTAGCAGCCCAGGTTGAAGGTGAACCCGAGCGGGTTGTCGGGGCTCGACGAGCAGTAGTCGGTGGACCAGTTGAAGTTGTACTCGGCCCAGGGTGCCCGGTTGACCCGGGCGTTGTTCCAGGAGTTGTAGCTGCTCGCGCTGGTCTGGGTCCAGCTGGAGAGCACCGAGAGTCGCTGTGCGGGGGTGACGGCGGCGGCGGGGGAGGCGACGGCGAGGGTGGCGAGCAGCGCGAGCGCGCCCGAGGCGAGCAGGGTGGCGAGACGTCGGGACACGGGTTACCTCCGCGGGGGTGAGCGGGCGGGGCGGTAAGTTACCGGCGGGTTACCGGATGTCGATCAGTGTCGATCAACTGATCAACTCATCGGTATGTGTCTCGCGAACTATTGGTGACATACGTTGAAACAGACGAATGCCCCGGGTGCTCGATGGCACCCGGGGCACTCGGCGAGGGCCGTACGGTCAGCGCAGAACGAAGGCCGGCGGGCTCGCCGGGCTCTCGTTGGCCGACCGGTCCAGCGCGGTCACCTGGTAGGTGTACCGCCGGCCGGGCTCGGCCGACGTGTCCACCCAGGACTGCGCCCCACCGGCCGTGGCGCGGACGGTGTCGACCAGGTGCGATGCGTCCGCGATGCCGCACCGACCGGGCAGCGTGGTGCCGTCGAACCGGTAGATCGCGTACGAGGTGGCAGTGCCGAACGGCCCGGCGCCGTCGGCGGGCTGACGCCAGGTCAGCCGCACTCCGTCGGCGTTCCGGGTGGCCTTGGTGACCACCGGGAAGAGCAGCGGCTTGGACGGCAGGTGCGGCATGGCCGGCACCAGCGCCGGGCGGGAGTAGTGCTCGGCGGCGTAGATGTCGGTGGCGCCGAGCCGGTTGGCCCGCACCTGTACGGCGGAGAAGTGCACGTTGCCCTGCACCTCCGGGTACGCCTGGTTGAGCGTCAGGTGGTCGGACAGTTCCTGCGGGTTCTGCCAGAACGGCCCGTACGCCGCGTCGCCGCTCTTGTAGTCGGCCTGGCCGATGTAGAGCTGGACGCGGGTCCCGCGCACCGTCTCGGCCCACCACGGCACCAGCCGGGCGTAGTCGGCCGCCGGGTACTGGCCGATGTACCAGTAGAGCTGCGGCACCACGTAGTCGATCCACTCCTGCTTGACCCACTTACGGGTGTCGGCGGAGATGATGTCGTACGACTGGCTGCCGGTGGTGTCCGAGCCGAGCGGGTCGGCGGCCTTGTTGCGCCAGATGCCGAACGGGCTGACTCCGAACTTCACCCACGGCTTCACCGCCTTGATCTTGCCGTTCATCTCCTGGATCAGCAGGTTGATGTTGTCCCGCCGCCAGTCGGCCCGGTCGGTGAAGCCCCGGTTGTACGCCGCGAAGGTGGCGTCGTCCGGCACCTGGTGGGTACCGCTGGGGTAGGGGTAGAAGTAGTCGTCGAAGTGCACGCCGTCGATGTCGTACCGGCTGACCGCGTCCATCATCGCGGTCTGCACGAACTCGCGGACCTCGGGGATGCCGGGGTTGTAGTAGAGCCGGCTGCCGGCCACGCCGGCCGGCGGGTAGGCGAAGGTCCAGTCCGGGTGCTGCCGGGCCGGGTGGCCGGGGGCGAGCAGATTGATGTCCGCGCCGGCGCCACCGGGGGCCGGCATGGAGACGCGGTACGGGTTGAACCAGGCGTGGAACTCCAGGTTGCGCTTGTGCGCCTCGTCGACCAGGAACGCCAGCGGGTCCCAGCCCGGGTCCTGCCCGCGTACGCCGGTCAGGTACTCCGACCAGGGCTCGTACGGGGAGGGCCACAGCGCGTCGGCGGTCGGGCGGACCTGCACCACGACCGCGTTGTGGTTCAGCCGCTCGGCGAGGTCGAGCAGGCCGCGATACTCGGCCTGCTGGGCGGCGACCCGGTCCGGGTCGGTCTGAGATGCCTTGCTGGGCCAGTCGATGTTGACGACCGACGAGATCCACATCGCCCGGAACTGCCGCTTCGGGGTGGCCGGGTCGGTGCTGCAGGCGGCGGTGGTGGCGGTGCCGGCCGCGGCGGGCGCGGCGCTCGCGGGGGTGGCGGTGACGAGCGTGCCGAGCAGGGCTGCGACCAGCCCGGCGGCTCCGAGCCGAGTTGCCTTCATGCGGTGTGTCCCTTCGTTGGGGCTCCCGGGTGTTCAGCGCGGCACTCCCGGCAAGATTCGCCGCTGGCTATCTGCCGCTGGAAGGAAATTTTCACACTCGGGTCGTTATCGCAAGGGTTCGCACGCGCTCGATTCGCCCGCCGGGCATCGGGTCGTTCCGCGCCGTTGCTCATCGTGGCGGAGGTCGCACTCGGTGTGAAGGATGGTTGCCGCGGTTGACAGCTCCCGTGGGTGGGTAGCAACGCCGGTCACCGGCCGCCACGGTGGTGGTCGCACGGTGGGAGGAGTGAGCACGACGGCCGGCCTGGGTTGAAGAGGCGGCTCGGCGCGGTCGACCTCACCGGCTTCGGCATCGGCATCGTGATCGGCACCGGGGCTGGTCCCGCCGTCGATCGCGGCGGTGCACCCGCGCTGGGGCACCCCGTACCGGATCTCGGCGATCATGACGGTCACGGTCGCGCTGCTGGCCGGCTTCCTGCCGCTCTCCGCCCTGGCCGACCTGGTCAGCATCGGCGCGCTGTGCGCGTTCGTGCTGGTCTCGGTCGCGGTGCCGATCCTGCGCCGCAAGCGTCCGGACCTGGAACGGCCGTTCCGGGTGCCGTTCTCCCCGGTGCTGCCGATCGTCTCCGCGCTGGCCTGCTTCTACCTGATGCTCAACCTGTCGGTGGAGACCTGGCTGCGGTTCCTGGCCTGGATGCTGCTCGGCGGGCTGATCTACTTCGGCTACGGCTACCGCCGCAACCGGCTGGCCCGGCACGAGCCCGCCGTCGCCCCGGCCCCCCGCGAGCCGGCCGCCGACAGCTGAGCCCGAACGTGCGCAGGGGCCCCTCGCGATCGCGAGGGGCCCCTCCTCGCGTACGTGTCAGGGACGGGGCTGGGGTTCGCCCGTCGGGCCCTTGAGGACCGGCTTGCCGTCGACCCAGGTCACCTCGTCCAGCCAGGTCTGGCGGCCGGGGTCGACGCTGCCCTCCTGGCCAGGCGGCCAGGCGTGGTACAGCAGCCAGGTCCGACCGTCCTTGACCACCATCGAGGCGTGCCCGGGGCCGGAGGCGGCTTCGCTGGTCTTCAGGATCGGGTTCTCGGCGGCCTTCACGCACGGACCGGTCGGGCTCTCGCAGATTGCGTAGCCCTCGGCGTACTCGGCCCGGTCGTAGGCGTTCGCGGCGAAGAAGAGCAGCAGCCGACCGTCCTGGCGCTGGAAGAACGGCCCCTCGATCAGGGTGCCCTCCCACGGCTCGGTCTGCTTGAGCAGCTTCGTCGGCTCACCGACCAGCGTCAGGCCGTCCTCGGCGAGGCGCTGCGACCACAACCAGGTGTCCACCCCGATCGCGTTGCCGTCGTTCTTCCACAGCAGCCAGAGGCTGCCGTCGGTGTCCCGGAACGGGCTGGCGTCGATCGCTCCGCCCAGCTCCGCCTGGCAGATCAGCGGGCCGGCCGAGTCGTCCCGGTACGGGCCCTGCGGCGCGCTGGCCACCGCCCGCCCGACGCACTGCCGCCCGGACTCCCGACCGGCGACGGTGTAGTAGAGCAGGAACTTCTCCGGTGCCAGCTGGATCGCCTCCGGCGCCCAGGTCTTGCCGGCGTCCGCCCAGTCCGGCAGGGCCGGCAGGGCGTCCCCGGCTTCGGTCCAGTCGACCAGGTCCGTGGAGGTCAGCACCGGGACGTTGCGGCCTCCGGAGTTGGTGTGGAACAGGTACCAGGTGTCGCCCACCTGGATCGCCTGCGGGTCCGGAGCGTCCGTGCTGATGACGGGGTTGGTGAACATCCTGGAGCCGCCTCCGTTGCTGTTGTCGATGGATTCGTCGCCGTCGGAACAGCCCGTGACGAGCAGCGCGGCGGCGAGGGTGATCGCCGCCGCGCCGCGTCGCCGGGTGGTTGCCCGGGTCATCCCTTCAGACCGCTGCGGGAGACGCCCTGGATGATGTGCCGCTGGGCCAGCACGAAGAGGATCAGCACCGGCAGGCTGGCCAGCACCGCACCCGCCATGATCACCGGATAGTCGGTGACGTACGACCCCTGGAGCAGGCCCAGGCCCGGCGGCAGGGTGAGCTTCTCCGGGCTGAACAGCACGAAGATCGGCCAGAGGAAGTCGTTCCAGTTGGTGAGGAACGACAGGACGGCCAGGGTGGCCAGCGCCGGCTTGGACAACGGCAGCACCACCCGGAAGAAGATCTGCCACTGGTTGGCGCCGTCCAGCGTGGCGGCCTCCTCCAGCTCGTTGGGGAGCGAGAGGAAGAACTGCCGCAGGAAGAACACCCCGAACGCGCTGGCCGCGCCCGGCACCACCACCACGGCGAGGGTGTCGATCCAGTTGAGCTGGTCGACGATCAGGAAGTTCGGGATGAGCAGCGACGTCGGCGGGATGAACAGCGTCCCGACGATCAGCGCGAAGGTCACCCCGCGCCCCCGGAACCGCAGCCGTGCCAGCGAGTACGCGGCCATCGAGGCGGTCACCAGCACCAGCAGCGAGTGCAGCGTGGCGACCAGCATGCTGTTGAGGAACCAGCGCAGGACCGGGTTGGCCGTGTTGTTCAAGATCTGCTCGTAGCCGTAGCCGGCGAGCGGATTCGGTAGCCAGCTCGGCGGGATCTGCTGGGCGGCGGTGTAGGTCTTCAGAGAGGTGATGACCATCCACACCAGCGGGGTCAGGAAGATCAGGGCCAGCGCCACGAGGGTGGCGTAGAGCACGATCCGGCTCGCGGCCGCGGAACCGCGGCTGGTCCGCGTGGGCGTCGTCATGGCGGTCCCCTCAGTCTTCCTTGTAGCGGAAGAGGCGGAAGTTGGCGATGCTCACGACCGCCAGCATCAGGGCGAACACGATGCTCATCGCGGCCGCGCGGCCGGCGTCGTTGTCCCGCAGGCCCTCCTCGACGATGAACCAGACCACCGTCCGGGTCTCCGTGCCGGGCGCCCCCTGGGTGATCAGGAACGACTGGCCGAACATGTTCGCCGAGGCGAGCACGGTCGTGGTGATCACGAAGAGCAGCACCGGGCGCAACCCGGGCAGGGTGACGTTGCGGAACCGCTGCCAGGCGCTGGCGCCGTCCATTCGGGCAGCCTCGTACAGCTCCGGCGAGATGTCCTGCAGACCGGCCAGGTAGATCACCGCGTTGAAGCCGGAGGTCCACCAGACCGTGACACCAACCAGCGAGATCCACGCCCACGGCATGTTGGTAACCCAGGGGGTGTCCGCGGGCAGCCCGACGGCGCCGGCGAGCCGGTTGACCAGGCCCAGGTTGGCATCGAGCAGGAACCGCCAGAGCAGGCCGACCACCGCCACACCCAGCACGTACGGCGCGAAGTAGATCGCCCGGAAGAAGGTCCGACCCGGGAAGGAACGGTTCAGCAGCAGCGCCAGCCCGAGCGGTACGACCACCAGCAGCGGCACCGACAGCACCGTGAAGATCGCGGTGGCCCGGACGCTCTCCCACCAGTCGCCGTAGATGGCGGAGTCGCTGGAGAACAGGTCCTTGTAGTTGTCCAACCCGATGAACGGCCGGTTGGGCAGCTGGAAGTCCCACTGGTGCACGCTGAGCCAGAGGCCGAGGACGATCGGCAGCAGGCCGAAGACCCCGAACAGGACCAGGTAGGGGGCGAGGAACAGATATGGCGTCGCCCGTCCGGTCCGGCCCGCCGAGGCGCCCCGGCGGGCTGCGTTGGCCGCCGGGGGCGGCGCGTCACCGCGCGCCGCCCCGACCTCGATCACGTCCGCCACGAGCTATCAGCTCCCGTACTTCTTGCGGTTGTCCTCGAGCTGCCTGTTGGCCTTCGCGACCCCGTCGTCCAGCGCCTGCTTGGGCGACTTCTTGCCCAGCGCGGCCTCGTTGAACGAGTTGTAGAAGGTCGTCATGACCTCGCCCAGGCCCGGGGCCGCCGGCGGGAAGGCCGCGTACTCCAGCTCGGGGGCGAGCGACGAGATCTCCGGCAGCGCCTTGAACTCGGCGCCCTCGCGGACCGCCTTACGGGCCGGCACCTGGCCGCCCTTCGCCCAGTCCAGCGAGTGCTCGCTCAGCCAGTTGATGAAGACCTTCGAGCCGGAGACCTTGTTGGCGTCGTTGGCCCGCTGCTTCACGATCGTGAAGTTGTGCGAGTTGGCCCAGGCCGCAGGCTTGCTGCCGATCTGGGGCAGCGGGGCGACACCCCACTGCACCTCCGGGCTCTTCTTCAGATCGTTGATCTGCCAGATGCCGTTCCAGGTGAAGGCGTTCTTGCCGCTCTTGAACGCCAGGTAGTCGGCGTCCTGGCCGACGTTGGCTGGCGAGTAGCCCTGCCTGATCATGTCGACCAGCCAGGTGCAGGCCTCGACGGCCGGGTCGGAGTTGAAGGTGGCCTTGGCCACGTCGGCGTCGAAGAGCGTGGCGCCCCACTGGTTGAGCAGCGAGTAGAAGGTCATGCCGCCGGTGAACTGGAACGGGCTGACCCAGAAGCCCTGCACGCCGGCCTTCTTCAGCTCGGCCAGCGCTGCGACGTACTCGTCCTTGGTCGTCGGCGGCTTGTTCGGGTCCAGGCCGGCCTTCTGCATGACGGTCTTGTTGTAGTAGAAGCCCAGCGGGTGCATGTCCAGCGGGATGCCGTACCGCTTGTTGTTGTAGAGCCCGCCCTTCCACACCGTGGGGGCGAAGTCGCCCTCGGCGAGCTCCAGGTTCTTGGCCACGTCGTCCAGCTCGGTGATCACGCCACGGGCGGCGAAGGTGGCGAGCTGGTCCATGTGCATGACCGCGATGTCCGGGCCGTTGCCGCTGGAGGCCGCGCCGGGGAGCTTGTTGTAGTAGTCCTCCCACTGGTACGTGGCCACCGACACGGCGATGTTCTTGTGCTCGGTGTTGAACTGGTTCACCAGCGCCTTGAAGATGTCGCCGTCGCCGCCGGTGAAGCCGTTCCACAGCTTCAGGTCGACCTTGGGGCCGGTGTACTCCTTGCCGCCGTTGCCGGCGGCCGGACCGGAGCTGCTGTCACCGTCGCCGCCGCAGCCGGCGAGGGTCAGCGAGGCAGCGGCACCGAGTCCGAGACCGAGGCCGAGCAGGCGACGCCGACTCATGTCGTTCTGGATCATGCTGGTTCTCTCCTTGAGGGGGACGGAATGAATTGTGCCTGGTCAAACCCGGTACGACATCAGGCGCCGGCCGGGCCGAAGCGCAGCACGCTCCAGGACACGGCGGGCAGGCGCACAGTGCACCGGCCGCCGTCGGGGGTGGGGGTGGGCAGTTCCCGGGGCGTCACCCGGTCGGGCTCGGCCTCGGTGTTGATCGCCGACGGGTCAGACCCGGCGGCGAGACTGACGAATGACAGACCGGACATTCCCGGCAGGCCACGCAGGTCGATCTCCAACGGCAGGTCCTCCTCGCCGCGGTTGACCGCGAAGACGCTCAGCTCGCCGGTCTCCTCGTCGTGCACGGCGACGGTGTCGAGCACCGGCACGTCCCCGTACTTCTTCGTGTCGTAGCGCGGCGACACCGGCTCGGTCCGCAGCACGGTGCCGCGGGCGTACCGGGCGGTCAGCGCGAACGGGTGGAAGATGCTCTGCCGCCAGGCCGGGCCGCCGTTGCGGGTGCGGATCGGCGCGATCACATTGGCGAGCTGGGCCTGGGCGGCCACCCCGACCCGGTCGGCGTGCCGGAGCAGGGTGATCAGCAGGTCGCCGACGACCACCGCGTCGACCGCGGTGAAGTTGTCCTCGATCAGCGCCGGGGCCTCGACCCAGCCGCGCCTGTCCAGGTCGGCCTGGAGGCGGGACTCGTACCAGACGTTCCACTCGTCGAACGAGATCTTCAGCTTGCGCTTGTGCCGCTGCTTGGCGGCCACGTGGTCGGCGGTCGCGACCACCTCGGTGATGAAGTTGTCCATGTCGACGGCCGAGGCCAGGATGCTCGCCTGGTCGCCGTCGGACGGGTCGTAGTAGGTGTGCGCCGAGATGTAGTCGACGTGCTCGTAGGTGTGCTCCAGCACGGTCGCCTCCCAGGAAGCGAACGTGGGCATCCGCCGGTTGGAGCTGCCGCAGGCGATCAGGCTGATCGACGGGTCGACCATCTTCATCGCCCTGGCGGCCTCGGCGGCCAGCCGGCCGTACTCGTCGGCGGTCTTGTGGCCGACCTGCCACGGGCCGTCCATCTCGTTGCCCAGGCACCACAGTCGCACCCCGTACGGGTCCTCCGCGCCGTGCTTGCGTCGCAGGTCGGAGAGCTGCGTGCCGCCCGGGTGGTTGGCGTACTCCAGCAGGTCCAGCGCCTCCTGCACGCCGCGGGTGCCGAGGTTCACCGCCATCATCGGCTCGACACCGGCCTCGGCGGCCCAGGTCATGAACTCGTCCAGCCCGAACGCGTTCGTCTCGATCGTCTTCCAGGCCAGGTCGAGCCGGCGCGGCCGGTCGCCGACGGGGCCCACCCCGTCCTCCCAGCGGTAGCCGGAGACGAAGTTGCCGCCCGGGTAGCGGACCACCGAGACGCCCAGCTCCCGGGTCAGCTCCAGCACGTCGCCGCGCAGGCCGCGCGAGTCGGCGCTGGGGTGGCCTGGCTCGTAGACCCCGCCGTAGACGCATCGCCCCATGTGCTCGACGAAGGAGCCGAAGAGACGTCGGTCGGCGGGGCCGATCGCGAAGGCTGGGTCGATCGTCAGCTGCGCGGTCCGCAAGGGGTGCCACCTTTCCTCATTGCCGGTGCCGGGTGACCGCAGTCACCGCCCACCCGGCCTCCCTGCTTTCTACAACGTTGTAGGCAACGTTGTAAAGGGCTGGTGACGGGGTAGGGTGCGGAGTGTTACATCGGGGAGGTTGCGGAGTGCGACACAGGCTCAAGGATGTGGCCGAACGGGCAGGCGTGTCGGTGAAGACGGTCTCCAACGTGGTCAACGGCTACGTGCACGTCCGGCCGGACACCCGGGCCCGGGTCGAGGAGGCGATCGCCGAATTGAACTACCGGCCCAACCTCTCCGCCCGCCACCTGCGCAAGGGGCGCACCGGCGTGATCGCGCTGGCGGTGCCGGAACTGGACATCCCGTACTTCGCCGAGCTGGCCCGCTACGTGGTCACCGCGGCCGCCGACTTCGGCTGGACGGTGCTGATCGACCAGACCGGCGGTGGGCGCGAGCAGGAACGGGTGGTCGCCTCCGGCATCACCGACCACCTGATCGACGGGCTGATCTTCAGTCCGTTGGCGCTCACCGCGGACGACCTGGCCGGCCTGGACAACAGGCCGATGGTGCTGCTCGGCGAGCGCGTCGACCACGGCCCGGCGGATCATGTGGTGATCGACAACGTGGGCGCGGCGCGGGAGATCACCAGCCACCTGATCGGGCTCGGCCGGCGCCGGATCGCCGCCATCGGTTCGCAGCGCACCCCGGAGGGCGCCAGCGCCCGACTGCGCCTGACCGGCTACGCCGACGCACTGCGCGCCGCCGGCCTGGACTACGACGAGGCCCTGGTGGCGCCCGCGCCGGCCTGGCACCGCGCGGACGGCGCGGCCGCCATGCGCGGCCTGCTCACCTCCGGGGTACGCCCCGACGCCGTCTTCTGTTTCAACGACACGCTCGCCCTGGGTGCCCTGCGCGCCCTGCACGAGGCCGGCCTGCGGGTGCCCGAGGACGTGGCGGTGGTCGGCTTCGACGACATCGAGGACGGCCGGTTCTCGATCCCCACGCTGACCACCGTCGCCCCGGACAAGGCGCAGATCGCCCGGCTCGCCGTCGAACTGCTCGCCGAACGCCTCGACGGCGACCGCACGGCCCCCGCCCGCGAACTCTCCGCCCCCTACCGCCTGGAACTCCGCGAATCCACCCACCTCCCCCTAACCCCGGCCCAGCTCGGGGTGTGCGGGCGGGGTGGGGGTTAATTGAAGAAGCGGGCCAGGTGGGGTTGGGGGGCCGGGTCGGCGTCGGGTGGTAGTGGGGTCAGGTCGGCGAAGATGGAGGCGCCGTCGCAGCCGGCGTGCAGTGGGTACCAGCGCGGCGTGCCGGGCGGCCGGAGTTGGCAGATCCCCTTGAACGTCTGCACGTCCATCAGCCGGACGTGGGTCGGGTCCGCGACCGCGTTCACATGTCCCCACCAGGGGCTCATCACGTGCAGCACACCGCCCGGGCGGAGCACCCGGTGGCACTCGTCGACCAGCGGCAGGAAGTCGATCAGGTGCTCCAGGATGTGCACCGCGAAGAGGACGTCCACCGAGTTGTCGGCCAGCGGCAGCGAGCCGGAGAGGTCCGCCACCGCGTCCACCCCCGGGGCCGGGAAGATGTCCAGCCCCAGGTTGCCCGACCACTGCTTGGTCGGTCCGCAGCCGAGGTCCACCACCACGGGCGCACGCCCGCCGACGCCGACCCGGCACCACACGCCGTAGACCCCGGCCAGCCGCCCCACGAGGTCCCGGACGAGCCGCAGCTCGGTGGGCTCGGCCACCCCTCCGCTCAGGTGGGCGACACCCCGGTCGAACCGCACCTCGACCCCCAGGCCCCGCAGCCGGTCGTCGTGCCGGACCTGGTCCGCCCACGCCTGTGCGAGGAACTCGTCGATCGCCCGCAGCCGGTCGGCCGAGGGCGGAGTCTGTGCCAAAGCGACCATTCGGGCCACCTCCCGCCGCGCGTTACCCGCATCCGCGCCCGGTATGCCCCGCCCGTCGACCGGCTCGGCGGGTCTCCCGAGCGTCGGTCGGCGTGTCGCGGCGCGAGGCGGATGGCCGAGAAAGCGCTATACCTCACAGGTATAAATATGCCTCCCAGGTATAAGACTCAATCGCGCCGGTGCCGGCCGAGCCCCGGGTCGCGGCGGAGCCGCGGGGCCGCGTGCTAAGGCTTCCCGGCCGCGCTGCGGGGCCGCGTGACGGAGCGCCGCGCCGCGTGACGCAGCGTCGGGCCGCGTGATGGAGCGTCGGGACCGCGCGCCGGTGCCCGAGGGCGTTCCCCGGTGGCTGAGGACCGTGCGTCGCAGGGCAGTTCGCCCGGGGCCGGGCGGTCAGCCCGAGAAGGTGCGGCGGCCCGGCCGGCCGCCGCCACGCATCCGCTGGCGGGGAGGCGGGGCGGCCGGCTTCGGGCGCTTGAGGTGGTAGCGGTGCAACTCGTTGTGGCCGGGCAGGGACGGGTCCTCGCTCATCGCGACCAACTCCCAGCCCTGGTCGCCGGCCCGGTTCAGGTGGGCCAGCGCCGTGTCGCCGTAGGGCGTCACATCGACCATCGAGCCGTCGGGGCCGTACCAGACGAAGACGACCTCCCAGCCGAGATCGTTGGCCGCCGGTTGGCGACGGCGGATCAGTAGCGCGTACTCCCACTTGAGCATGGCGTCATTCTCACCCCGCGCCGGCCCGCCGGCACGGATCAATCCTCGGCGATCCGTCCGGCGTCGACCCGCAGCCGGCGGTTCGTCTCGATGGCGGCCAGCATCCGCCGGTCGTGGGTGACCAGCAGCAGCGTGCCCGGGTAGCTGGCCAGGGCCGCTTCGAGCTGCTCGATGGCCGGCAGGTCCAGGTGGTTGGTGGGCTCGTCGAGTACCAGCAGGTTGACCCCGCGCCCCTGGAGCAGGGCCAGCGCCGCCCGCGTCCGCTCGCCGGGGGACAGGGTGGCCGCCGGCCGTGGCACGTGCGCCGCGCGCAGCCCGAACTTGGCCAGCAGGGTCCGCGCGTCCGCCGGCGACATCTCCGGTACGGCCGCCTGGAAGGCGTCGATCAGCGGCGCGTCGCCGAGGAACAGCCCTCGGGCCTGGTCCACCTCGCCGACCACCACCCCGGGCCCGAGCGACGCGGTTCCGGCGTCCAGCGGCAGCCGACCGAGCAACGCGGCCAGCAGGGTGGACTTGCCCGAGCCGTTCGCCCCGGTCACCGCGACCCGGTCCGCCCAGTCGATCTGGAGGTCGATCGGGCCGAGGGTGAACCCGCCCCGGCGTACCACCGCGCCGCGCAGCGTGGCCACGACGGCGCCGGCGCGGGGCGCGGCGGCGATCTCCATCCGCAGCTCCCACTCCTTGCGGGGCTCCTCGACCACGTCGAGCCGTTCGATCAGCCGCTCGGTCTGCTTGGCCTTGGCCGCCTGCTTCTCGGTCGCCTCGCTGCGGAACTTGCGGCCGATCTTGTCGTTGTCGGTGGCCTTGCGGCGGGCGTTCTTCACGCCCTTCTCCATCCAGGCGCGCTGGGTGCGGGCCCGCGCTTCCAGGCCAGCCCGGGCGTCCGCGTACTCCTCGAAGTCGGCGCGGGCGTGCCGCCGCGCCACCTCGCGCTCCTCCAGATAAGCCGCGTAGCCACCGCCGTAGTGGTGCACCTGCTGCTGCGGCAGGTCCAGCTCCAGCACCCGGGTCACCGTGCGGGTCAGGAACTCCCGGTCGTGGCTGACCAGCACCGTGCCGGCCCGCAGCCCCGTGACGAACTCCTCCAACCGCTCCAGCCCGGCCAGGTCCAGGTCGTTGGTCGGCTCGTCGAGCAGGAACACGTCGTAGCGGCTGAGCAGCAGCGAGGCCAGCCCCGCCCGGGCGGCCTGACCGCCGGAGAGCCCGGTCGTCGGATGGTCCAGGTCGACCGCGAGCCCAAGGTCGGCGCTGACCTGCTCGGCGCGCTCGTCCAGGTCCGCGCCGCCGAGGGCCAGCCAGCGCTCCAGCGCGTCGGCGTACGCGTCGTCGGCGCCCGCGGCCCCGGCGGTCAGCGCCTCGGTCGCCACGTCCAGCGCGGCCTGCGCGGCCGTCACCCCGGTCCGCCGGGCCAGGAAATCGCGCACCGTCTCGCCCGGCCGCCGTTCCGGTTCCTGCGGCAGGTGCCCGACGGTCGCGGTGGGCGGGCTGAGCCGGACGCTGCCGGCCTCCACCGGCAGCAACCCGGCGAGGGTACGCAGCAGCGTCGACTTGCCGGCGCCGTTCGGCCCGACCAGGCCGACCACGTCGCCGGGGGCGACGACCAGGTCCAATCCGGCGAAGAGCGGGCGGTCGCCGTGCCCGGCGGCCAGGTCCTTGACGATCATCGTGGCGCTCATCAGGACGGCAGCCTATCCGGCCGCCGGCATACGGCCGGGCGGCAGCGGGCAGACTCAACGACGTGGTGACCACACTGGCGATCGACTGCGGTGGCGGGGGCATCAAGGCGTCGGTACTCGACGAGGCCGGCACGATGCGGGCCCGGCCGCTGCGGGTGCCGACCCCGTACCCGCTGCCGCCTGAGCTGTTCGTCCGAACCCTGCTCGACCTGGGCGGGCGGCTGCCGGCGGCCGACCGGCTCACCGTGGGCGTGCCCGGGATGATCCGGCACGGAGTGGTGGTGACCACACCGCACTACGTGACCCGCAGCGGACCACGCAGCCGGGTCGATCCGGACCTGCTCGCCGAGTGGTCCGGCTGGGACGCGCGGGGCGCGCTGGCCGACGCGTTCGGGGTGCCGGCGCTGGTGCTCAACGACGCCGAGGTGCACGGCGCCGGGGTGGTCGCCGGCACCGGATGCGAGCTGGTCCTGACCCTGGGCACCGGGCTGGGTAGCGCCCTCTTCGACGGCGGGGTGCTCGCCCCGCACCTGGAGTTGTCCCACGCGCCGGTGCGGTGGGGCACCACCTACGACACGTACGTGGGCGAGCCGGAGCGCCGCCGGCTCGGCGACGCCTTCTGGTCCCGGCGGATCCGGCAGGTGGTGGACGGGCTCCGCCCGGTGTTCCGTTGGGACCGGCTCTACCTGGGCGGGGGCAACTCCCGGCTGATCCGGCCCGAGCAGCTGGCCCGGATGGGCGACGACGTCGTCGTGGTGCCGAACACCGCGGGGATCGTCGGCGGCGTCCGCGCCTGGGAGCTGTCCACCGGACGCCGGGACGCCCGCACCTGACCCGCCGAGGGTGGAAAGAGACCCGGGGAACAGTCGCCAAACGCCCAGCGTTGTGCCAGCGTCGGAACAGTGACGGCGCGCGACCCGAGGAGGTGGGCAGATGGATCTTCTGGCGGACTACCGGCGGGCGACCATGTTCTTCGAAACAGGTGATCCGAGCGGAGCGGCCCGACTGCTGGAGCCGATCGTGGACGCCGAACCCGGCAACGCGGCGGTCCGGCAGCTGCTGGCCCGGGCGTACTTCCAGTCGGCTCAGCTCAACCGGGCCGAGGAGCAGCTGCGGGAGCTGGTCGACCGGGACCCGAGCGACCACTACGCGCACCACGTGCTGGGCCGGACGCTGGAGCGGCTGAACCGGCACTCGGACGCGCTGCGGCACCTGCGGATCGCCGCCGCGATGTACGCGGCCAACGACGACTACCGGGTCGCGCTGGAGCGGGTGGAGACCCGCCTGGGCGGTACGCGCTGAACGCGGACCGGTGACGTGCACGGGGCGGCCCTTCGGGGCCGCCCCGTCGTCGTCCGGCGGGCGCCCCGCCTGGCGTGCCTAGGATGGCGGACATGGGACCTGACCGGCCGGGGGCTGCGGCATGAAGCTCAAGCTGGACCTGCACGAGATCTTCAACAAGGGCCAGGACATCGACCGCGCGTTACGCGGGATCATGGACGAGGCGGTGGCGAAGAAGGCCACCCTCGTGGAGATCATCCCGGGCAAGGGATCGGGCCAGCTCAAGAAGCGGGTGCTGCGGTTCCTCGACCAGAAGGACGTCAAGCAGCTCTATCACCGGGTGGAGAAGGACTCCAAGAACTTCGGCCGACTCTTCGTGCACTTCCGCTGGAAGTAGAGACGGCGTGGCCTCTGACCTGCGTCTCAGGGCGCTGCCAAGGCCGACGAACCATGATCATGCCGTGTCCAGGCCGTCAAGGGCTTGCGGAGCGCCTTCGCCGGCCTGGTCTCCACCGAGTGCCTTGTCGATGGCCCGGCGGGTGCGATCCTCGCTGGCCGGCAGTAGGTGGGTGTAAGTCCGGAGGGTGAAGCCCGGGTCCGCGTGGCCCAGGTAGGCCGACAGAGCCTTGATGCTCTCTCCGGCGTCCAGGAGGACCGAAGCGTAGGTGTGCCGCAGGACGTGCATCCCGTTGTGTCGGTCATCGGGGATGCCGGTCGCCCGGATCGCGGGCTTCCAGACGCCGGAGTTGAACATCGAGCGGGACAGCGCCAGGCCGGCGGGTGTCGTCAGGTACAGCTCTACGGTTCGCGGTTCGCCGGTCAGCGTCTCCCACGGCAGGGTCACCGCAATTGGCGGGCAGTCTCGCGTGTGTTGCTCCAGCCTGCCGGCCACCGAGTCCGGCAACGGGACCTCGCGGGACCTGCCGCCCTTTGGCGGGGCGAAGATCAGCGAACCGCGAACGAGTTTGATCTGCCGAGTGACCCGCGAGGAGACCGGCATCAGCGTCGAAGTGTCTGGGATGGTTGGTGTCTACTCCGATCCTGGCCACGTCATCGAGTACTCAGACGGCGAGGTACGGCAGCAGTTCTCGCTCTGCTTCAGTGCCGTACCGGTCAGCGGCACACCGACCCCGAGCGACGAGTCACATGACGTCCGGTGGGTGGCCCGCGACGAGCTGGCCGCGCTCGACATTCACCCGTCGACCCTGCTGCGCATCACCCACGGCTACAAGGATCGTCCCGAGCCCTATATCGGCTGATGGACGCCGCCGACCAGACGGTGCTGAGTCCGCCGCACGGCAGCGACCATTTCTGGTTCCGCCCGGCAAATGAAGCGGGTCACCAGGTGCTCCGGCCCGTACCGCGAACGGATCTCCGCCAGCCGCTCCAACACCTCGAAATCCTGGCCATCCGGCCCGGTCGTCATGTCCGAGCAGCAGAGAGCGTCGGTCACCGCGGTTTCCTCCCGAGGGAACTCGGCAGCAAGAACCTCGCCTAGCCCACGCTCCTCAGCTTCCAGCCACGCACAGGAATGATGGGCCACCAGGGCGGCAATCCGCTCGTTGAACCGCTCACGGCGCAGCCAGCGACCACCATCAAGCGAGTGAAAGCCGGTGTCGACCAGGTCAGGGCTGTAGCCCACATCGTGCAACCACGCCGATGCTACAAGCACCTCTCGATCCTCGGCCGGTACCGCTGAGCTGATCCTGTCCGCCTTGGCAGCGACCGCTTGGACGTGACTCCATCGACGGGGCAACGGCGTCTCCAACAGGTGTCGCGCAACTTCCCGGGCGGTGTCGACGAGGGCGGCCATGTCGCCAGGCTACGGAGCGACCCAGCCCGCGCACCATCCCGTGTCCAGTCGCTGGCCAGGCGAGGGCGGCCGGGCTGCCGGCGTGTCTAGTCCCACCACACGCTTGACGAATCCGTCCCAGAACATGCACGAAAGTCCGCCTTGATTACTCGATCATCCTGAGTACCTTCAGTGACCATCGAGCGGTGGTGACGGTGGGCTTACGCACCCATCCGCTCATGTGCGACACCACGTGCGACTGCTGACCCGCTTGATGGAGACACACATGGACGTGGCCTGGACCGCGATCGATCCCGAGAGTGGCGACCTGGCCGCCACGGAGACCCGGTCTAACGCCGACGGGTTCATGTCCCGGCTTCAGCACCTTCTGCGCGCCGGGGAGGGATACACGGAGGTGCGCCGCGTCGAGGTGGACTACCCCCTCCTAACGTTCTCGTTCAGAGGGGACTACGGGGTCATGCACCTGTTTGAGTCGCCAGACGACTGCCGCCTTCTCCGTGGGGATGGAAGGCTGCCCGCGATGAGAACCATCGACGTGCCGGTGTTCGGCGGCGACTGCACATTCTCGGGTGACTTCGTCTCCAGCGTGGCGACGGCAATGGCGGCGATCACGGCATTCATCGAAGGTGCTCCAGCCGAACGACTCGGAGAGTGGGTTCGGCTCTGAGCCAGCGCAGTGCCGTCTTGGTCGTCAGCACCGCTTGATCAGCGTCGCGCTCGTGCTGCGATGAGCCGGCCCTGCCGCGGACCGTAAGGGTCTCCGGGATCGTCCTGAGGATCATGTCAAGCGTCTGGTGGGACGCGAATGCCAAGCATCGGCCGTGACACGACAGGCCGACCGCCGGCGATGTTGTGCAAACTTTCTGTACGTCTTCAAGGCGGCCCGAGACGGGCCGCACGCGCCGCCGCCTGGGCGCGCGTCTGACCCCTCCCTTAGCCGGTCGGGGCCAGCCACGCCATCGCCCGTCGGCTGGCGCGGAGAGCGGGAAGCCCAGGGGCCGCCGCTGACGGTAGCGCCGAGGGTCGTTGAGGTTCGTGGGCCGGCAGCCGGCCGGGCCGCGCCCGATCGGCGCGGCGCAGGGAAGGGCACGCCGGGTCCGCGCGGCGGGTCGGGGCGGCGGGTTGGTCGCGGTTATCGCGCCTCCGGCGGGGGCGCAACGACTCGGAGATGGCCGGGGGTCCGTCGGCGGGTCGCGGTCCGTGGGTGGTTGCGCAGGGCCATCCCGCCACCCGGGCGAGCCGAGCAAACCACCACCCGGCCCGCCAGCGCCCGAACTTGCGTCAAGGCCGTCTTGACGTGGCGGACCGGGCGGCGGCCCGCTTCCCAGGAGGGCGGGTCGGCGGCAGACAGTGAGGATGGTGGGGTGGGTCGCTGGGTTGGTCTGACTCACCGGCAGACCGACGGTTGCTGTCCTCATCCCGATTCGTCGGCCAGCTCGGTGGCCCCGCGACCTGCATGTCACCGGTCAGGCGTCGTGACCTGATAGGAGCCTGTGCGAGAGGCGCCCACCACTGTGTTGTCCGCATCGCCTGACCGGTGACGTGTCCACAGGATTCTCGACGCAGACGAGAAAGGCGGACCTCACCAGCATGGCAGCCAAGAGACGATCTGTTATCGGTGGTGTTGACACCCATCGGGACACGCACCACGCCGCCGTCATCGACAGCACGGGCGGCCTCCTGGCCGACGCCGAGTTCCCCGTAACCACCGCCGGCTACGCAGACCTGCTGGCCTGGATGCGCTCCTTCGGCCGGGTAACTGCCGTGGGAGTCGAGGGCACCGGCAGCTACGGCGCTGGCCTGGCCCGCTACCTGACCAGCAAGAAGATCGCCGTCGTGGAGGTGGACCGGCCCGACCGCCGTGCCCGCCGCAATCACGGCAAGTCAGATCCGATCGACGCCATCGCCGCCGCCCGGGCAACCCTTGCAGGCACCGCGATGGGCACGCCGAAGACCCGCACCGGGCCGGTCGAGGCCATCCGCGCCCTGCGGGTCGCCCGCCGAGGAGCGGTCAAAGCCCGCACGGCCGCCCTGAACCAGATGCGCGGCCTGGTCGCCGCCGCCCCCGAACCTCTGCGAGCCCACCTGACCAGGACCAGCGCCGCCACGCTGGTCAGCCGGTGCGCTGCACTGATCTACGACCCGGCCACACTCCAAGAACCGGAGCACGCCACCGCCGCAGCCCTGGTCGGACTCGGACGCCGGGTCACCGCCCTCACCGACGAGATCACCCTCCTCGACCGACAGGTGACACCCATCGTCGCGAAGGCGGCACCCCGCACCACAGCCCTGTTCGGCGTCGGCCCCGACGTCGCCGCGCAGCTGCTCACCACCGCCGGGGACAACCCCGACCGGCTGCACTCCGAAGCCGCCCTCGCCCACCTCTGCGGCGCAGCACCCATCCCCGCCAGCTCAGGAAGGGTGCGCCGCCACCGCCTGCATCGAGGAGGCGACCGCGGCGCCAACCACGCCCTACACACCATCGCGCTCTGCCGCATGCGCTACGACCAGCGCACCCGCGCCTACGTCCACCGCCGCATCACCGAAGGCCTCAGCAAGCAGGAGATCCTCCGCTGCCTCAAGCGCTACATCGTCCGCGACGTCTACACCGCCCTGCTCGCCGACTTCGCTGCCCTCGCCCCTTGACCTCCATAGGAGCATCGGGATGGCTTGAGGATGTCGTCTAGTCTCGCTGTGTCGGCGGGGCCGCCCGGGAGCCGTTCGGCGGAGGCATCGTAATGTGGCGGGTTTTGCTCGGGCTTTTGTTGGGAGTGCTCTTCATCGTGATTGGAGCGGCCCTCGCGACTGACTATCGCGGCATCGCGACAAAGCATATAGATCTATCGATGCAGATTGTGCGTCCGCTTAGTCCCTTCCGGTGGACGGATGACCGACTGGCTCGACGCCGCGCTTTCTTCATTGTGTTCGACAGGCTCTTTGGGGTGTTGATGATATTGGCGGGCGCGGCGATGCTGGTCGGCGGCGGGCAACTGCTACTCAGCGAGCGCTTGTAGCTCAACAAGGCGTTGCCCCCGCACGTATGGCGGGCGACCCGTGGGGATGTTGTGCGGGTGGGCGAGGCGGGCGACCCTGGGTGACTAACCGAGTGACGATCGGTGCGGACGTCAGTGGACAAGCTCGGACGATGGCGGACCGCACCCCTAGGTCAAGGGCCATGGAATAGCAGCTCAGGTGGCAGTGCTGGTTGCCTGGGGGTCAAGGGGTCATCGGCCCGAATCCGGCCGTCCCGACAGCGGCCGAGTTAGCCAGGACTGGCGGTGCATCGGGTGTAGGGAACGTTGCCTAAATCGGGGAAACCGCCCAGGTCAGAGATGGCGGTGTCACCTGCCTGTGTGTAGGTGAGGGTGAAGAGGACCGGCATTGGCGCTGGGCAGGGCACGAGCACGTCGAACGTGATCGTCAACCAGGTGATGGCGCCAGGTGGGAGTGGGTGCGGGGTCCTGACGTCCATGTACGACAACTGGCCGCAGCTTCCCCATGCGCTCGTCGTTGCTCTCAGCCCGTTCAACGGAAGGACCGGTTCGATCCGGTCAAGCGTC